>JAIQFM010000051.1 GCA_020073285.1 Terriglobia bacterium | reverse complement strand
GGCCGGCCTTTCATGTTAAACGTAAATAAAAAAAGGCGCTTACACGCGCCACACTTTGAAGCGTATAAACCCGTAGGCGGCGCGAGCCGCGCCACGTTGGGCGGGGATTAGGCGACTTGGTGCTGATGTACCTGTTGCCGGAACTGCCGCTCGATGGATTCCATATGGTCTAACCTGAGTTCCAACCACTGCGGGCAGGACGTCGTGCACGCTGCCGTCGCCGCCGCAGACGATCACGCCATCGCAGCCCCGTTCGATGGCGGCGCGCGTTTGTTGGGCGGCGCTGCCCGGCGCGCGCGTCGGCTCCAGCATCGGTTCCACCCCTGCAGCCTTGAGGGCGGCGGCAGCGGCTTGCACGTCGGCGGCGCGCCGCCCGCGTCGCCGGCCGGATTCCGGGTTGTAGAGCAGCAGCGCGCGGCGCATGCGGCGTTCAGTGTACTCCGCGCAAAAAAGGAACCACGGATCGCCACGGATTAACGCGGATCGGAAGCAGCAGCATGATCCGTGTGCATCCGTGCAAATCCGTGGTTAATCTTGTCGCGACCTATTTCTTTTCCGCTGCGGGTTTCGCGGCGGCAGGCGCAGCGCCGACGCGCGCGTACTCGATGGTCATGACGTGCTTCATCGGGCTGCCCTCGACGGACATCTCCATGTCCATCTTGAAGCCTTCCGGGCTGAAGCCGCTCATGGTTTCGCGGTAGCTCACCTTCTTGCCCATCATCTCGCTGTCGGTTGTGCCCGTGAGCTTGTCGCCGTCCCACTTGCTGACACCGCCGACTTCGCACATGGGCGACATGCTGTCGCACCAGACGGAGCGGTAGCCACCGGCCTTGGCGTCGTACCAAACCACGCCGTGCCCGCGGAACCTGCTGCCCATCGGGCCGCTCTTGGATTGATAGCTTTCGATGATGGAATTGCCACCCGGGCCGAGGGTGAATTTCGCCTCACCAACTCCGGTACCGCCGGTGGGCATGAACGGGCCGGGATCGTGGGTTTCCTTAGTTGTGTAGTTGCCAACCAGCGATTTGGCCATCTTCTGGATTTCCGGCGATGGCTTCATCGCGGGCATTGCGGCAGGCGGCTTGGCGGTCTTTTTCTGTTTGTCGGCTGCGGCAGGTTTGCCCTTGTCCGGGGCGGCCGGCTTCTTTTCTTGCGCGACGGCGATGAGGGAAACGGCGCAGCAGAGCACTAATAACAGACGAGCCAATCTCATGCGGTCCTCCTGAAAACGGTAAATAGGGTGCGCGGAAATATAGCGCGCAGGGACGAAAACAGCAAAGGCCATTGCCCGGATTGCCGAACGACGATTTCCGATTTGGGTCACGCGCTCGGGGGCGGGCGCGCTCCAACCCGAAAGGCAAGGTCGATCTTTATAATTCAGCTATGGCCGCTGCCGCCAAAAATGTGCAGAACAAGATCGAAGCGCTGCGCGAGAAGATTCGCTACCACGAGCACCGCTACTATGTGCTCGACGATCCCGAGATCGGCGACGCCGAATTCGACCGGCTGGTCAACGAACTGAAAAAGCTGGAGGCGGAGCACCCGGAGCTGATCGCGCCCGATTCGCCGACACAGCGGGTGGGCGGCAAGCCGCGCGAGGGCTTCGTCAAGGTAGCTCACTCCTCGCAGATGCTCTCGCTGGACAACGCCTACAACGAGCAGGAACTGCGCGACTGGGAGCGGCGCGTCAATGAGCTGACGGGGCAGAAGAGCGTCGAGTATGTGTGCGAGCTGAAGATGGACGGGCTCTCGATGGCCTTGCGCTACCAGGGCGGCCGCTTCGTGCGCGGCATCACCCGCGGCGACGGCTCCACCGGCGAAGACGTCACCGAAAACGTGCGGACCATCCGCTCCGTGCCGCTCGTCGCCGACATCAAGAAGGCGCGTCTCCCGGCGGAATTCGAGGTACGCGGCGAGGTTATCATGCCGCACAAGGCGTTCGAGCGCATGAACGAAGAGCGCGAGCGCCAGGGGCTTCCCAGATTCGCCAATCCACGCAATGCCGGGGCGGGCGCGGTGCGCGTGCTCGATCCCAACATCACGGCGCTGCGCCGCCTCGATTTCCACGCCTACTTCCTGCTGGTCAACGGGCGCGTGCACGGCAAGGAGCAGTGGGAAAACCTGGAAGCCTTGAGCGCCGCCGGCTTCAAGGTCAACCCCCATCGGCGATTCGCGAAAAACATTGACGATGTCTGGGAGTTCATTCGCGAGTGGGAAGAGAAGCGCGAGTCGCTACCCTACGAAATAGACGGCATCGTGGTGAAGGTGAACCGGCTGGCTTTGTGGAACGAGCTCGGCTTCACCGGCAAGGCGCCGCGCTGGGCCATCGCCTATAAATACGCGGCGCGCGCCGGGGTCACGATAATCGAAGACATCAAGGTGCAGGTCGGCCGCACCGGCAAGCTGACCCCGGTGGCGTGGCTGAAGCCGGTGCCGATCGGGGGCACCACCGTCAGCCGTGCCACGCTACACAACATGGATGAGATCGAACGGCTCGGGGTGCACGTCGGCGACACGGTGCAGGTGGAGCGCGGCGGCGACGTGATTCCGAAAATCGTCGAGGTAGTCGAACACGGCAAGACGGAAGAAGCATTCCACATGCCGGAGCGCTGCCCGGAATGCGGCGGGCACGTGGTGCGGGTGGAGGGCGAAGCCGATCATCGCTGCGTCAACGCCAACTGTCCGGCCAAGTTGCGCGAGAGCATTTTGCATTTCGCCTCGCGCGGGGTGATGAACATCGAGGGCATGGGCGACGCGTTGGTCAATCAACTGGTGGAGCGCGGCCTGGTGCGCAGCGTTGCCGACATCTACGACCTCAACAAGGACAAGCTCCTCAGCCTGGAGCGCATGGGCGACAAGTCGGCGCGGAACGTGCTCAACGAGATCGAGGGATCGAAGAAGCTGCCGCTGGAGCGCGTGATCTACGGGCTGGGCATCCGCTTTGTCGGCGAACGGACAGCCGAATTTCTGGTGCAGCATTTTGGCTCGTTGGACGATCTAATCGAGGCAGCCACGCTGCCCGAGGAGGCCGCCGCCATTGAAAAGCTGGAACAGGTGGAGGAGGTCGGACCGCGCATCGCGGCCAGCATCCGCGAATTTTTTGTCGAACCGAAAAATCGCGAGCTCGTCGAACGGCTGCGCAAGGCCGGCCTGCAGTTTAAGGGCAAGAGGAAAGAGCGCGGCACCAGGCTCGCGGGCAAGACGTTCGTGCTCACCGGCGCCATGGAGAAATACACGCGCGACGAGGCCAAAAAGCTGATTGAGGATGCCGGCGGCAAGGTAGTCGGATCGGTGAGCAAGAAGACCGATTACGTGGTGGCGGGCGCGGAACCGGGTTCCAAGCTGGACAAAGCACGCGAACTCGGGGTAAATGTGATCGACGAGAATGGCATGGAAGAACTTCTGGGGGTGGGGTAAATGCTGCTGTTGGTGTCAATGATTCTGGCCACTTTGCCGCTGCTCGGCATCATGGCGTTGATCTGGATCAATCCGGAACTCACGGTTGACAATCTTTTCATGTCGCTGATCCTGCTGACGATCTCGGGGATCTTTGGCATCAACGTGCTGCGGGAACTGCGCGATCGCGGATTGCCGATTCCGTTGCTGGGGAAGAGAGCTGAGCGTGGGATGGTGGCCGTCGGCGCCGGCAGCGCCTACGTGGTGATGCCCACCGGCGAAGTCAGGGAATCGGGGGTGGTGGAGAACGTGGCCTATTACGAGTCGGGGATCGGGCGCTCGAACCGCTGCGTCGTGACCCTGCGCGACGGCGCCGGCCCGCGCATGCTGGTGTTCAAGGGCGACGTGCGCGATCAGTTCCCGGTCGGGGGACGCGTCACCGTGCGCTACCGCGGCGGCGACGAAGGCGCCGACCTGCTGGAGAGAAGGCTGGCGTAGTTACCATCGAATAAGGTCCCTCAGCCGCGCTTCGGGATTTCGGCAGCGTGCTCCCGCTCTGCTCACGCACGCTAACCACCTCAAGCTAATCGATGGCCGCGATTTTCTTGTCCAGGTCCGAGAGAGACTGCCGGAGCATTTGCGCGTAGCGCGGGTTCTGGCTCGATGCCAGCTCGTGCGCGACTTTGGCGCGCGCCAGCTCCAGGGTCTTCTTCTCGATGATTTGCTGGACTTGATCGGATGTGCGGGTCTTCACGGGCTGTGCGGGAAAATCGGTCTTGGATTCGATTTGCGCTTCCACTGATTTTGACTCCCAACCTCTGGCCATACTTTCATTGTAGCGCGATTGCGGAGCGTTTGGCGCGGAAAAAAGAAATATCGTCACACGATATTATTATGATCCGATATGCCGATCTCAACGGATGTGCGCGGCCACGCCGCCGATGGTTTTTTCTGCGTGGCCTAGAACAGCCGTTCCTGCCTCCGCAGCGTGCCGAACGTCCCCACGTTGGTCAGCGAAAGCGCGAAGCGGAACTGGTTCTCGTTGCGCACCGAGCCCAGGGCGAAGCGCCGGTATTCGAAGCTCACGCCGCAGCAGTCCCAGTTGTAGCTGGTCTGGAACGCGGAGTACTGCAGGAAGCCGGAATTGATGTCGAAGCCCACGTTGGCGGCGGCGCTGACGCCGCGCTTGTTGGGATGGCCGTAGCCCACCAGCCAGCGAAACTGGTTGAACTGGCTCGGGCCCGGCACCGGCGTGGACACGAAAATTTCGCCGGGCACGTTGAGAAAGGCGTGGCTGCCCGCGACGAAAAAGTCGCCAAAGCGGTGCGACACCAGCGCGGTGCTGGCGTTGATCAGGCCTTTTTTCGTGTCGTAGTCGAGCTTCCACTCCACCTCGGTGCGGTGCCCCGGAAAAGCGCGCAGGCGAGAGATGATCGGGGAAAAGCGGCGCGGGTCGGTGAGGAAGGCGATGCCGCTGAATTCGGCGGTGGTGGTGAACACGTTGCGGCGGCCGGGAACGAGCGCGTCGTCGAAGTTGGTATCGAAAAAATATTTCTGCGCGATCTCCCAGCTCAGGATTTCGCGCGACGCCGGCGGGCCCGGCTGGCAGCCGGTTACTGGAACCACTTTGCCCTTGCGCGGCGCTACCTCCGGCGCCGCCGGCAGCGGCACGGACGGCGGCGCCTCCTCGGGCGGTTGCTCCGGCCGGTTGACGCACTCGGTGGATTTCGTCCCCTTGGCGTAGAGGCGGTGAATCATGCCGAATTCGAGCTCGCTGGTGTTGCTGAGGATGTCGCGCGCGTCGAAGCGGATGATCGCCGGAAAATTGTCCACGCCGGCCACGTAGCGATAGATGACGCGCGGCTCGATGGTGTGCTTGAGGATGTGGTCCTTTACCTTTTTTTCGAAGATGCGCGATAGCGACGGCGGCCGCAGCTCTGCCGTGATTTCCAGCGCGCGCCGGTTGAGCGAACGGTCAATCAGCGCGCCGATGCCGCTCTGCGGCACGCCGGTGGTCGCCAGCCGCTGCGTGTAGTAGGTGTCGCGCAGCGCGACCTCGGGGCGGAAACTCCATCCGGCGCGGTTCAGCGGCAGCGACAGTCGCGGCTCCACGTCCAGGCGGCCGACCAGCGGCGCGGTCACGAACTGCGGCTCGCGCCGCGACACGCCCTGCACCGCCGCGTCGTACGACCAGTAAAACGGCGAGCGCCCGAGCGGGTGGTCCACGCTACCCAGATCGAGCGACGGCGCATGCAGGATGGTGACCAGGTCGCCCCGCGTGGTGCTCTGGAAGTTCTGGTAGCGCGAGGCGGCGAGGTTGAAGAAATAACCCTGGTATGCATGGGAGACGAACGCGTTGGAGCGCACTTCGGAATTCACCGCCAGGGTGAAGGTCTCGGCGAAGCCCAGCCGGAAGACGAACGAGCTCAGGTAATCGATGTCGGCCACGGCGCGGAAGCCGTGCGGCAGCCGGACTTCCCCGTTGGCGCGAATGTCCTCGCCGCCCTGGTCCACCTTGGGCGAGCCAATGCCGCGGTCGAGCACGCCGAAATAGTTGAGGTTGAAATACGAGGTGTCGCTCGGCCGGGCGCGAAAGGCGCCGTGTTGCGCCCAACCGCGGTGCGAATAATATTCGGCGCCGAGGGTCGCATCCATGCTCGGGCTAATGGCCCAGTAGATCGCGTCGCCCAGGATCGTGCCCTTGCTCGACGACTGGCCGATGGTGGGGATAAGAAACCCGGTCTGGCGCCCGAGCTTGTCCACCGGATGCCGCACGTAGGGAAAGTAAAAAATCGGGACGCCGCCCAGCCGGAAGGTGCTGTGGTACATGCGCGCTTCCTCACCCACGTCCACCGTGATCCGCTGCGCTTCGAAGGTCCACTTGGGGTGCGGCAGCTCGCACGAGGTGACCACGCCGTGGTGCACGACAAAGTGGTCGGGACCGTCCTTCTCCACCAGCGCTCCGCTGAAGAAAAACGGGTTCGACGAGGTCAGCAGCACCTGCCGCCCGCGGAAGCGCGCGCCGGTGGTGCCGCGCACCTCGTAGAACTTGCCGCTGTCGGTGCGGACGTTGTAGGCGCCGTGGTCGGCTTCCAAGTGCTCATCGTGCGGCCCGCCGTCGAACACCAGATGCCCCTCGGCGGTGAGCTCTCCGCTGGCGGCGTTATACGTGATCTCGTCGGCGCGCAGCACGAAGCACCGAAAACGGATTTCGACCTCGCCGCGCAGGTAGTACATGTCACCCACTTTTTCCTGCTGCAGCGCCTGGATGGTGATTTCTTCGCCCGGTTCGTTGGGTGTGGCGAGATGGGGCTTTGCGGTCGACGGTCGACGGTCGGCGGTCGACGGCTCTTGCGAAGTTTGCGGTTGCGGTTCCCCGACAGCCGACGCCTGAGAGCTAACGGCCCCGGCCAGCGCCTCGCTGGTTACTAACCGCGGAAGCAGCAACAGATGACAAAGCAGCAGCGCCGTGGTAAGGAATCGAGAGCGGAGTGTCATCTGCCGTCGGTCTCGCGGTGAACAGGCAAGGTAACACGCGAGCAGCCGGAAGAAAAGATTGTGTGGCGCGCACTCCGCGGCTCTCGGCGGTTTTCAACCCGGCGATGTCGTGCCCCCAGTGCGGCGAACGGTGCGCATGTTCCTACGCGGGCGCGACTTCCTCCCTCATTGATCCCGATGAATACGATTCAAGCGAAGAGCGTTTCGCCGCCAGCCTGGAGGGCGCTGAGATGGAGGTTGAAAGCCGGCGTGCGCCCGGGGGGAGCGCGCGCGATGAGCGGCAGGAGCCGCCGAGGCGACGAGTGGCGGCCATGGCGGCAGCGTATCCCACACCCGCCGCAGGGGGGCGGATGTGGCACACTGAGCCGGTGAGATCGGAACCGCAGGGGGGACATTCGGGAATGGACGACGGGGCAATCTGGAAGCGGGAAGTGGCGTCGCGGTTAGAAAGCTACCGCGCGCGCCGGCGGCGTCCGCTGCGCGAGCGGTCGCTGCCGCTGGATTTCGAACGCGCCGTCAACCGCGAGATCACCAGCGGAAATCTGTCGGCTAGCCGGGAAGAAGAGCTCGAAGTCCCGAGTCACCAGCCGCGAGCGGAAATCGTCGAGGACTTTGTCCCAGAACCGCAACCCGAGCAGCGGTACCAATTCGAGGAGCCGCAGGCCCCCAAGATCATCGAGTTTCCCCGCCTGGCGCCGCTGCCGGTGATGCCGCCTTGCACTGAGGAACTGGCCGAAACGATTATCGACCGGCCGCGCATCCTGGAGGTTTCCGAGGAAGTGGAAACCACGGCGCCGCTGGCCGACATCAACGTGGCGCCCGAGGCAGAGCAGCGCCCGGCGATGGAATTCGAGCTTCCGCTGCAGGTCGCGCCCATGTCGCAGCGCGTCTTTGCCGGGATGGTGGACGCACTCATCGCGCTGGTGGGGGCGGCGGTATTCGTCATGATCACGCTGAAAGCGGGCGTGCCCATGCCGCAGGCCAAAACCGGTTTCCTGGTTGCCCTCGCCGCGCCTTGCCTGCTCTGGGCGATCTACGAATACATGTTCCTGGTCTACGCCGGAACCACCCCAGGCATGAAGGTGGCGCGCCTGGAACTGATCACCTTCGACGGCGTCCGTGCGCGCCGCCGCACCCGCCGCGGCCGTGCTCTCGCCATGGTGCTGGCAACCCTGTCGCTGGGCCTGGGCCTGGTCTGGGCGCTGCTCGATGAGGACACGCTGTGCTGGCACGACCGGATCACGCGGACCTATGTGGTAGCTGCTGGCTAGTGGCTGGGGTCGCTCAATTTAGAATGAGTATACTTCTGATGGAATGCGCGACACTCGCCACTCTCTTCCCGTTTCCCTCAATCGTTATTTTGATTGCTAATGCTTGCTCCATGCTCGTGGAAATCGAGGAAGATAGCCCACGGACTTATGGTCCGCTGGGAGGAAGCTGAAGCGATGGTTGCCGGTTTGCGCGTTGTGAGTAGCAAGTTGCAGAATGCGGAAGCTCAGAACTCTTAAACCCAGCGACTGTCGCGGAACATCCAACTGACCGATTCCATGTCCGTAGCCGAGAACCCGAACCTGAAACGCCCGGCGATCCCGGTGTTCATCGCCACCACGGTGATGCTGAGTTTCATCAGTTTCTGGCGGGTGGCGGCGGTGGTGCTGGCCGACCTGGCCTCGTCGGCGTACTACGTAGGCGGCGACGCCGAGAAGGTGATCGGCAGGAGCGCGCCCTGGTTCATCCTGGCGGTGATGCTGTTTAGTTACGCCGTGCGCGCGGTCTATATCGAGTCCAGCGCCATGTTTGTGCGTGGCGGCGTGTACCGGGTGGTCAAGCGGTCGCTGGGCGCACCGCTGGCCAAGCTGTCGGTATCCGCGCTCCTGTTCGACTACATCCTGACCGGCCCCATCAGCGCCGTGTCCGCCGGGCAGTATCTCGGCGGCTTCATCGAGGACATCAGCACCTACGCCGGCCACCCGGCCAAGTTCAACGAGAACTACTTCGCGGCCGCCTTCGCCGTCCTGGTGTGCGTGTATTTCTGGTGGAAAAACATCCAGGGCATGCACGAATCCAGCGAAAAGGCGATGCAGATCATGAAGATCACCACCGTCATGGTAGTGATCCTGATCGTGTGGTCCCTGGTGACGATTGTCATCCGAGGCGCACACCTGCCGCCCCTGCCTTCGCATAGCAATTTCAAGATGGACAAGGAAGCATGGGGCTGGCTCACCGGCACCTGGGCGCAGCGCCTGACCTGGCTCATCGTGCTGGTCGGCTTCGGACACTCCGTGCTCGCCATGAGCGGCGAAGAGACGCTGGCTCAGGTTAACCGCGAAATCGAAAGTCCCAAACTGAAGAACCTGGAACGCGCCGGGCTGGTCATTTTCCTTTACAGCCTCCTGTTCACCGGACTGGTTTCGTTCTTCGCGGTGATGATTATCCCCGACCGCGTTCGGCCCGATTACTTCGCCAACCTCATCGGCGGCATTGCCATTTATCTCGCCGGGCCGGAATTGCCCAAGCTGATCTTCCACGGCTTCGTCGTCCTGGTCGGCGTTCTGATCCTCGCCGGAGCCCTGAATACTTCGATCGTCGGCGCCAACGGCGTACTCAACCGGATCGCCGAAGACGGCGTCCTCACGCCCTGGTTTCAGCGGCCGCAAAGACGCTACGGCACCAGCTTTCGGATTATCAACCTGATCGTCGGCCTGCAGATCTTTACCATCGTCGCCAGCCGCGGCAACGTGTATCTGTTGGCGGCCTTGTACGCCTTCGGCGTCATCTGGAGCTTCTCCTTCAATTCTCTTGCCGTGCTGCGGCTGCGCTATACCCAACCGGAAGCTCGCGAGTTCAAGGTGCCGGGGAATCTCCGCCTTGGCGGCAGAGAAGTTCCAGTCGGGTTGGTCGTCATTGGCCTGGTGCTGTTTGCCACTGCCATCGTGAATCTGTTCACCAAGCAGGAGGCGACCATTGCCGGGGTCGCTTTCTCGCTGGTGTTCTTCGGCATTTTCACCTTCAGCGAGCGTTACACGCTCCGCCAGCAACACGGCAAGCACGCCGCGCTGGAGCAGTTCCGCGTCTTCGCCGACCCCGAACTCGACAACCAACAGGTGCGCGCCCGTCCCGGCAACGTCCTTGTTCCGGTGCGCGATCCCAGCCTCTACTACCTGCGCGACATCCTCCATCGCACCGAATGCAACAAGCAGGACGTGGTGGTCATGACCGCGCGCCTCTCCCCGCGCGAGCATTCTTTCAGCGGCAACCGCATGTACGAAGCCAAGGAAATTTTCGATACCTACGAGCAGGAACTGTTTTCGCGCGTGGTGGCGGTGGCGGAAAAAGAGGGGAAACCGGTGTCGCTGCTGGTCGTTCCCGGCACCGATGTGTTCGACACCATCATGCTGACGGCGCAGCGGCTGGACTCGGCGAAGATCGTTTGCGGCCTCTCCACCAAGTTGACATCCGACGAGCAGGCCAAGTTGATTGGCGACGCCTGGGAGCGCCTGCCCGAGCCCAAGCCGCGGGTAACGCTGGAAATCATTGCGCCTGACGGCAGCCGCAAGGAGTACCTGTTAGGCCCGCACACCCCGCGCCTGCGCGATGAAGACCTGGCGCTCCTGCACAACTTGTGGCTGCAACTCACCAACGATCCGCGCTACGCCGGCTTGCATCATTATGACGTAATCGGGCTCGCCCTCAAGGAGTTAGAGCGCGAGTTGACCGGCCCGGAGCGCGAACGGCTCACCGCCCTGCTGGTCCAGGAACTCGACAAACGAGCCGGGGGCAGCCCGCCGAATTGAAGGCTCTCCCTAATGTCATCCAGAGCGAGGGAGGGCTCCCGCGCGCTTTTACCGGGGTCCCCAGCACGCCTGCCTTTCGCCTGCTGGGGTGGTCATGCGCGGGAAACCCGAGTCGAAGGATCTTGGGTTATCTCTTTGCGGCTACGCCAACTCAGAGAACGCTGTAAGTCCAGAATCTTCAACCTTTGAAGTTCTCAAATCTTCTCTTCCGGCATCTCCAACTCCAGCCCCAGCGGGTCGGTGAACCGGTTCGTCAGGTTGATCTCGCCGATCAGCAAATGCAAATCCGCGATCTGCGCATCGGAGAAATGCTGTTGCAGCCCGGCGAGGTCACCATCGGTGACGGTCCACGGCTCACGCGTCAGCTTCTCGGCGTAGTTCAGCGCCGCCTTCTCGTTGTCGGCGAATCGCGCGAAATCGCGGTTCTTCAGCGCGCGCCAGTCGTCCGGCGTCAATCCGGCTCGCTTCGACGAAGCGAGATGGTGCTGCATTCAATAATTACACCGGTTGAGCGTCGAGACGTGGATGTACACCAACTCGTACAACCGCGGCGGAATGGTCTTGCCGACGCTCGCGTAAAACGCCAGGAACGCCGTCAGCGCCGGCGGCACGTGCGCCATCGCCTTGTGCACGTTTCCCGGCTTGCCGCGCAAGCGGTGCTCGTATATCTGCTGTACTTCGGTGGAAGCATTCCGCGGTTCAATGAGGGAGATCCGAGCCATAGTGCACCTCGCAATAGCCTGCAGCCTGAAGCCTGAAGCCTCCGTATAATACCGCCATGCTCTGCATCCGTCCGGCCACTCCGGAGGACATTCCTCTGGTCCTCGAATTCATTCGCGAACTGGCCGCATACGAGCGCGCGCCCGAGCAGGCCATCGCCCGTCCCGAGGATTTACTGCGCGACGGCTGGGGCCCGGCGCCGAAATTCCGCGTCCTCGTCGCCGACTGGCAGCGCCAACCCGCCGGATTCGCGCTCTTCTTCTACAACTACTCCACCTGGCAGGGACGTCCGGGGCTGTACCTGGAAGATTTGTTCGTACGGCCGGCGTTTCGCGGCCGGGGCATCGGCAAGGCGCTGCTGGTGCATCTGGCAAAAATCGCGGTCAGCGAAAACTGCGGCCGCTTTCAGTGGCAGGTGCTCGACTGGAACCAACCGTCCATTGAATTCTACGAAGTCCTCGGCGCGAAAAGGATGACCGAGTGGCTCACCATGCGCGTCGACGGCGAAGCGCTGGCGCGGCTCGCCGCGCTGGATCTGGCAACTAGAAACTAGAAACTTGAAACTCGAAACTGCAGTTCGAATCATCGGCGCGGGTCTGGCGGGATGCGAGGCCGCGTGGCAGTGTGCCCGCCGCGGCATCCCGGTCGAACTTTGCGAGATGCGCCCGCGGCGCTCCACCCCGGCGCACCAGACGTCCGACTTCGCCGAGCTCGTCTGCTCCAACTCGCTCAAGTCGAACTCGGAATTTACCGCCCCCTGGCTGCTCAAGGAAGAAATGCGCCGCGCCGACTCGCTGCTGCTGGAGATCGCGCGCGAGACTGCCGTCCCGGCCGGGCACGCCCTCGCCGTGGACCGCGCCACCTTCGCTGCCCAGGTCACCGAGGCCGTCTCCCACCACCCGCACATCAAGGTCGTTCGCGAAGAGGTCACGCACATTGACGAAAACGCCGGTTGCACCATCGTCGCCACCGGGCCGTTGACTTCCAATGCGCTCGCGACGGACATCGCTCGCCTCAGCGGCAGCGATCACCTGTTCTTCTACGATTCCATCAGCCCGATCGTGGATGCCGAATCCATCGACCGCACGCGCGTCTACCTGGCGGCGCGCTACGGCAAGGGCTCCGCCGACTACATCAACTGCCCGATGTCGCGCGCGGAGTATGACCGCTTCTATGACGCGCTCCTGGCCGCGCAATCCGTCGAAGGCCACGACTGGGAGAATCTGAATTATTTCGAGAGCTGTTTGCCGATCGAGGAAATCGCGCGCCGCGGCCGCGACACGCTGCGCTTCGGGCCGATGAAACCCGTCGGCCTGGTCGACCCGCGCACCGGGCAGCGCTCCTTCGCCGTGGTGCAGTTGCGCCAGGAGAACCTGCGCGCCGATTCCTACAACATCGTCGGCTTCCAGAATCACCTGCGCTTCCCCGAGCAGGACCGCGTCTTCCGCCTTATCCCCGGTCTGGAAAACGCCCGTTTCCTGCGCTACGGCCAGATCCATCGCAACACCTACATCAACGCGCCCGCGCTGCTCACGCCCACGCTGCAGATGAAGGCGCACCCGCGCGTGCTGTTCGCGGGGCAGATTTCAGGCGTGGAAGGCTATGTCGAGTCCATCGCCACCGGGCTGCTCGCCGGGCTGCACGCCGCCGCCCTGGTGCACGGCGCCCAACCGCTGCCCGCTCCGCGCGCCACCGCCTTCGGATCGCTGGTCCACTACATCACGCAGAGCGACGCGCGCGATTTCCAGCCCGCCAACATTACGTTTGATTTATTGCCGCCGCTGAATAGCGAGAAGAAGATTCGGGACCGCGCAGTCCGCCATCGCCGGCAGTGCGAACGCGCCCTCGCCGACCTGGAAAGCTGGCTGCGCGAATTCGAAAAACGCTCTCTTCCCCAACTCGCCGAATCCCCTGCCCGCCCTGGCCCCACCCGCGTCGGCATGAACCCCCAACGATGATTCGAAGTCACCAGACCAGGATCGGCCGTTTCAGTTCTCTTTTAGCTCCTCCCTGAAGGTTGCTTCCAGGCCTCACGACTCACTTCCGACGCTGGCCTGGTGTCCGAAATCGACTCGACTAGATGGATTAGTTAGGAGGGCGAAGTGTGGGAGAGATCGATCGGTACGATCGCAATCATGCGGTGCAGCCCAAAATGGCACGGCATCCCTCCGCCTTTCGTTCGAAGAGCGGTTCCGGCCTTGCACCACCATTCACGAGCAGTACAATTCGAGCGGTCCAGAGTCTAGAAAAAGCAGATTCTTATTCCTACCCTTTTTATAACCAGCGATGGTTCACACCGCCAGACAGAGAAAGGAACTCATGAAGAAACGGAGTTGGCTGATCGCCCTGATCGTACTTGGCTTATTGACCGCAATAACCGCAATGGCAGCCGACAACTTTGCCAAAGTTACTGCCACCGCGCTGAAGACGATGGAGAATGACGGGAAGGAAATCGCGATCGTAGATCCGCGCGAGGAAGGGGTATTCGGAGAAGCGCATCTCCTGCACGCCGTCAACCTTCCTTTGAGCAAGCTGGAGCTCAACATTTTCAGAATGGTGCCTCGCAAATCTACCCGCATCGTCCTGACCGATGGCGGGGAGGGCATCTCCCAGCAAGCTGCCGCCAAACTGCAGGAATGGGGATACACCGATGTCGCCATTCTCGACGGCGGATACCCGGCGTGGGAGAAGGCCGGCTACGTAGTCTTCTCCGGCATGAGCGTGGCCGGCAAAGCGTTCGGCGAGTGGATCACCGTCACTTATAAAACGCCGACGATGACGCCGGAAGAAGTGCACAAACACATCGCCGCGGGCGAGAACGTGCTGATCCTGGATACCCGGCCGGCAAACGAGTACTTCAACATGAACATACCGGGCTCGATCAATGTGCCGGTTTCCGAACTGGTGTATCGGTTCTATCAGCTTGGGGTCAGTCCCGACGCCATGATCGTGATCAATTGCGCCGGGCGCACCCGCAGCCTGATCGGGGCGCAGACGTTGCGCAACGCGGGCATCCCCAACAAAGTGGTTGCCATGCGCGGCGGTACGATGGCCTGGCAGATGGCCGGGTTCGAGCTCGAGCACGGTTCCACCAGGCACGCGCCGGAGCCGTGGGGAGTAAATCTCGACAAGGCGCTGAAAACCGCACAGAAAGTTGCGGACCGGTTCGACGTCAAGACCATCGATGCCAAGCAACTGGATGCCTTCAAGGCGGACAAGAACCGCAGCCTGTACATCATCGATCTGCGCACGCCCGATGAGTACCGGGCCGGACATCGTCCGGACTCCACCTACGGCTGGGGCGTACAGCTCGTCCAGGGCATGGACAAATACGCCGCGACCCGTCACGCGAGGGTGGTGCTGGTTGATAACTACATGGTCCGGGCGCTGATGACGGCTTCCTGGATGGTGCAGGCAGACTGGCCGGAAACCTATGTGCTGGCGAATCCGTTCGAAAGCACGGGCCTGGTCGCGGGTGAGTACAAGCCCGTCGTGCCGGGAGTCGAGCAAGTCAAGCTGCCGCGCATCGAGCCCGCCGAGTTGAATGGGGAGCTGCAAGCCAAGAAGACGACGGTCATCGACGTCGCCGACAATCTCGCGTACAAGAAAGGGCACATCCCGGGCGCGTGGTTCGCCATCCGCTCGCGTTTGGACGAATGCCTGAAGAAGATTCCGGCGTCGTCCAGCTTTGTGGTGACCGGCGACAGTGCCGCGCTGGTTGCGCTCACCGCGCGCGACCTGGCGGCGGTCTCCGGCAAGCCGGTGAGCATTCTGAATGGCGGCAATGCGGCATGGCGAAAGGCGAATCTGCCGGTGACGCAGGGGTTTGAAAACCTGGCGACCAAGACAGACGACATCTTCCGGCAGCCGTTCCTGTGGGGCCAGTTCGAGCCCATGAGCTCGGAATTCAAGCAGGCGGCGAACGCCTACTTCCAATGGGAGTTGCAGCTTCCGGACCAACTTGAGCGCGCCCAGGAGACCTCCTTCAAACGAGCTGAATGAGGCAAAGGGATAGCGGTTGAATGCTGTCGCGGATCGCGGGCCCGCGTCCACGTCCCGCACAAGCGGACAAATCCACGCAATTCTGAGCTCGCGCGAAAGCCGCGCGGGCTCAGATCTTCATTCTTTGCGGTTATTCTGGCCGGTCCTAACCGGGAAGCATGCCGCCGACGATGACGATCCCCTCTAGGAAGTAAGAAGTCGGAATGAAAGAATGGCGCGTCTGCGGCCATGACGCATTCTTAATTCTGACTTCTTAATTCTGGTTCTCCGCGGCTCCGTGGTGAGTTTTACTGCGTCTGAATCCGCACAAACCTCAGCTCCGGGTATCCCTGGTCCCAATCCGACGAGATGTGCTCGAAGGTCAGCCGGAAATCCCGCGTCTGATTGGGTGTGAGCGGGGCGGCGTTGAGTGGGGCGACATCGGGAAAGCCCGCCAGGCCGGTGTGGTAGAGCATCAGCGGCAGCGTCTCGCGCTGCACCACCTCTCCCATGGAGTTGCGGAAGATCGCCTCCACCGTGATGGCGGTCACCGTCTTGCTGCCGACGTTGGTGATCTTGGCGTCGAGGTAGCTGACGCTGGCGCCGACAAAATTGGTTGCCGCACTCAGCTTCGGGTCGGAGACGCGCAGGAACTCGGCGTAGGGGGCAATCGCCACCGCCGCGGGCGGCTTCGCCGGCCTCCCGAAGATCAGGACCGCCGCCACCGCGACCACCACCACCAGCCCACCAACCACCCGTGGCACCCAGCGTCGTCCCTCTTCTTGGTGCGTCGAGAACACGTCTCCAGTGCTCATACACGAAGGATTGTCGCTTGCGCGCGCCACCAAAAGCAAAGCCTATTCACCCGCTACCGTGAGGCCATCGAGCCGCAGCGTGGGCGCGGCCACGGCGCCGCGGAACTCCAGGTCGCTGCCGATTTCGGCGATGTTGAGCAGCATGTCTTGCAGGTTTCCGGCCACCGTGATCTCCTCCACCGGATACGTCAGCTCGCCGCCCGCAATCCACAGTCCGGAAGCGCCGCGCGAGAAGTCGCCGGTGACCAGGTTCACGCCGAAGCCGAGAAACTCCGTGACGTACAGGCCCTCCGGCACTCCGGCGATGATGTCTTCCGGCTTTTTCGTTCCGGGTTGCAGGAAGAAGTTGCCGATTCCAATGGACGGATTTCCCGCCAGGCCGCGCGCTGCATTGCCGGTGGTTTGGAGGCCGAGTTTCTTCGCGGTATAGGTGTTCAGCAGGTACGACTTGAGCACGCCGTTCTCGATCACCACGGTGCGCCGCGTGGGCACGCCTTCGCTGTCGAAGGGGCTGGTGCCGAAGCCGCCGCGCAGCGTGCCGTCGTCAATGACGGTGACGTTCTCGCCGGCGACGCGCTCACCCAGCTTGCCGGCCAGGAACGACGCGCCGCGGTAGATGGAGTCGCCGTTTACGGCCTCGAAGATATGCTCGAGCAGCGAACGAGCCATCAGCGGATCCAGGATGACCGGAACCTTCGCGGTCTTGACCTTGCGCGCGCCCAGCCTCCGCAGCGTGCGTTGCGCCGCGATGCGGCCCACCTGCTCGGGATCGTCCAACTTTTTCAGCGTGCGCGCCACCGAGTACCAGTAGTCGCGCTGCATCGAGCCGCCTTCCTGCGCCACCGGAACGGCGGAAACCGAGCAGTAGGAATTGCGGTACTCGCCGACGAAACCGTGCGAATTGGCCAGTGCCTTGCGGCCGTCGGCGGCGTCGAACGAGCCGCCTTCGGAGTTGTTGATCCGCTTATCGACCGCCAGCGCCGCCTTCTCCGCGCGCCGCGCGTAGTCGATGCGCTGCTCGCCGGAGAGCGAGTACACGTCGTCGAAGTAAAGATCGAGATCGCCGCCGATGGAGCCAAGTTGCGCGGGCTCCGGCAATCCCGCGTGCGGATCCTCGGAAGTGACCTCCGCCAGCGCCAGGGCCGAAGACACCATCTGGTCCAGTCCTTCGGAGGAAAGATCGCTGCTGTAGGTGGAAGCGGCGCGCTGCCCGCGAAACACGCGTACGCCGATCGCCTTCGAACCCGATTCCTTCAGCGTCTCCACCTGCCCGAGCCGGACCACGGTGGAAAATTCGTTGCCCTCGCGCACCACCGCTTCCGCGGCGGTAGCGCCGCCGCGCATGGCGCGGTTGACGACATCGACAGCGATTTCTTTTAAGTCCATGAATTCAATTCCACCACGGAGACACGGAGACACGGAGAAATTTCGTAATTTAGTAAGTTGGTAATTTCGTAATTTGGTGAACGCGAGCTTTTTCGGATTTGAACTTTCGCAAATAGTAAACGTGAGGTTGCGGCACGATTATCGGAAATTACAAAATTACCAATTTACGAAATTACCAAATGCACTTCTCTGTGTCTCGCTGTCTCTGTGTTTTTTAGCTGCCCGTTCCGCCGACGGTGATGCGGTCCACCTTCAGCGTCGGAATGCCGACTCCAACCGGGACCGACTGGCCGTCCTTGCCGCAGGTGCCGACTCCTTCGTCGAGCTTGAGGTCGTTGCCCACCATGGACACGCGCGTGAGTACGTCAGGCCCGTTACCGATGAGCGTGCAGTTCTTCAGCGGCGCGGTGACGTGACCGTCCTCGATCAGGTACGCTTCCGAGGCGGAGAAGACGAACTTGCCGTTGGTGATGTCCACCTGCCCGCCGCCGAAGTTGGCGGCAAACACGCCACGCTTGACGGAGCGAATGATGTCTTCCGGCGAATCCTCGCCGCTCAACATGTAGGTGTTGGTCATGCGCGGCATGGGAATGTGCTCGTAGCTTTCGCGGCGCCCGTTGCCGGTGTTGGCGATGCCCATCAGACGCGCCGAGAGCTTGTCGCTCAGGTAACCCTTGAGAATGCCCTTCTCGATCAGCACGGTTTCGTGCGTCGTATTGCCCTCGTCGTCCACGTTGAGCGAGCCGCGGCGATTGGGGACGGTGCCGTTGTCCACCACGGTGCACTTCTCACTGGCCACGCGCGTGCCCAATCGCCCGGTGAATGCCGACGTGCCCTTGCGGTTGAAGTCGGCTTCCAGACCGTGGCCGATGGCTTCGTGCAGCAGGATTCCCGGCCATCCCGGACCGAGCACGACTTCCATCTCGCCCGCCGGAGCTTCGCGCGCATCGAGCTGGATGATGGCCTGGCGCGCGGCCTGCTCGGCGAAATGTTCGGGAGTCTTCTCGCTGCGGAAGAACTCCAGCGAGACGCGCCCGCCGCCGCCGGACGTGCCTTTCGACGATTGCCCGTTATTGCGGCCGAGGCACAGTACGCTCATCCGCGCCAACGGCTGCGAGTCTTCGGCAAGCGTGCCATCGGAGCCGACGACGAGGATGCGGCGCAGTTCGTCGGCGTAGCTGGCGCGGACTTCCTTGATGCGCGGATCGTAGGCGCGCGCGGCGCGGTCCGCGCGCATGACAAGTTCGAGCTTCTCGCGCACATCGGAGCTGACCGAGGGAAGCGCGACCGGATACAGATTGCGCCCGCGGTTTTCCTTGAGGCTGACTTCCGGCTGCTTGGCGGGACCGCTGGCAATGAGCGCGGCGGTGCGCGCGGCGCGCAGGATTCTCTCCGGCGCCAGGTCGTCGGTGTAGGCGTAGCCAGTGCGCTCGCCGCTGAGCACGCGCACCCCGCACCCGGCGGAGATGCCCTGCGTCGCCGACTTCACCATGGATTCATCCACCATGATGGAGGTCGTGGTCAGGTACTCGAAGTAGAGGTCGGCGTAGTCGCCGCCCGCCGACAGCGCCGCCGCCAGATAGCGTTGCAAGTCGGCTTCGGACAACCCATAACGATCGAAGAAATAATTGCCTTGGTGCATGACATTCATTGGATGCCGCAGGTCCCCTGCAAGCACCGTAATCTAACAGCTTCGGTGACGGGAGAGTACCAAAGTAATTGTCGATTTGCCGATTGTCGATCGGTCTGTGAGCCGCGGCGGGTAAATTTCCCATATTGCATCGTGAGGCGCTGTTTTAGCCGTTGCTCCGCGCCCTCAGTGTCTCTGTGGTGGGGAACTGAGCCGTTTGCGATGAACCTGGAACAGCTAAGCCGCGAGCTGCAGGAATTTCTCGGCGGCTCGACCGATGCCGTCGTGCTGGAAGACGGCGCGGTGACGTTCGACCTGCGTGAGGCGCGCTATTCGATCTCCGAGCAACATGGCAAATGCCTGCTGCACTTGTGGTCGCACGAGAGGAATGTCGTTCGGCGGGTTTTGGAAATGGAGCGCGGGAAGGACTCGCTGCTGTTGACTGTGCTGCGCTTCGGACAGACGCGTCCCACGAAATTGGAGATTTGCCGCAGCCGCGATCGGCGCACTGTGGCGGCCAAGAATACGGCGCGCGCGCAGTACCGGTCGCTGCTGACGCGGCTGCTCGAACGCGAATTTCCCACCCACAAGCTCGACCGGCTGACTTCATCCACGGACTTGGAGCGCTCCTTCGGCCCGGTGTACGCGCGCGGCGTCCTGCGGCGTGGCAACGCGTGGACGGCCGTGCTGGGCGTGAACGCGGAGGAGTTGCAGGCGTCCATCGATGGCTCGCTCACATTCGGCCTGCTGTGGCTAGAGAACCTGCGCGAGCGCTGCGGCAAGAATTTTGTCGAGAGCCTGGTGTTGTTCGTGCCCGCGGCAACCTCGGCCGTGGTGCGGGCGCGCATGGCGCACCTGGCGCGCGTATGCAAGTGGCGGCTGTTGGAAGTGCACGAACGCAGCGGCGAAATGCAGGAGATCGATTGCAGCGATGCCGGCAACATCGAGACGCGGCTGATGCGCTGCGCCGATGAGGCCGCCGCGCGCGAGCGCTTCCAAGCGTCCATTGCACGCGTGCTTTCGCTTGCGCCGGAGGCGGACATGGCCATGGTCACGCCCGGCGAGATCGCGTTGCGCCTGCACGGTCTGGAGTTTGCGCGGGCGCGTATGGCGATGAGCGAGGCATCTTTTCGCGCCTCCGAGGAGTTAGTTTTCGGCGCGGGCGCGAGCGAAACAGTGGTCACGGACGACAACGCGGAACAATTTGCCGCGTTCGTGGAGGTGGTCAGGGCGGCGCGCCAGGCGCACGGCGACGCGCTCCATCCGCTGCGGCGGGCGTGTCCGGAGCGCTGGCTGGAGTCGCTGGTCCTGCGCGATGTCACGGCGATCGACGCGCGTCTGGACGCGGCTTGCGTGTACTCGCAGGTGCCGGCGTTTTCCGCCTCCGACCGCGCCATGATTGACGTGCTGACGGCGACGCGCGAGCGCCGGCTGGCGGTGATCGAACTCAAGGCCGGCGAGGACATCCACCTGCCGCTGCAGGGGCTGGACTACTGGGCGCGCGTGTGCTGGCACCAGCAGCGCGGCGAGTTTACCAAGTTCGGATACTTTCCCGGGCGCGAGCTGTCGACGGAGCCGCCGCTGCTGCTGCTGGTCGCGCCCGCATTGCACGTGCATCCCGCCACCGACACGCTGCTGCGGTATCTCTCGCCCGCGATCGAATGGCAGTTGGTGGCGGTGGATGAGCGGTGGAGAGAGGGGGTGCGGGTGGTGTTTCGCAAGCACCCGGAAAAGAAATTAGCCGCAGATGAACGCAGATAAGCGCGGATCAAAGAAAGTAAGAATTAAGAAGTCAGAAGTCAGAATGAAACGGCAAATGGATGATGTTGGCGGCGTTCCATTCTTCATTCTGCATTCTTTAATTCCTCATTCGTTATCCGTGAGAATCCGGGTTGATCCGTGGCTAATCCTTTCCGAGTTCCGCTTCCCGCCCGCGGTTGATCCAGTAGTCGCGTGCAGTTTCGCTGAGGTCGGCGGCGGGTTTTTCGCCGCGGAAGACGCGTGAGATGCCGCGCACAATGCGGCGCATGGGAAGCTCGCCATTTTCCTCGGCGAAGAAAACTTCCCCGACTTTCGACGAGCGGTAGTACCAGCGCTTGAGGATGGCCATGTGCTCCATGGTTTCCTGGCGCGAGCGGGACGAAGTGGGAGCGGCGGCCAGGGCTTCGGCAATGCGGGATTCCATCGAGTGCGGCTTGCGCGGGCCGAGCGCAGACTCGGTCTCCACCTTGAGAATGAACCTGATCGGGTCGGACAGGCAGCCGGCTTGAAGGCGGAAGAAGGTCACGGCATCGGGCTGAGAAGACGGCTGAATCATGAGGCCGGCGAGGCGGTCGAGGCGGTGCACGATTTCGGGCAGTTGCGCGACCACGGGTTTCAGCTTATCGAGTTGGGCGTGCAGCGCGGCCGCGGTTTCGAATTCAAGGTCGGTGGAGGCCTTGTCGCGGGCGGCGGAGATTTCGCGAATCAGCGACCGGCCGCGCGAGTCGAAGAAGTTCCCGACGCGCGCGACTTCGGCGGCGTACTGCTCGTCGGTGCAGCCTTTGAAGCAGGGCCCCAGGCACATCTTCATTTCCGAATAGACGCAACCGGGAAACGCCGGATCGGGATTCAGCTCCTCGACGCAGCGGCGGATCTTGAAGAAGTCGAGCGCGTCGGTGGCGAACTTCTCGGCCGCCGCGCGCGAGAGAAACGGGCCGTAGTAGACGCTTTTGCCGCTGCCCAAGTGGGTGGTGATGGAAACGCGCGGATAGCGGTTCTCCAGGCGAAAGCGGGCCAGCGGCGCCGGACGCAGCCGCAGCCGGTCCTGGTACGTCTTGGGGAAAACTTCGCGCAGCGTTTGGTAGAGAACGAAGCTGGACTCAAAGTCCGAGCCGGTGGGCGCGTACTCGATGGATGCGACGCGATCGCGCAGGTTGAGCTTGCGCGTGCGCTCTTCGGTTGGCCCGAGCAGGCGGATGAGGCGCCGGCGAAGATTCGCGGTCTTGCTGACGTAGGGCTCGGATTGCGGATCGCTTCCGCGCAGCAGGAAAACCGCGGGCGCGGCGGGCACGGCGGCGAAGATGTCGGCATCGCGCTCGGGGCGGAATTCGAGTTGCACGGGGAGCACGAGTCCATTCTAGCCGTGAAACTGACGAACGCAGAGGCACAGAGACACAGAGAGAATTTGGGAATTGGGTAATTTGGTAATTTCGCTTTAAGTTCGGCGCCGAAAAGCCTGTCAGCGGCATGGTGGGTACGAGCGAACGCGGGGTCCTTCGACTCGGTCCTAACGCTCCCAAAAGCGGGGCGCGTTGGACCTCGCTCAGGATGACATTCGTTTAGGGTTCTTTGTCACTCTCTGGAGGCTTCGCGCCTCTCGAGACGGTTACTTTGAAACCGGGCGTATGCTGCGACATTTCCGAGATAGTAGCTGACCGGCGTGTCGTGCGGAAGTCTTCGCCGTCCATCCTTACCACCTTGCACATCTCATGCAGACGGGAGCGCATGCGCTCGCCGATGCGGTCGCCCAGGGTCTCTTCACGGGAGGCGCGGAAGGCGCGGGCGCGCTCGCCGTCGTCGAGGTCGGTCTTGGACGGCGGCAGGTCCTTGAAGTTAGTGGTGATGAGAGTGGTGCGCTCGTCGTTGTAGCGTGTGTTCAGGATGTGGCTGACCGTGTCCCACACCCACTCGGTCGGTTTCACGGCGCCGAGCTCGTCCAACACCAGCACTTCCGTGTCGAAGATGGGGCGCAGCACCTGCATCTCGGTGACCGCGACGGAGGCGTTGTAGGAGTTCTGGATTTCCTTCAGCAGCTCGCGGTAGTCGTAGAAAAGGCAGGGAATGCCCTTGGCGACCACGAGCTCGCGAACGATCCCGACCGACAGATGGGTTTTGCCGACGCCGATCGGTCCGATGATCAGCAGCCCAGCTTTTTCGACGGGATATTCGGCCACGAATCGCTGCGCGGCCAACACGGCCGACGACAGCGACGGCTGCGAGTGGCCGTTCATCATTTCGAAGTTGGAGAGCTCGCAGTGTTCGTAGCGCTTGGGGATGCGCGCCTGCTGGAGCAGCTTCTGGGTGCGTTCCTGGCGTCGGCAGTCGCAACGCGTGACGCGGCGATCGCGGCCTTCGCCGATGGTCTTCCAACCGGTGTCGTCGCACACCGGACACAGCTTGGTGGTGTCCATGGGGTTCCGCGGATACATTGCGGCAAGGCGGAGTTGGGCGCAAGAGCAATTCATTGTAACCCGCACCGCGGAGAGTGCGAGAGAGGTGAATTTGCTGTGGACGGCAGAGGAAATCGGGAAAGTGCCGCGCTTCGATGTGGTACCTTACCGCTTGGTTCATCCCGATTGCCGCATCACGCGAGCGTCCTCATGAAGATGAGAGTCCGTAAGGCGGTGTTCCCGGCTGCTGGCCTGGGCACGCGTTTTCTTCCCGCCACCAAGGCGCAACCCAAAGAGATGCTGCCGCTGGTGGATAAGCCCATCATCCAGTACGGCGTCGAGGAAGCGATGGCCTCCGGCTGCGACCAGATCATCATCGTCACCGGCCGCGGCAAGAGCGCCATCGAAGACCATTTCGACGTCAGCTACGAGCTGGAAAAAATGCTGGAGGAGCGCGGCAAGACCGAGCTGCTGGCGGTGGTGCGCCACATTTCCGACATGATCCACGTCGCCTACGTGCGGCAGAAGGAAGCGATGGGACTGGGGCACGCGGTGCTGATGGCGCGCGAGCTGGTCGGCCACGAACCCTTCGCCGTGCTGCTCGCCGACGACGTCATTGACGCCGAGGTCCCCTGCCTGAAGCAAATGGTGGAGGTGTTCGAGGAGACGCAATCGTCCGTCATTGCCACGCAAACCGTCGAAGGCAAGGCGATCTCCGCCTACGGCGTGATTGACGCCAAGCCGGTGAACGGCCGCTGGCAGGGCAAGCTGTTCGATATCCAAGACCTGGTGGAGAAGCCGCGGCCCGAGGAAGCGCCGTCGAACCAGGCGGTGATCGGGCGCTACATCCTCACCCCTACCATCTTCGAAATGCTGGAAAACACCCCGCTGGGCGCCGGCGGCGAACTGCAGCTCACCGACGGCATGCGCCAGTTGCTCAAGCGGGAGAAAATCTACGCCTACAAATTCGACGGCAAGCGCCACGATACCGGCGACAAGCTCGGATTCCTGAAGGCGACGGTGGAATTCGCCCTCAAGCGCGAGGACCTGGGCGGGCCGCTGCGCGAGTGGATGAAGAAGCTGGAGCTGTAGCACGGTCGCGTCCCATTTCGGCAGTAGTTACCAAAGTTAGCGACCCTCACAAGCGTGTGTGACCCACGTCGCTTACGGGCTGGCGGTTCTGCTGCGAAGCTGGAAGAGCGTAACGGGAATACGCGTGGCGCGCCTTCGACCCGGTGCCGTCCTGGAATCGCGAGCTGATCCACTGACTCGCAGCCCCTCCGATTCGCTCCCGCAAAAACATCTTGTGCATACAAGGGCGGCCATGGCTTCCGACGGCGGCAAATATCGCAGATTCGAAGACGAACTCCTGATCCCCCTCGGCTTTGGCTGGATGGTGATGGTGATCGCGCTCTATATCGTGGTGGTGGTGCTGAACTAGGCTCCAGGCTCCAGGAGCGGCCTGTTACGCCTGCAGCTTGCAGCCTTCACACCAGCACGCCGCTGCAGGCTTCGCGCGCTGCCGCGACCGTCTGGCTGATGTCTTCGTCGCTGTGGGCCGCGCTCAGGAACGCCGCCTCGAATTGCGAGGGCGGCAGGTACACCCCAGCATTCAACATGCCGTTGTGGAAGCGGCCGAACTTCTGCGTGTCGCAGGTCGCCGCCGCCAGCCAGTCCGTCACCGTCTCCGGAGTAAAAAACCAGGTGAACATGGATCCGACGCGGTTGGCGGTCACCTGCACGCCGGCTTCGCGCGCCGCTTCCGTGACCATCTCCACCAGCGTGGCCGCCATTCGTTCCAGGCGGCCGTAGATTTCGCGGTTGTCGCGCAACTGGCGGATGGTCGCCAGCCCCGCGGCCATGGCGAGGGGATTTCCCGACAGCGTGCCCGCCTGGTACACCGGCCCCAGTGGCGCGATCATGTCCATGATGTCGCTGGGCCCGCCGTAGGCGCCCACCGGCAAGCCGCCGCCGATGATCTTGCCCAGGGTGGTCAGGTCGGGACGCGTGCCGTACAGCTCCTGCGCGCCGCCGAAGGCCACGCGGAAGCCGGTCATCACTTCGTCGAAGATGAGCAGCGCGTTGTCGCGCGAGGTAAGGTAGCGCAGCGCGTCCAGGTATCCCTTCTGCGGCGGCACGCAGCCCATGTTGCCGACCACCGGCTCCACTATCACGCACGCGATCTCACCTTTGTATTTCTTGAACGCCTCCTCGACCGCGCTGGGATCGTTGTACGGCAACGCGAGCGTGAACTGCACGAATTCCTCGGGCACGCCGGCCGAGCCAGGGATGCCCAGCGTCGCCACGCCCGAGCCGGCCTTCACCAGCAGCGCGTCGGCGTGGCCGTGATAGCAGCCTTCGAACTTCACGATGTATTTGCGCTGCGTGTAGGCGCGCGCCAAGCGGATGGCCGACATGGTCGCTTCCGTCCCCGAGTTGACGAAGCGCACGTTTTCCATGGAGGGGTAAGCGTCGAGCACCGCTTCGGCGAGATCGATTTCAGCAGGTGTTGACGCGCCGAAGCTGGTGCCGCGGCGCGCCGCCTCAATCACCGCTTCGACCACCGCGGGGGCGGCGTGGCCCAGAATGAGCGGCCCCCAGGAGCCGACATAGTCGATGTACTCGTTGCCGTCGGCGTCCCAGATGCGCGCGCCCTCGCCGCGGGTGATGAACGGCGGGTCGCCGCCCACGGCGCGAAAGGCGCGCACCGGTGAGTTCACCCCGCCCGGAATAACCGCTTCGGCGCGCAGGCGGAGTTCGCGCGATTTGTCGAATCTGCGGGCCATAGGGTTCTCCTGCGCGATGGCAAACTCCGTACTATAACAGCCCGGTAGCTGCCGCTCCGGTCTGGGTGCTGGCGCTAAACCTGCATATGGATTCTTGATTCACCTCGGAGGCGAGAGGACACAGAGGAAATAGAAAACGCCCTTTCTCCGTGCCTTTTGTGTCTCCGTGGTGAAAACCGACTACAATCGCGCCGAGGTACATCGGAGTCATCGTGCAAGACGTACGCGTCAC
>JAIQFM010000050.1 GCA_020073285.1 Terriglobia bacterium | reverse complement strand
CGCAGGGCGCATGCGCCTACCCGATTACGCCGTCGACGCCGATGGGAGACGGTTTTGCGGTGGAGTTCGCCAATGGAACCAAGAACCTGTGGGACGAGCCGGTGCAATTCCTGGAGCCGGAGTCGGAACACAGCTCGGCGTCGGCTTGCGAAGGATTCGCGTTGGCCGGCGGACGCGTGACCAACTTCACCTCCGGGCAGGGTCTGATTCTGATGAAGGAGGTGCTGTACGTGATCAGCGGCAAGCGTCTGCCGGCGGTGTTCCACATTGGAGCGCGCGCGCTGACCTCGCACTCGCTGAACGTGCATGCCGGGCACGACGACGTGATGGGGGTGGCCGACGTGGGCTGGGGCATCCTGTTCGCGCGTAATGCGCAGGAGTGCGCCGATCTCGCGGTGATTGCGCGGCGAGCGGCCGAGGACAGTGAAACGCCGTTCATGAGCTGCCAGGACGGGTTCTTGACGACGCACACGCTGGAGACGATCCGTCTGCCGGAAGAAGAGCTGATGAAGGCATTTGTCGGCGACCCGAAGCTGCGGCTGCGCAAGCTGTTCGACCCGGCGAAACCGGTGCTGACCGGCTGCGTGCAAAACCAGGACAGCTACATGAAGGGCAAGGTGGCGCAGCGGTACTTCTATGATCGCGTCGGTCCGGCGCTGTCGCAGGCGTTCGAGGACTACGGCAGGCTGACCGGGCGACGTTACGATTTCCTGAAGCAGTACCGGATGGAAGGCGCGGAGTACGCGGTCATCGGCATGGGATCGATGATGGACACGGCGGAAGCGACGGTGGATTACCTGCGCGGCAAGGGCATGAACATCGGCGCCATTACGGTGGTGAGCTTCCGGCCGTTCCCGTCGTGGGAGTTGGCGCTGGCCTTGCAGCACGTGAAGGCAGCGGCGGTGATCGAGCGCTGCGACGTGCCGTTGATGGAGTCGAACCCGCTGACGGTGGAGATCAAGGCGGCGCTGGCGGACGCGCACATGGGCACCAGCGGCGACCGCATCCGGCACATTCCGGAAATTTATTCGGGCGTGGCCGGACTGGGCGGGCGCGACCTGCGGCCGGGACACTTTGTGGCGGCGGCGGAGAACATGGTGCACGGCAACGGCAAGCGGTTCTTCATGCTGGGGGTCAAGCATCCCGATGCGCTGGAGATCGCGATGGATCCGGACGTGCGGCCGGCAGGAGCGTTCTCGCTGCGCGGACATTCGGTGGGCGGATTCGGGTCGGTTACGACCAATAAGGTGATCGCGGCGGTGGCCAGCGACCTGTTCGGCCTGTACGCGCAGGCGTTCCCCAAGTACGGGTCGGAGAAGAAGGGTCTGCCGACGAACTACTACCTGACGCTGGCGCCGGAGGTGATCCGGATGCACGCGGAGCTGAACCTGGTGGACTTTGTGGCCATCCAGGACCAAAACGCGTTCTTGAGCGGCGACCCGCTGGCCGGGTTGAGGCCGGAGGGCACGATTTACCTGCAATCAACGCTGCCGGCGGAGCGGGTGTGGACGAGCCTGCCGCTGAGCGCGCGCAAGAATATCCGCGAGCGCAAGCTGAAACTGTACGCGCTGGACGCGCAGAAGATCGCGCGCGAGTGCGCCACGCGGGCGGATTTGCAGATCCGCATGCAGGGCATCGTGCTGCTGGGGGCGTTCCTGAAGCTGACGCCGTTCGCGGCGAAGGCCGGACTGGACGCCGAGAAACTGTTCGGTTTGCTGCGCAAGACGCTGACCAAGTATTTCGGCAAGCGCGGCGGGTCGGTGGTGGACGACAACATCAGCGCGGCGCGGCGCGGGTATGACGAGGTCGCGGAGATTATTACGCCGGCGACGGACGTGGAACTGGCGGCGGCGAAGTCGTACAAATTCAAAGTTCCGGACCTGCTGACGGCGCAGCCGGAGGTAGTGGAGCCGGACTTCTGCGAACACGTGATCGGCAACTACGCGCGCGGGCGGGAGAGCGATCTGGCGGCGGACGAGTACGTGGGCCGCAGCTTCATGCCGGCGGCGAGCGCGATGCGGCGCAGCTTCCGTACGCTGGCGCCGGACATCCCCGAGTTGGTGGCGGCGAATTGCGTCGGGTGCATGGAGTGCGTGAGCGCCTGCCCGGACACCGCGATCCTCGGCAAGGTGGTGGAGCCGGATGAGCTGGAGGAGCAGTTGGCGAAGATCGAGCTGGCGGACATGCGGTCAGAGTTGCAGGCGCAGTTCGTCAAGACGCAGAAGTACTGGATGATTCCGGAAAAGAAGGGCGAGAAGGGCGGGCTGTTCAGCATCTTCGTGGATCCGGACAAGTGCAAGGGCTGCGGCGAGTGCGTGGTGTCGTGCGGCAGTCACAAAGCGCTGGCGATGAAGCCGAAGAACGGCAACATGAGCCGGATGGATTTGATGATGGACCTGTATCATCACCTGCCGGAGACGCCGGCGCGGCTGCTGAATGAGAAGTCGCTGGGCGACATGATGCTGGCGGACCGCTCGCAATTGTTCGTGGGCGGAGCGGGATCGTGCATGGGCTGCGGCGAAGCCACCGCGATCCGGCTGATGCTGGCGGCCACCGGGTTTGTGTACGGGGCGGATAAGATCGGCATCGTAGGCGCGACCGGGTGCAACAGCGTGTACGGCTCCACGTATCCGTTCAACCCGTACACGGTGCCGTGGACGAATTCGCTGTTCGAGAATGCGCCGGCGGACGCGATGGGCATCCGGCTGCGCTGGCACCAGGAAGGACACGACGATTACAAACTGTGGTGCCTGGGCGGCGACGGCGCGATGTACGACATCGGGTTCCAGTCGTTGAGCCGGATGCTGGCGTCGGGCATGGACATCAAGGTGCTGGTGCTGGACACGCAGGTGTACTCCAACACCGGCGGGCAGGCTTCGACGGCAACCTTCACGGCGCAGGACGCGAAGATGTCGCAGGTGGGCAAAACGAATCCGGGGAAGACGGAGCATCGCAAGGAGATGGCGCAGATCCTGATGATGCACCCTAACGCGTTCGTGGCGCAGGCGATCGCCGGCAACCCCAGCCACTTCTACAAGACGATCATGGCGGCCAACGATTATCCGGGGCCGGCGGTGGTGATTGCTTACACTACGTGCCAGCCGGAACACGGCGTGGCCGACGACCGGTCGATGCTGCAGGAGAAGCTGGCGGTGGAGTCGCGGGCGTTCCCGCTGATGGTCTACGATCCGCGCAAGGGCGAGAAGATCCGCGAGCGGCTGAGCCTGGCGGGAAATCCGGGGCTGAAGGAAGATTGGTACGTGGACCCGCGGACCAATCAGGCGGTGGACTTCATCAGCTTCGCCAAGACGGAAGGACGCTTTGCGCGGCACTTCGACCAAGACGGCAATCCCGACCAGTACATCAAGGCGGCGCAGCAGGACCGTCTAGAGAACTGGCGGAGACTGCAGGAACTGGCGGGACTGAAGTAGGAGTCAGGAGTCAGGGGTCAGGAGTCAGGGAATGCCGTCCCGAGTGGGGCGGCATTTACTTGGCCTCGAAGATCCAGCGAGACCGCCCCAAACCACAGTCGGTGGCATTGGTCGCCCTCGTCGATGAGAATCGAACCCCGTTTCGCGTCCATAACAAACCCCTCGCGCCTAACCAGCCACGAATGACCGAACCTCTCGTTCCAGCGAATCGAACCGTGCGAGCGCGGATTGTACTCCGGCAACGCCCGACGACTGGGCAGTTCGTGCGTGTGCTAACGCTCGGTCGGCAATATGCGCCACCTCCCGCAGCAGCGCCCGAATGTCGGCCTCAAGCCGGTGGCGGCTCTCCAACACGCGCTCGTTCACGTCGCTTTGCACTCTTGTGCCGTTCACTTCAACCAGCCGTTCGAGAAAGGCAACGGCGTCACGCTCGATGGCGCCGTAGGCTCCGATGCCGCCGAGAATGACATCTCCGATGAACCGGAAAATTGAGGCAGGCCGCGCCAGCGTAATAAAGTCGTGGAATGTGAAGCGTGACCGAGTGCGAAAACCTCGCTCCGGGTCCAGTGCGTGCGGCATCTGCGCTAGTTCAGGTACAGCCGCCGCGGCCAGATTTCGCAGGAACGCATTCGCGGCATCAACGAACCTCGCGGATGCCTGCCGGTAGACTTGCTCGGCATACGCCTCCTCGACATCAAGCCACGGAGTTACGTACTTTCGGGCAATTTCCTGCGCTTGCTGCATGACGCAGCGGCGGAAGGATGGGCCTCCCCGCCGAGGAGCAGTTTCCAGTGCCTTCTCCATGCCGGCCAGAGCGGCGGGAAGCGCGAGCTTGAGAAATTCCTTACGGCGGAGCAAAAACAAATCGGAGAGCCGATGTTGCTCGGCTGTAAACAGGTAAGCAAGATCGTACATGGAGCGTTCAGCTTCGGAGATGGTCAGATGCAGCGTGGATATGCGTTGCTCGGATTCCTCGATTGGCCGGCGAAGAGCTTCCCGTTCTTCGCTTACGATCGCCAGTAGCCGCTCCCCGAGCCGCTTGACACCGCGCTCACCCGCACGACGGATCAGGCCGCGCCCCGATTGCTCGACGAGGTTTTCAAGGGCCGCAATGAATTTTCCCCAATCACGTTCCGGACCGCGCCGTTCAAGCCGCTCAAGTGCGCTCACTTCGTAGATGTCATCAACCGGGCGTCGGAGCCGCGCCTCCAGCAGTTTCCGAGCGAACTTGCCCGCGGTGGTGCGCTCGGCATCGGTGACTCGGTCCGATTTATTGAGCACGATCTGAATGTCGTGCACATGGCGGGCCACGGCCTCGACCAGCGCCAATTCTTCGCCGGAGATTGGGGGATCGGCGCCGATGACCACGATGGCAGCGTCGATATGAGGAACAAACGCCTGCGTCGTGGCGGTGTTGCCGCTGAACGCCGAACCCAGACCGGGCGTATCCACGAAGCACATGCCACTCGCCAGCAGCGGACTTGGCACGAACACTTCCACGCCCTCGACCCCTTTGGCATTTTCCGGGTTGTGCTCTTCGGAGACGTACCGCTCAAGGTCTGCGAGTGAAACCCAGTTCCAGGCGCCTGCGGTGGTGCGAATACGCGCCCCGTGGCGCTCGCCAAACCGGACGACTGTGGGTACGGCGGTGACGGGCGTGATTCCCGTGGGCAGAATGGCTTCTCCAATCAAGGCATCGAGCAGCGCAGATTTGCCCCGCTTGAACTGTCCGACACACGCCACATAGAAACGGCCATCCGACACCCGCTCCGCCAGTTCCTCCGCCTCAACCGCGACGCGCTCGGCATCCAGTTCACGCGCAATCGAAGCGATTCCGCCGAGGGAGTCAACGGGTTCCACGGATGCGCTACTTACGGCGGCGCAGTGTGCGCTTTCGTGAGGCGATGCTTCAAATCTCATCCGGCTGTTCTCCCTCTCGCTCAGCTCCAGTGCCGTCGTCAACCAATCCATCGAGTTCTGCGATCTGTTCCGGCAGTCGGGTAACGATGTCATTCAGTTCTGCCGCCGCACGTTGCGAGATTTCCCCGTAACCCCGCATGTGTTTTGGCGCCAGCTCTTCAACGGCAATCTGAGCAAATGTCATTGCACTGTGAATTGCATAGGCCGCCGAGATGGATGGGGGCTCAACTTCGATCCCTTGGCTTTCAAGCACGTGGAGCAACTGGACGCGCATCCGGGCGATGCCAGCTTCGAGCCTCTTCCGCTGAGCGAGTGGGATGTCAGAAATGTACTTGGGGAAGGGCGTTCTCGAAGCCGACGAGCCGAGGATTTTCTCGATTGCGGACAACAAGCCGTCGAGGTGCCGACAGGCGATCCTCAGCCTTCGCTGTTGATACTGGTTAAACGTCTCGGGATCGCTGACCATGCCAGAGTCCGTGTCGGAATAGCCACTACCGTTCGGTGCAGCCAGGGGCGGCATTCAATTGGGGGATTCCGGTCGAGCTGACTGGCGCGGAGCATGGACGACCCGACAAGAATCCTTGTAGGAGTCATCTGCCCCGGAAGGGCGGTTAAGGGTGAACTCCAACACCCAGATGACCAAAATTATCGCGGCGCCTGTCTCATGAAGTCAATGCCGCGGTTCGACCCGCGGGTTATCGGATAACCATCACCGGGCAGTGCGCGTAGCGGAGCACGCGCTCCGACACCGATCCGAGCAGCCACTTCTCGAACAGCGACATGCCGCGGCGGCCGAGGATGATGAGGTCCACTTTGTCTTGTTCCGCCCGATGGACGATCTGTTCCGCGGGGTGTCCCACGGCAATATCCGTCGTGATCTGGACATCGTGACCTGTGGCGTTTTCAAGAATCTTCTTGAACGCCGCCTCATAGTGCTCCCGTGCATCATCGAGCACTGCCTCGACCTCAACCGACGTGGCAGGTTCAGGTGGTCGAGCGACTGCAAAGATCAGGACGGTGCAATCAAGGGATTCCGCCAGCGAAAGCGATACTTCGACGGCCTTGTTCGCCTGCACCGAACCGTCGTATCCGACCATGATTTTGCGGAAATGCGGATTCTGCCTTCGTCCAGTCATTTGCCTCGCCCGTCTAGTCCGCAGTGGAAGCGGAGACCTCAGGAACCGAAACTACCGTTTCCTCGTGCCTGCGCGGCAACAGGTGCCGTGGCAGGAAGAACGCATTTGCGATCATCGTCGGGACGACCGCGCTCCCGATGACAGTGGCAACAAGAAACGAATACTGCCCCTGGTCGATGATGCCGTGATTCAGGCCGAAGAGCGCCGAAATCGTACCAAACGTCAGCCCAGTGGACATCATCAGCGTGTAGTACAGTCCTTCCTCGCGCTGGTACTTGAATGCCCTCACCGTAGGCAGCAGGCCGGTGATCTTTGAAAGCATCTTAGCGAGGAACAAGGCCACGAAGATCAATGGGGCTGCGATCAGAGCGGGTACGGACACAAACGAACCAGCCCGGATGAAGTAGAACGGCGTCAGCAGCCCGAAGGTCAGCGTCCGCAGCCTGCGGATGAGCGCGTGATCCTTGCCGACCGTCCCGGCCAAGATCATTCCAATGATGTAGGCCGGAAGTACGGCCTCGCTTCCCGCCCACGAGGCCAATGCGCCCATTGCGAAGAGGACCAACAATAAGTACTTGGCTTCGATCTCGGATACGCGCCCACCGTATCGCCGGAAAAACTTGGGAGTGACAATCGGCAGGGCGGCGAACACGGCCACGCTGACGACCACAAAGATCAGAGTGCGAATCGTGAATGGCGAAAAGATCAGTCCGAGAGCAATCACGGTACCGAGGTCATTGACAAAGCACGCTGCGAGAATCGCTTTTCCGAAACCGGTTTTATTGAAGCCCAGTTCCAGCATGACCGCGTAGACAACCGCGACCGAAGTCGTGGAAAGCGCGACTCCCGCCAGCCAACTGGGGCGAACACTCCAGTGCAGGAAATAGTGCGCGACGGCAGTGCAGCCGAGGAACGGTCCGAAGAAGCCGACGAGACCCACTGCCGATGCCTCTTTCCACTTAGCGCGGAAAATGGCCGGATCGAGTTCCGCGCCCGCGAGGAACGTCAGAACGATTGCGCCCGTGCCAGCGAGAAAGCTGATCCATCCAGTGCTGCCCGCCAACCCCGATTTAACGATGAACGACACGATCACGAGTTGGGCAATCGTGCCGACGACGATTTCAGTCAGCGCAACAGAAATCTTGAGCCAATTGCCAAGCAGAGTGGAAACTACCGCGAGGCCGACCCAAACGGCTGCTAAAAGCCACACGCTCTCCATGACTCGCTCCAAAGCTGGACTGTGGGGATCGTTGCCGGGTTATGACTCCGCGACAAGAACACCCGTCAGGAGTCATCATCTGTCCCGGCATCAGGAGGGACAGCGGTTATGCGGTGAACTCCTTCACCGTTGAGGATTCACTACATGAAGATGCGATTCCGAGTCAATTGGATTCTGAGATAACCCTGGATCTTGGTGAGCTCACCGGGCGCGTGCCGGGCTGCGTTGCTCTAGCCACTGACCACTGGCCACTGCCTTATGGGGCGGAGTTTGCCCTTTTCGAGGATGAATTGGTCGCCGCGCCAGGCGACGGTGTGGCCGGCGAAGCTGGCGATCCAGACCATCATCGCGACCACATCGCGCAGTGGCAGCAGCGCGAGAAAGCGCGGCACGTCGGGGTCGTGCAGGACCTTGGTTCCGACGGCAATCGCCATGGCTAGTCGCAGGACGGTCGCAACCGCCAGCACACCCCACGCCCAGGTTGCGCCGCCGGAGAGCAGCAGCGTGAGCAGCGCCCAGGGAAGGCCAAAGGTCAGTACGACGCCGGTGTAGCCCCAACGGCGCGCGTCGCGAGTGCTGCGTCCCCAGCGCAGTTGGTGCTGGATGAAGGCGCGCAACGAATAGTCGGGCAAATGGTGGTCCACGACCACATCGGACAGGCGAACCTCGAAGCCGGCTTTGGCGATGCGCGCGCCGAGTTCGAAATCGTCGGCCAGGTAATCCGCCAGCGGCTCGAAGCCGCCGATCGCTTCCAGTTGCTGGCGCGGAAATGCCAACGTGGAACCCAAGGCGAAGCGGATGCCCTCGACTTGTCGGGCCGCCAGCACGCCGGCGCTGAAGTCGGTGCTGATGCCGATGGCCTCGAGCTGCGAGCCGAGCGTCTTGCCGGCGATGCCGCGGTACAGGCAGGTCACCATCCCGACGCGCGGGTCGGCAAATTCGCGCACGATCCGGCGCAAGTAGTCAGGATCGACGCGGATGTCGCTGTCGTTCACGATCAGGTAGTCGTAATGGGCCAGGGGCAGCAATTGCACCAGGTTGCTGACTTTCAGGTTCGTGCCCAACGCCTTGGGACAAACCATGAGCCGGATGCTGCGCTGCGGAAATTCGGCTTGGAGCCGCTGGACGAGTGCAATGGCAGGATCATTGGGATCGCTGACGCCAAAGATCAATTCGTACTCGGGATAGTTCAGGACGCAGTGGCTGCGAAAGCTTTCGTAAATGTCGGGATCGGTGCCGCGCAGCGGCTTGAGGATGGAAACAGGAGGAGCCCACGTCGCGGGTGCATCTGCCCGCCTGCGATTGTCGCGGATGAAATTGCGCGCGCTCCACAGGCACAGCAGGTAGTACCCGCAGCCTGCGAGGGCGCCGAGCAGCGCCACCGCTTCGAAAAATCGAATGAGGTTCTGGACCATGCCTCCTCGATAACCAGCAAAAGAGTATCAGATGAGTTGGGCGGCGCTCAGCGATTTCCCCTGGCCGGCGCATTACTCGTAGCGGAGCGCCTCGATGGGATCGAGGTTGGATGCTTTCCACGCGGGATAGATGCCGAATACCAGCCCGGTGGCGCACGCGATCCAGAAGCCGGCCATGGTCCAGAATACGGACATTGTCGCCGGCAACGACGACCAGATTATCCGGACCATGTACGTCAGAACGGCGCCCAGCACGACGCCGAGAATACCGCCGAGGGAGGTGAGCGTCACCGCCTCGAGGGTGAACTGCAGCAGGATGTCGCGTTTGCGGGCGCCGACGGCCTTGCGCACGCCGATCTCGCGGGTGCGCTCGGTCACCGATACGAGCATGATGTTCATCACTCCGACGCCGCCCACGATCAGCCCGACGCTGGAAACCGCGAACATGAAGATGAATACCGCGCCGGTCACCTGGTTCCAGACCTCGGAGAGCGAGTCCTGCGTCAGGATCGCGAAATTGTCGGGCGCGCTGGGCGGAACGTGACGGCGGCGACGCAGCAACTGGCGCATTTCGTCAATCGCCTTCGGCATGTCGTCGTGGGAAGTGGCTTTCACCGAGATCCAGTGGTCCTTGATTTCGGGATGGAGCTTGCGAAACGTGCTCAGCGGGAAGCGGACAATGTTGTCGTCCGGATTCTTGCCGCCGGCGAAGACGCTCTTGATGGGATCCATGACTCCGATTACGCGGAATAATTGCCCCTCGATGTTGATCTCCTTGCCGATGGGATTGCCTTCGGGAAAAAGCTCGTGAGCGGTTTCGGCGCCGAGATTGATGACCGGGGTGCGGTGCTGGTCGTCGAACTCATCAAACCACCGACCCTCGGCAATCGGAAGGTCGTAGACGATCCGTGCAGCGGCCATGTCGCCTTCGAGGATGACGTTTTTCGCTTTCTGTCCGCTGTATTTCACGACGTAGGTGCCGGTGCCGAACTGGCGCATGAAAAATCGAACCCCGGCAGTGACGGACTGCACGTGCGGCAGATCGCGCATGGCCACCGCGTCTTCTCGAGTCAGTTCCTTGCGTTTGCGCATTTCCTCCGGAATGCGTCCGAAGATAAACGGCTCCTGGTGATAGGCGATGATGATATTGGAGCCCATGGACTGAATGGCGCCGGTGACGTTGGCGTTCAGGCCGCGTACCACGGAAGAAATGGCGATGACCACGGCAACGCCGATAACCACGCCGAGGATGGTGAGTCCGGAGCGCATTTTGTTCTTGCGGATCGTCTCCCAGGCCATGCGGATGATCGAGGCGTAATCGCGCTTCTGGATCATGGTTACAGTTCGAACCTCAAGGCTGCGATGGGATCCAGGTTGGCGGCGCGGCGCGCGGGATAGACACCGAAGAAAATTCCCACGCTGGCCGAGACCGCGAGGCCGGCCGCAATCGCCCACAGCTTGATGACCGATGGCATGCCAATCAGGGCCGTGACCGTCTTCGCCACGGCTATGCCGAACAGGACGCCGATGATTCCGCCCACCACGGCCATGGTGCTGGATTCGATCAGGAACTGGCGCAGCACATCGGAGCGGCGGGCGCCGAGGGCCTTGCGAATGCCAATCTCGCGCGTGCGCTCGGTGACGGAGACAAGCATGATGTTCATGATCACGATGCCGCCGACCACCAGCGAAATGGCGGCGATGGCAATCATGGCAATGAAGAAGCTGCCGCTGATGTTGGCCCAGATGCCAAGAAAGCTGGCGTTGGTTTCGATGCTGAAGGAATCGGCCGCGCCCGGCAGGTCGTGCCGCCGCGAACGCATGATGGCGCGCGTCTCGTCGATTGCGGCATCGAGTTGCGGCCCCACGCCAGCCGATTTGCCGAGAATGCGGATGCTGTTGTGGGTGCCGTACTTCCGCATCCAGGCGGTAATCGGCATGATGACGTAGTTATCGCGGCTCTGGCCGAGGGTCTTGCCTTCCGTCTTGCCGAGACCGATTACGGTGTAGCTTTCGCCGTCAATGCGAACTTCGCGCCCGATCGCGTCGACCCCGGGCATGAGTTTTTCCAGGACGTCGCTGCCGATCACCACCACGCGGGAAGCGTTGTTCAGGTCGATTTCGTTGAGCATGCGCCCGGCGACAATTTCCAGGTCGAGGATCGGCGCCATGCTCGGAGTCATGCCGCGGATCATGGTGTCGCTGCTGGACAGGTCTCCGTAGCGTACCTTCCCGATACCGTTGATGCTGGCGCCGGTGTGCTTGCAAGAGCCGCATCCGGCCAGCACCGCATGGTAGTCCTCCAAGGCGAGGTCCTTGCGCTTCTGCCCTTCCAGGAACTGGTCAATGCTGGTAATGACCGGGGAAATCTTGGCCACGATGAACACGTCGGCGCCCAGGTTGAAGATCTTGGTGGCGACGTAGCCGTTGATGCCGTTGACGAAGGTCACGACGGCAATCACCGCCGCCACGCCAATGACGACGCCGAGCAGCGTCAGCGTGGAACGCAGCTTGTTTGCCCAGAGTGAGTGCAGGGCGATGCGGATGCCTTCGGCGGTGTTCATTTGGGGAAGTACCTATCAGGGTATCAGAGGAATGGAGGGGCGCGTACCCGTATTACCGGCGAGAAATCGTGCCGTTTGAAGTTCAGACGTGGTGTAACCCTGTAACACTTGGGGCAGTATAGGGGCATGGCAAGAAAGAGAGCTGCCGCGAAGAGGTCGCCGAAGAAGCTGAAGCGCAAGGATTTCAGTCACGCTGCCGCACGGATCGTGCAACAGGCAATGCAAGATAAGTAGTTCATAGGGGAACCCCTTCTTGAGGAAACGGCAGCGCCTCTTGGGTAAACGGATCGATATCCGAGCGCCGCTCGTAGTTCTTCAAGTAAATCTCGCGCAGCGGCTTGGAGGCCATATATTCCCTTCCACGCGTCTCACCCTCTGGCGTTAATAGACCGTGATCGACCAGAATTTTGAGGTCGCGACTTGCCACCTGCTCCGATACCTGCGCTGATTTCATGTAATGCGACCGTCTGATTTTGTATCCGAAGGCGGCATCAACCAATGTGGACAACGCCCGCTCGTTGACGCCAAGCGTCACCATCCATTCCTCAACCTCGTTCCACACGCGCTGCGTCATTCGGCTGCGTTGAAGCAGCCATGTAGCTTGTCGAAAATGAGCGATGAGATTAAATCTGATCCATGCGCGACAGTCGTTTTCAGGATGAAATGCACCCTTTCCGGCCTGGGCCAGCACGTTGTAGTAATCGTCTGCATATCTGCCAAGATATTCCTCGATGCTGCAGAATGGGGACTCGATTACTTGCTCACGTGCGAGGATGAGCGTTTGTAAACACCGCGCCATTCGCCCATTGCCGTCAGAGAACGGGTGAATCATCACGAGATTCAGGTGTCCTAAAGCCGCGCGAATCAACGCCGGCAAAGCAGACTTTTCGTTCAATGAGGCAACAAGCTCGGCTATCAGTTTCGGAACCAGCGTCGCGTCTGGTCCCTCGTACACATTCTGTTGCTTCCTTTCATCGCGCACATAGATGACGCCGGGACGATAGCGCCCAGGATGTTTGGGAAGCTCGTGCTGAAGCATCATGAAATGTAAACTGCGGATCAATCCATCCGTGTAGGTAAAATGGGGATCGTCCGCAAGTTGCAGAACATAAGTCATGGCGTTCCGATAGCCCAATGTCGCTTGCCATTCGGCCTCTTGCGCAGTCAACGGCTCATCGTTTTCCACGGCGGCGAGTGCGTCGTCTTTCGTGACGTTGATTCCTTCAATGCTGTTGGATTTCCTTATGTTCCTGGCGAACGTGGCTCGACGCAGCACTCCGAACCAACGGCTCGGCGTGCTAAGAGCGTACCTGAGGGATTGCCGGATAGCGTTTATTTTTTCGAGCACTTCCAGCTCACTCGGCAATAGCTCTGGTGCTTGAAATAGCATCTTCCCGCCTAGTTTCAATAAGATGATAATACATAATAATTATGTTGTATAGATATAATTATTACGTCATAGGGTTTGGTTATGAGCGCACTCAGCAGATCGAATATAATGAAGAAGTTGGCAGCCGGACCGGACGGTCGCTGACGCCTTCACCGGCGGCAGAGGAAAGTCCGAACTCCGCAGAGCAGTGTGCCGGATAACGTCCGGGAGGTCCGGTTCAAGCCGGGCCGACGGAAAGTGCCACAGAAAACATACCGCTTGCGAGCCCTGTGGGTTAGTCCGCGGGGTCCCCATCGTGCCGTCTTTGCGCGATGGGGTGCAAGTAAGGGTGAAAAGGTGCGGTAAGAGCGCACCGCCTGTTTAGTAATAAACGGGGCAGGGCAAACCCCACACGGAGCAAGACCAAATAGGGGACCAGTCCGGGAGCGATCCCGGCACGCGCTGGCTCGGCGCGGATGAGTTCCGGGTAGGTCGCTAGAGCCGCACAGTAATGCGCGGCCCAGAGGAATGACCGTCCCACCCGCAAGGGCGGACAAAATTCGGCTTACAGGTCCGGTTGCCTCCAGTTTGCTTGTTCTCAGTGAAGAGCATAAATACTCTCCGCACAATATGCGGTGAATAGTTGCTTCCCTTCGCGGTGAATACAGGTTATAATCTCCGCAGGCAATGCGGAGAATATATATCCATGGACTAGCCGACTGGCCCCGTTTTCACTGGGATATTCAGCGCCTAGCCAAGCCCTTGGCCGAGGTGCGTCACCGGCAGGGTCGATTGATCGGCCACATGGGAGCCCTGGGCTTCAATCTGCGTCAAGAAGCGGTGTTGCAGACGCTTACGGCCGACGTTACCAAGAGCAGTGAAATTGAGGGCGAGAAGCTGGACGCAGAGCAGGTTCGATCCTCGATCGCCCGCCGTCTGGGGATGGATATCGGCGCGCTCAAGCCGGCTGACCGCAACGTCGAAGGCGTCGTCGAAATGACCCTGGACGCGACGCGCCACTATGACCAGCCGCTTACCGCCGAAAGGCTGTTCGCGTGGCACGCCTCCCTTTTTCCCGCCGGGCGCAGCCTCATGCGCAAGATAAGAGTCGGAGCCTGGCGTGACGACAGCACGGGGCCGATGCAGGTCGTTTCCGGTCCGATCGGCAAGGAGCGTGTCCACTTCGAGGCGCCCGCCGCTCAGCGCATCGACCAGGAGATGAACGCATTCCTGGGCTGGTTCAACGCGGATTCCGACCTTGATCCGGTCATGAAAGCGGGGCTCGCCCATTTGTGGTTCGTTTCCATTCACCCGTTTGACGACGGCAACGGCCGCATTGCTCGCGCTGTCGCCGACATGGCCCTCGCGCGTTCCGAGAACAGCTCTCAACGCTTCTACAGCATGTCGGCGCAGATACGGCAGGAAGGCGCGGCTTATTACGACATTCTTGAACAGACGCAAAAGGCGAGCATGGATGTCACGCCGTGGATGGAGTGGTTCTTGGGATGCCTTGGCTGCGCCATCGACGGTGCGCAAACCGTGCTCAGCGCTATCCTTGCCAAGGCCCGATTTTGGGAGCGCATGCAGGGTGTTGCCATCAACGACCGTCAGCGATTTGTGCTCAACAGGCTTCTTGACGGTTTCGAAGGCAAACTCACTACGACCAAATACGCGAAACTCACCAAGTCTTCGCAGGACACCGCGCTTCGCGACATCGCGCGTCTGGTTGAGCGGGACATTCTGGTTCGCAGCTCAGAAGGGGGCCGCAGTACAAGTTATGCTCTTGCGAACGTTTCTTGAGCGGAGTTATCTAAAGAGATCCATTGTCAGGAGCATTGACCGGCACTCCAAGCCGGCGTAGCTTGTGCGTGATGTAGCGTGATCCTTTTCCGCAACGTGAGTCGACATGGCTGAACTGAGGGGACGGGCTCTGATCGAGGAGCGCTTCGGCAAGCTGGGGAGCGGAAAAGAAACCGTTCTCATCGGCGATGCCGAGTACGACATTGGAACCGCGCTGGCGCGCCTGGACTTGGCCATGGAAGATAGCTGGCCGATCGATATCCAGAAGGTTTCGGAAGGACATTTCTGCGTCCGCTACTACGACGGGCAGGACCAGCGCATCGTCGCGCACGAGTTCGACGCGGATTTCAATTTCATCGCCGAGCACCGTGGACACATCGCGGAGTGGGTGGGCGAGGATTTGTATTACGAGTGGTTCCGCAGTACACCGTTCCGCTGTCCGCTCGTGCCCGGAGATGATTTTTGACATCGGGTTTCGCCGAGGAGTTGGTAGCCGCGGGCGAGGGCGCCCGCGGCGGTGAGAGTTTGGGCAAGGAAAGCGCGGCCCCGGCGAGGGCGCCGGGGCCTACTGACATTGAGAATCGAAAGCAGATTCCTCGGGGCTAGGCCACTCTCGTCCGCGCTACGGGGGAGCCGGCCAGGTTGGATAAGGATGATCTAGTCACCCGCGGCGGCCTTTTCCTGTTTGTTGTCGGGGGAAGCGATCTGGACCAGGTTGTCTGGACGCGCAGCGGCGGCGGCCAGGTCGCGCTCCCAGCGCAGCGCCTCGCGAACGCCGGGGCGCAAGTTAGCGGCGAATTTGCCCACGCGGACCGACCCGCGCACCAAGTGGCCGACGGTGAGCGGGCCCGCCAGTTTGCGGTGGCCGATCCAGTGCAGCGCTGAACTGATGGCGCATCCGCAGCGGCTGCAGTCCGGATCGCCGCCAAAGATACACGGCTCCACGCGGGTGCGCAGATCGGCGGTGTAGTTCACCGACATCTTGGAAAAAATGCAGTCATCGGGGTCGCGGGGCGGCGCCAGCAGGGTGCGGGCGATACCTTCGTTGAAAAGGAACTTGGGATAACGGCGGCGCAGCTCCGGTACCTCGCGGATGAGCCGGTCATAATGTTCCGGCCTGAGCATCTCTACCGCATCCTCGCCCCTCTGCGGTGAATACGTGCTGACCCAAATGAAGTTCACCTCCGGGCGTTCGCTCCAGAACCGTATGTACTCTTCCACGTAACCGTCGCGCTCCAGCATGGGCCGCGTGATGGTCCAGTGCACATTGACGTCGCAGCCCTCGATGTTGCGCAGGATGCGCTGATAGGTCGCGGGCTTGCGGCGTACGTCGTGATGCTCGGGAAGACCGTCCACGGAGATGGTGACGCGGAAGTCCTTGAACTTCATCCAGTGCTTGGGGATGGGGATGACGGCGCTGGTCACCAGCATCACGAAAGTTCCCAGCGCGGTGATGCGCGGGATCATCGTCTCCAGTTCGCGGTGGCGCATCATGGGCTCTCCGCCGACCAAGGAGACGTGCAGCGGCCGGTAGCGGCGGATCAAGTCCACCACCCGCTCCACCAGTTCGTCGCCCTTGAAGTCGCTGAGGTCGCGCAGGTTCTTCTCGCCGCCGAGGTGATCGTCTCCGTAGGCATAGCAGCCCGGGCAGCTCAGGGGGCACTCGCGCGTGATCTCGATGGACATGAGCGGCGAGCGGCCCGTCAGGATTCCACCCCAACCTTTTAGGAGGTGTATGGCCCGAAGGCTGCTTTTCTTTTTCATCGCTTTGGATTACTCCTGCGTTAGTCTTTCGGACGAATATCTCTGGAATCAAGGATGATATCTGCTTGGTCGAGCTTGCGGTCAACTACAAGCAGCGCACCGCAACTTCCACAAAGTGATTAGACGCATTTCGTTGCTGAATGGCTGTTTTCAATCGGTGTGAGTTGGCAACATCGCGCGGCGGACACGTCAGGCCTGTCGCACTCCGGTGGCCGTGGGCAGGGCGGCGGGTTCTCCGGCCACCTCGCGATAGACATGCAGGATGCGCTGCACAGAAGCTTCCCAGGAGAAGCGCTGTACCTGCTCGTAGCCTCTGCGCTTGAGTTTCTCGCGCAGGGGCGGGTCGACCAGAACCTTGTGCAGCGCGCGCATGATCTCGAACACGTTCTCCGGATTGACCAGCACGGCGGCATTCCCCACCACCTCGGGCAACGAAGAGGTGTTGGAGGTCACCACCGGCGTGCCGTGCGCCATCGCCTCCAGCGGCGGCAGCCCGAACCCTTCATACAGGGAGGGGAAGACGAACACCTTGGCCACGTCGTAAAAAATCCTCAGCACCTCGATGGGCACGAACCCCAGGAAGCGCACGTCGTTCTGCACGCCGCTCTTGATCACGGTGCGCCGCAGGTCGGGATGGCGCGAAACTTCGTCGCCGATGATGATCAGCTTCAGGTCGGGGAACTTGCCTTCCTTCTCCAATTCCGCCTTGAGGGCGGAGAACGCCTCGATGATGCGGACCACGTTTTTGTGCGGGCTGATGCGACCGGCGTAGAGCAGGAACGGGTAATTGCACTGGTAGCGTTCGGCAATCAATTCGCGGTCCGCATCGGTGGCGTGGCCGAAGCGGAAGCGGTCGTCAATGGCATTGTAGACCACTTCGATCTGGCTCTCCGGGACCTTGAACACCCGCTGGATGTCCATCTTGGTGAACTGTGAAACCGCCAGGATGCGGGCGGCATGGCTGATGACGCGGTGGGTGAGATAACGCTGCGCTGCGCGCCGCATTCCCGAGCCGTTGTGCGCGCGGTACATGAAATCCAGCAGGTCGTGCACCGTCAGCACGTACGGGCAGGGCAGGTACAGAGGCGTCCAGTACAAGTGCGGGATGTGCACCAGGTCGCATTGGTAGTAGCGCAGGACCTGGGCGAACCCGATGTAGCTGCGCGGCGAGCCTTCTTCGACGGTGAACGGGACGATGTGGAAGTTCGGCGGGAGCTTACCGATTTCGCGTACGCGGTCGCGACCGCCGATCAGGAAGTAGTCGCTGAACTGGTCCAGTTGCCCGAGCGTTCGCACGACGTTCCGGATGTAGGTTCCGACGCCGAAATCGTGGATCGGACGGATGTCAATTCCAACGCGCACATGGATAGTGTAGCGGGTTCGACCAGCCCCCGGCTTGTCCTAATTCGCCGTCCCGCCAGCCTTGTCGTTTTCTGGCTTCGCCGCTTCCTTGCCCAGGTTGCCGAACGGCCAGATGCCGAACGCCTTCAGGAATGTGTCCTGCTTCTTCTCGATCAGCATGCGCGCGGTTTTTTCCGCCGGCCACGGGCTGGCCAGCCGCTCCGGACGCGAGGCGATCCAATAGGAGGTCAGCGCCACCAGCGCGGCGTCGCGCGTCAGCAGGTCGGGCTTCACTTTGTCGAAGGTGTCCACCACCGAGTGGTGCGTGTACTTGTATTCTGGCGAGTCCTGGCCCATGTTGATGCCCGGCAGGCCGGCGAGGATGAAGGGGCCGGCATCGGTGCCGAAGACGGCCTTGTCGTCCACCTTTACCTCGCCGAATGCTTTCACCGAGTCGGCGAACTTCTCGACTGCCGGAACCACGTCCTTATGACCACCGAGATTCAGGCTCACCACCGGCCCCTGGCCGTTGTCCAGAATGATCGCGCCGAGGTGATTGGCCATTTCGGCGGCGTGCGTCTTGGTATACGCCAGCGAGCCGAGCAGGCCCTGCTCCTCGCCGGTGAAAAGAACGAAGCGTATAGTGCGCTTCGGCTTGAAACCACTGGCCATGATCGCTTCGGCCGCGCCCAGCGTGGTCGCCACGCCGCAGCCGTCATCGGTGGCGCCCTGCGCCAGGTCCCACGAATCGAGATGCCCGCCGACTACCACCACTTCCTCCGGATGTTCCGAGCCGCGGATATCGCCGACCACATTCGCCGATTCGACCGGGCCACCGGTCACCTTGTTCTGCACATTGATCCGCAGGCGCACGGTCTTGCCGTGGTCGAGGAAGCGCTCCAGTTGCGACTGGTCCTCGGCGGTCATGCTTACCACCGGGATGTCGTAGTACACGTCGAAGCCCATCGCACCGGTGTGGGTCAGGTGCATGCCGCTGGCGTGCGAGCCGCCCTGGCCGCCGATCACCGCCACCGCATGCGCTTCCCAGGCCTTCTTCAGCAAGGCCCCGAACTTGGCGAACGTGCCCATCATGTCTTTCGGCGCTTCGCCCTTCTTGACGATGATCAGGATCTTGCCCGCCCACTTGCCGGAGTTGCGGTTGATCTCCTCGTCGAGCGCATTGATGTTCACCGGCACCAGCTCGGCAGTGACGCCGTCCTTCGGCGTCGATCCGACCCATCCCATGGAATCGATGTCCAGCTTGCGCTGGATGGGCTCGACCAGTTCGGCGGTGGCGGAACCGCGCGACCATCCGCGTGAGAGAGACCACTTCTCCGCGTGCACGTTGTCCAGCCCGATCGCCTTCATCTTGGCGATGCCCCACGCGATCGCCTTCGCCGCTTCCGGCGAACCCGTGACGCGCCCGCCGATCATGTCGCTCAGCTCTTCCAAGTCTTCGTAAGGATGGGCGCTCATCATGCCGTGCCCGGCAATCGAAACCAGCGCCGGCATGGTTCCGTCGGCAGAGGGCGCGGGCGGTTCCGGGGCGGCCGTCTCAGCCGCAACGCACATGGCGAAAAACGCAAAGACACACACGAACAGCAGGGGAATGCGACGCATACGGAGGTCCCCCAAGGAGAGATGCGAGAGGTGAACAGTACTGTAACACTGGCGTCACTGGGCGGGCAAAACGCAGGAAATACCACGGAAAGACTACGGAAGGTCTAGCGTAATTTTCAGAGCAGCTTCAATGCTGGTAACAATGGCGCGGTCGAAAGTTCCGAGCTGTTTTCTTAAACGAGTCTTGTTGATGGCTCGCACTTGCTCGCAAAGCACGATCGACTCCATTGTCAGCCCTCCCATACCGGCCGCTACCTTTATGTGGCTCGGATAAACCTTCTTTTTGTTGGAGGCGTCAGTGATGGGGCAAATCACGACTACCGGACTAAATTTATTGATTGCGTCACGGCTTACAATGACAACCGGTCTGGTACCCCCTTGTTCGGAACCCTCGACCGGTTCCAAATTCGCCAGGTAAACTTCACCGCGCAAGGTTGGCGGCATCGGCCGATTTTCCCTCTAGGTCTTCTTCTTCCAACCTGAGGGCCTCCCAGTCACAATGGTCGAATTCCTCTGCAATCAGAGTTGCTTCCTTTTGATAGTCGGCGTCCTCGGCCATACCGGCAAACGCTTGGTCGATTTGACGACGACGATACATTTTCAGATATGCCGTGATAGCCGCAACGAAAAGGTCGTTCAAGCTAGCTTTCGGTCCGTTTCCACTATTCACAACTCCCTTGGCCTGCTCGTAAACAAGTCGAGGGAGACGAACCGTTGTGGTGCATATGTCTTTGGCCATACGTGCCTCCCGCAGGGCTCACAGGGAGCTCTACCACCTGAGTGCGCTCATGCCAATTTTTAGTACGACTAACATTATCACATATTCCTGTCAATAATCACTATCGATATATGCTATCAAATATAGCTATTATAATCTGGTGCAAATGTGAAGAACGTCTTGAACGCAAGCGCCTGCTAGAATGACAGCCCTTGGAGGATCGCATGCCTCCCACATACGGCAACGGCAAGATCTGCTACATCGAGATTCCCGCCACCGACATTGCGCGCTCGGCCGACTTCTACAAGAAAGTCTTCGGCTGGAACGTCCGGCAACGCGGTGACGGGTCCACTGCATTTGACGACGCAGTTGGCGAGGTGAGTGGCTCTTGGGTGCTCGGGCGTCCACCCGCCACCCGGCCCGGCCTTCTGGTTTACGTCATGGTGGACAGCGTGGCTGCGACTGTAGATGTGGTCGGCCTCTACCAGCAACCCGCCTGACCGAACACAGCGAAGCGCTTGCGCTCCCGCTGAAACTGAAACTGAAACTCGAAACTGTTAGTGTGCGCCCGCCATCGCCCTTGCCCTCCGCTCCGGATACAGCGGGAACGCCTCGCACATCGCCAGCACCTCGCGCTTGATTTTGGCCAGCACCTGCGCGTCGGTGCGGTGGTTGAGCGCCTGCGCGATCCAGTGCCCGATCTGCAGCATCTCGCTCTCTTTCATGCCGCGCGTGGTCAGTGCCGGGGTGCCGATACGGATGCCGCTCGGTTTCATGGGAGGGTTGGTATCGAAGGGAATGGCGTTCTTGTTGACCGTGATGCCGGCCTCGCCCAGCGCCTTCTCCGCTTCGCTTCCGAGCATGCCCTTGCTGAAGACGTCCACCAGCATGAGGTGCGTGTCGGTGCCGCCGGAGATGATGCGGAAGCCGTCGTCGGCCAGCGTTTTCGCCAGCAGGGCGGCGTTGGTCACGATCTGCCTCGCGTAGTCCTTGAACTCGGGCTGCATCGCCTCGTGGAAGCAGACAGCTTTCGCGGCCACCATGTGCACCAGCGGGCCGCCCTGGTCGCCGGGGAAGACGGTCTTGTCGATTGCCGCCGCCAGGTCCACCTGCTTGTCGCCAATCTGCGCCATCTTCTGGCACAGGATCATGCCCGCGCGCGGGCCGCGCAGCGTCTTGTGCGTGGTGGTGGTGACAATCTGCGCGTGCGGCACCGGCGAGGGATGCACGCCGCCCGCCACCAGCCCGGCGAAGTGTGCCATGTCCACCAGGTAAATGGCGCCTACTTTGTCCGCGATCTGGCGCATGCGCACGAAATCTATGATGCGCGGATAGGCCGAGCCGCCGCCGATGATCAGCTTCGGGCGCTCGCGTTCCGCCATCTTTTCAAGGTCGTCGTAATCGATCGTCTCCGTTTCCTTGGTCACGCCGTAGGGGACGATCTTGTACGTTTTGCCGGAAAAATTCAGATGATGCCCGTGGGTGAGGTGGCCGCCGTGCGCCAGGTTCAAGCCGAAGACGACATCGCCCGGCTGGATGACCGCTGCGTACGCCTCCATGTTTGCCGACGAGCCGGAGTGCGGCTGCACGTTGGCGTGCTCGGCGCCGAACAGCTTCTTGGCGCGCTCGCGAGCCAGGGTCTCCACCACGTCGGTGAACTCGCATCCGCCGTAGTAACGCTTGCCGGGATAGCCCTCGGCGTACTTGTTAGTGAACACCGAGCCCATCGCCTCGAGCACGGCTTCGCTGACGAAGTTCTCGCTGGCAATCAACTCCAGCCCTTCGTGCTGGCGGCGCTCTTCGTTGGAAATGGCGTTGGCAACATCCGGATCGACTTCATAAAGAGGGCGGGACATGCGGTTGTTCATAGGAAGCTCTCAGCCGTGCGGCGATGAATTGGAAACCGTAAAGCATACTCCCGGCTCGGCACTCGGTACTAGGTACTCGGTACTTTCTCCGCGCGCTCGATCTGGGAGATCTTGTCCACGCGCCGCTGGTGCCGCCCGCCGGCGAACTTGGTGCGCAGCCACATGTCGAGGATGCCGTGCGCCTCGTCCTCGGTGAGCACGCGCGCGCCCAGCGTAAGCACGTTGGCGTCGTTGTGCTCGCGGCTCATCTGAGCCTCAAACACGGTGTGGGGGTTGGCGGCGCGCACGCCGGGGACCTTGTTGGCCGCGATCGACATGCCGATCCCGCTGCCGCACACCAGGATGCCGCGGTCCGTCTGCTTGGCGGCGACCGCTTCGCCCACCAGGCGCGCGAAGTCGGGATAGTCTACCGACTCGTTCGAAAACGTGCCCTTGTCGTCCACCTGCACACGCTGTTCGAGGAGCCACTGCTTGACTCTTTCCTTCAGCGGAAACCCGGCATGATCGGCGCCCAATGCGATTTTCATAGCCCATCATTGTACCCCGGGCAGGAGTGTGCGGAACCGTTCGTTCGGCCCGGGTCTCCACCAGCGGCAACGCACGCACCAGCTTGTCCGGCCGGCCGTTTCGTCACATAATGCGCCCCTCGGAACAATTCTGGAGGGAGACATGGCGAGCAGGCCAGGCACCGTGCAGGACTTCAAGTTCATCAAGTTCGACTACAGCACGTCTGTCGCGCGCATTACGCTGCATAACCCGCCTTACAACGTGCTCACCGTCCCGCTGATGGTGGAGTTGGCGGAGGCCATCGAGAGCCTCAACGGTCGCGCCGACGTGAAGTGCATTATGCTCGACTCCTCGCAGAAGACTTTTTCCGCCGGCATCTCGGTCGAGGACTCGCGCCCGCAGCGCGTTTTCCAGACCCTGGAAGCGTTCAACCGCGTCTTCCAGGCGATCGGCGAGATTTCCAAGCCGCTCATCGTGGTGGTGAACGGTCCTGCCATCGGCGCCGGCTCCGAGCTGGTGGCCTTCGGCGACATGGTCATCGCCACCACCAACGCTCGTTTCGCTCAGCCCGAGGTAAAGATGGGCGTGTTTCCGCCCTTCGCCGCCATCATGCTGCCCGCGCTCATCGGCCCCAAGAAGACCTACGAGATGATCCTCACCGGCCAGCCGCTGACCGCGGAAGAAGCGCTGGCGCTTGGCTTTGTCAATAAAGTCGTGTCCGAGGCCGACCTGCCCAAGGCCGTCAACGAAGTGCTGGCGCGCATCGGCGAGTTCAGCGGGCCGGTGCTGGAGATGACCAAGCGCGTCATCGGCAGTTCCATTGGCAAGCCCCTGGCCGAGGCGATGAAGCAATCGCAGGATATCTACCTCAACCAGCTCTATGAGTTACAGGACGTCGCCGAAGGGCTGCGCGCGGTGGTGGAGAAGCGCAAGCCGGTGTGGAAGAACAAGTAATTTCCACAGTTCGCAGAATTCGCACAATTGTTCCACGTGGAACAATTTCGGTTAGAGCGCATTGTTGATGAAGCGCACCAGATGCCAGGCGTCGAGGAATTTATAGGGCGTCTCGCCGGTGGTGTAGTGGCCGCAGGGGAGGATAGCGACGCGATGATCGAGCCGGCGGCGCCGGAACTCGGCAACAACCTGGCGTGAGAACTCGGGCAGAAATGTCAGGTCATAGGTGGCGTAGATAATCAGCGATTTCTTGGGGAAGCGGCTGAACTGGTCGAAATACGACATGGGGCTGATGGCGAGCCAGGACTGGCGCAGGCTTTCCAGCGTGATCTCGCGCTCGACTCCGGCGCGAATGTGGCGCGTGGACTGTCCGGTCCAGACGACATCGGCAAAGTAAGTTGAGGCGTGGTTGAAGGCGTTCACGCGCAGGCGCTCGTCATGGGCGCTGGCGATGAAGGCGTAGCAGGAGCCCAGGCTGGTGCCAAGAATGCCGAAGCGCCGGTAGCCCTGCGACTCCAGCCAGTCGAGGCAACAGCGGATGTCCAGGATGGCCTGGCGCGCGGCGGCGATGGTGCGTCCAATGTTGGCGGAGACGGCATAGTCGGCGCGCTCCAGCTCGGCCGGGCGGCGGACGTCGTGATAGGGCATGCTGAGGCGCAGCGCGGCGATGCCGCAGAAGTTCATCATGCGGCAGAGGGCGTTGTGGCCGAGGGCGTCGGCGTTCCATTGCGGCAGCACGATCATGGCGCGGCGTCCGCGGGCGGGAAACCAACGCGCGTTGGCGATGTTGTTCTCCGGATACGGCGTGGCAATGGCCGAGGTGAAGCGCAGGAACTCACCCACGCCGCGGTCTTCGTCGTCGCCGTTATTGCCGCCGGCTGCGTGCAGCTTGACGGGATGCTGCTCGATGCGGAAGTCGGTGGGCGTGCGGTAGGAGAAGAACTCGTCGCTGTGGACGATGATGTGGCGGTTGAGTTGGTGAAAGAAGTTCTCCAGCGATTCGCGATTGGCTTCGGAGCCGTTGCCGTTCAGGCCGGGCCAGCCGCGGGTCCATTCCACGCCCCAGTCGAAAGGGCGCACCACGCGGTTGGTATCGCGGGTGGTGAGGCGGGTCTCCCAGGTGTGCATCCAGTTCTGGTAGCGCTGGCGCATGGCGTGTGGGAAGAATAACAAAGGCTGCCGGCGGTCGGCCATCAGCTGTCAGCTTGTAGCCGCTGGCGAGGGCGCCCGCGGCGGCGCTCAGGGCAAGCTGTGTGCCACACGGTCAGTGGTCTAGGTTCATTTTGTGCAGGAGTGCAGAGAAACGCGGGTCGGAGCGAAGCGGGTCGAGAAACGGATAAGTCTTAATCGGCTCCATATGGCGGTCGGGTTCGTCAATGGCTCGGTCCATCCACAAGAAAGCCTCCTCGATCTCTCCGAGCCCAAGATGTGTCCAGGCAAAACACGTTGGGGGCACGTACCGTTCGCGGGCGAGGGCGCGGAGACGACCGAGCACCGCCTGCGCCTCGAGCGGGTTCCCACCCAATCCCAGGGACAGTGCGAGCAGCCCCAGGGCTATAGGCAAGTCACGGGAGAGTTCGGTTGCCTTGCGGAAGGCAGCGGCACTCTCCTCGAACCTTTGCATCCCCAGGTAGACGTAACCAAGCAGGTGATAGGGCACGAAGTGCTCCGGTTCCAGATCCAGGATTCGGAGGGCTTGCTCGAGCGCCCGGTCGAAGTGACGTCCAAGATGGAGCATCATCGCCAACCAAGCTCGCACGTCGACAGACAAGGGGTCGGATTCAAGCGCCCGTTGCAACTCCGCAACCGCCTCTTCGACGTGCCCGAACATCGCCTGGACCATCGCGTGCCTGACCCGAACCAGCCGTAAAGTTGGGTCCAGTTCGCGCGCACGCGCCACTTCCTTTTGGATCTCCGCCCAGTCGTAGTAATCGATCTCGTCGGGGCAGTTGCGCTTCTTGGGATAGAAGCTCAGCAAAACATGCGTCTCAGCCGACGTACTATCGATCTCAAGGGCCCGAACGACGTAAGACCGGCCCACAAGATCCGTCTGTTTGCACGGCCCATATCCCCAGAAACCCAGGGACCAATAGAGCTCGGCGAGGGCATTGCAGGCCAGCGCGAACCTAGGATCGCGGGCCAGCGCCGCCTCGAAGTGGCGTTTCGCTTCGGCCAAACTCTCGCCGGTATATTTCCACATCTCGTAGCGGCCTTTGATGTACTCGTTATAAGCGGCCAGATCTTCCGTAGGTTTTCTTCGAACCTGCTCGCGCAGGATTACCCCGTCGCGCATTGCATCGGCGATCGCTGGGACGTGCCGTGCAATCGCTTGCGCGACGGAGCTGTGCAGGCTGAATATGTCGCGCATCTGGGCGTCGTACCTCTTGGCGAACAGGTGCGTCTGGTCGCTGACCTGGATGAGTTGGACGTTGATGCCAACCTGATCCTCGGTGCGGCGGACGGCGCCTTCGACGACGTAGTCCACTTCTAACTCGCGGCCGATGTGGGCCACATCCTTGTGGCTGCCCTTGTAGTGCATGGCCGTAGTTCGGGCAATTACCGCGAGTCCCTCCGGCGCCAGGCTGGCCAGCGCGGTGATGATTTCGTCCGTCATGGCGTCGCTGAAGTACTCCTGGCTGGCATCGCCGCTCAAGGTCACGAAGGGTAATACGACAAGCTTGGCTCTCGATGGCGCCGCTGGCCGCGGTACTGCGGGCGGTTGCAAAACCGGCGCAAGAAAACGGTAACCGCGCTTGGGCAGGGTCTCGATGA
>JAIQFM010000049.1 GCA_020073285.1 Terriglobia bacterium | reverse complement strand
GATTGTCGTACACGAAGCGGATCACGTGCGCGAGCGTCGGAAAGTCGCGCAGCTTGCGGCTTTCATCGCGCGGGATGTTGTAAATCTCGCGCACGGCGGCAAACAGTTCCGCCTGCTTGACGGTGTCCACGCCGAGATCGGCTTCCAGATCCAGGTCCAGGTCCAGCATGTCGCTGGGATAGCCGGTTTTCTCCACCACCAGAGCAAGAATGCGTTCCTTGACCGGATCACCGGTAATTCTTGCCGCAGTCGCTGCGGGCGCTGGCGCGGTGACTTCCCGCTTCGGCGGAGGCGGCGGCGCAGGTGCGGGCACTGCGATGGGAGCCGGACGCACCGGCTGGGCAACTGCGGTGGGCACGTGCTGGGGAGCCGGTTTGCTCTCGATGACGAGTGCGGGCGGCGGCGTTGCAACTTTAATGGGCAGCTGCGTTTCGACTTTAACGACCGGCGTTGGAACAGCGCGAACCACCGCAGCAGGTTCGGTGACCCGCGCCGGAACTCCGCGATCGTGAACCCGCAGCGTGCGGTGCACCACTTCCAGCTCCGGACCAGGTGCGCCGGAAATGCGGGTGAGCCATGCACTCCATGCGTTGGTGTCGGCGATGCGGTAGGCATAACCGAGCGCATCGGCGGCGGGACGGCGTCCGTCCTTGCTCGAGACCCAACGCAACAGCGTCATGCTGATCTGCGAGCCGAAACCGGCGCCCAAGCGCAGGGCGTACTCGACAGGATAGGCGCCGCCCTTCGACAGATTCAGGGCGCCCAACTCGGGGTCCACTTCCTTGAAGTTGGCCACCGGCGGTACGCATCCGGTTTCCAGCGCCTTGATAGCGACCACATCCTCGATGCCGGCGGCCATGGCGTGGCCGGTAAAGCCCTTGGTGTTGGCGATCACGACGGCATCGGCGGACTCACCGAACACCCGGCGCAACGCGAAGATTTCGGCCGCGGCGCTGCCACCGCGCGCGGGCGTGTAGGTTTCGTGCGACATGAACATGGTACGCGGCGCGATCTGGCCGCGCGCAATGCCGCTACGCTCCTCGGCCTGCGCGATCAGGCGCTCCATGACCTGGCCGATGTGCCGCACATCAAGGCGCGTGCCGTGGAAGGCGCTGTTGGCGGTGACGGCGCTCAGCACTTCGCAGATGGGACGGATGCCACGTTCGCGCGCGGCGTCGGCGCTCTCGACAACCAGCGCGGCGGCGCCCATGCCGACGATCATGCCGTGGCGGCGGCGGTCGAATGGGATGGCGGCTTCTTCCACGACATCATCGGTGGCGGCGGCTCCGGTAGCGAGAAATCCGGGACCGAACCATTCCAAGAGATGGTCGGAGGTGACGTCGTCGGCGGAGATGACGATCACGCGGTGGCAACGGCTGTCGCGGATCCAATCTTCCGCCAGCGCGACCGCTTGCGTAGTACTGGCGCAGGCGGCGTTGATTTGCGTGTTGGGGCCGCGTGCGCCGATGAATTCGGCGAATTGCGAATGGCCCATGGGCAGGACCCTGAATAGGAAGCGCCGGTCGAAAACGTACGGCTCTTTCTCCAGCGCGGCGCGCAACTCGTCGATGCGCCGCTGGATTTCCTGGCTAACAGGGGAGTGGCCGTTCGCCTCGGCCGCGCGGGCGCGCAGATTTTCCAGCGTGGATAACTGCTCGCGGCGCCCGAGGTCCAGGTAATAGCGCGACATTTCATCGGCGAAGGAATCGCAACCGGGAAATGCGGAGGCGAAAATCACACCGGTGTCGTCGCGCAGCGCGTCGGGCAGCGCCCAGTGGTCCGGCAACTGCGTGCCCTTGCTGGTCGTCTTGTAGCGCAGGACCAGCGGGATGCCGGCATCGCGCAGGGCGTCAATGCCGACGGCGATCGCAAGCTGGGTGACGCGGTCGAGCGCTTGCACGCGATCGGAGGTTACGCCAAATTCGTTTTCCAGGTCGAAGGCGCCGCCGCGGCCCGCCAGCTTGATCACGTCGGCAACATTATTAATAGTCTCGAACGTGGGACCGCCGTTGTCGCTCTTGACCAGCCGCCTGATGTGCTTGTCGAGCATGGCGCGGCGGATGCCCGTGGGAACGGATTCAATGAACTGCTCGCCGCGCAGGATGCGGGCGACATTGGCGTCGTCGAAGATGCGCGCAGTGCCGGGCAGACCGAGGGCGGCGCCGGTGATGACGATGGGCTCGGCCGGCGCGGCGGCTCTTCCGTGATAGATGCCGTAGCCGCGCTCCAGGGCATCGGCGAAAACGCGGCCGAGTGCGAGGTAGCGCTCCTCGGTCAATGACGCCGATGCGGTGGGGGTGCTAGGTACGGGAGTTGCGACCGCCGCGGGTCGAGGAGCTACCACCGGCGGCGTGGTCGAGATTGTAATTTCTGCCCTGGCTGGAATCTCGCGCACGGCTTCGTCGGCCGCGAACCCCAATCCCGCGGCATACAGCCCGCATAGCGCCTGATTGAAGGACACAATCTCCCCAACCTTGGGGTGATTGGTGAAGAGCGAAAGCACGTCGCCCCGATCTCCGAGAACATCCTCAGCAAATCCCTGCAACGCTTTCTTCGGCCCGGTTTCGACAAACACGCGCACGCCGGCGTCGTACAGCGTGTGCAGTCCCTTGACGAACTGCACGGGTGCGGCGACCTGGAGCGCCAGAATGTCGAGCATCTGCGTCACCACATCGCCCCCCCCCATGGGATAGAACTCGCCACTCACGTTGGCGACCACTGGGATAGCGGGCGCCTGCAAGCGCAAACGCGCCAACACCTGCCGCAGCGGTGCGCTCGCCGGCGCGACGATCGAGGTGTGGAAGGCATGGCTGACGTTGAGCGGCGCCACTTCGCACCCGGCGTTCTGGAAAGCTTCCATGGCCTGCTCAACCGCCTTGGAAGCGCCGCCGATCACGCCCTGTCGCTCGCTATTGACGTTGGCGATGACGACGTAGCCGTCAATCGTCTTTAGGATGCGTTCGATTTCAGTGAGCGGTGCGAACACGGCGGCCATGCGGCCGACGTCATCCGGCGAGAAGCGCGTCATCTCGCGCCCACGCGCGCTGACCGCCTCCAGCGCATCGCCGAACGGAAGCGCCCCGGCGGCAACCAATGCGCCGTATTCGCCCAGGCTGTGGCCCATCGCCATGTCGGGCCGGATGCCGTACTGGGCCAGCAGTTCGGTCAGGCTGGCGTCGGTGGCCAGCACGGCGGGCTGCGTGATGGCGGTCTGGCGCAGGTCTTCTTCGGCTTGCGTGACTGCGGCCGGATCGTCGCCATCAATAAAGATATACGCGCTGAGCGGCTTGCCGAGCAGGGGCGTCATGATTCGATCGGCCTCGGCAAAGGTTTGCGAGACGATTGGTTCGTGGTCGCGCAATATGCGCAACATGTTCACGTATTGCGAGCCCTGGCCGGTGTAAAGGAATGCGACTTTCGGCGCCGGACCGTGACCGCGAAAGATGCCCATCGCGCGCAGGACTTTCCACACCGCCGGCTGGTTGGCCGCGAGCGCTTTCAGCGCCTTGGTAGCTTTGTCCGCCAGTTCGGCGGCGTTGGCATAGTCGATTGCCAGCCGTTCTGGCGCGCGCAGGTCGGAGGCAGCGGGCGCGGAGGGTGCGGGAGCCTGGCCCGCTTCGGCCGCCTTCTGTACCGCGCGCAAACGCTGTGCCAGGGCCGCGTCGGAATCGGCGCCGATCAGCAACGCTCCGCGCAACGGAGCCTTGGACGAAGACGCGATATTAGGGGTGGGGGGAACTTTCGTCGCATTCATGACTCCGCCTTCCGCCGTGGCCTGCGAGATCGCGCCGACCGCGATTGACCGTTTGCCGTTACCGTTCAGCCTGCCGGGAATGTGCTCTTCCAGAACTACGTGGAAATTGGTGCCGCCAAAGCCGAAGGCGCTGGCGCCAGCGCGCCGCACGCCGTCCTTCGGCACGTCCCACGGCCTGAGTTCGGTGTTGACGTACAGCGGGGAGTGGGCGAAGTCGAGACCGGGATTAGTGCGTTCGCAGTGGATGCTGGGCAGGAGCACCTTCTCGTGAATCGAGAGTGCAGCCTTCAACAATCCGGCGGCGCCGGCCGCGCCCTTGAGGTGCCCGATATTCGATTTCACCGAGCCGAGCGCTACCGAGTGCGTTGGCAGGTCGAAACCGGAAAGCACTCCGGCCATGCTCTCCAACTCCACGAGATCGCCGACGCGGGTCGAGGTGCCGTGGCCTTCGATCATGGTGACGGTCGCCGGCGAAAGCCCGGCATTCTGCCACGCGCGCTCCACCGCGAACTTCGGCCCGATGGGATTGGGCGCGGTGATTCCCTTCCCTTTACCATCGCTCGACCCGCCGATGCCGCGCAGCACGGCGTAAATGCGGTCGCCATCGCGTTCGGCATCGGCCAGGCGCTTGAGCACGAAAACGACCGCGCCCTCGCCCATCACGAAGCCGTCGGCGCCTTCGGCGTAAGGGCGACTACCGGTCGCCGACAACGCGCCGATCTTGCAGAACTTGATGTACGTCGAGGGCCCCATGTTGCGGTCAACCCCGCCGGTGATGGCCACGTCGAAGTCGCGCTCCACCAATCCATCCACCGCGGCGCTCAACGCCGCCATCGCCGAGGCGCAGGCTGCGTCGCACACGAAGTTCGGCCCGTGGAAGTTGTAGAGGTTGGCGATGCGGCCGGCGATGCAGTTGGCCAGTTCACCGGGCATGGTGTCTTCCGTGATTTCGGGGAAGCGTTTGCCGATCCGCTGGCGCAGCTCGCGGGTGAGTTCGCTGCGCACCTCCGCCGGCAGCGCCGCGAAGCTCGGGGACGCGGCAAGCTCGCGCGCGTACTCAGGGAAATAGAGGCGGAGCACCGTGAAATACTGTTTTTCCCCGGCGATCGCGCTGCCCAGAATTACCGCCGTACGGTCCGGATCGAGCGGACGCTTGGGGTAGCCGTAATCTTCCATTGCGGCGCGCGTGCAGGAGATCGCCCACTGCTGCGCTTCATCCATCGCGCCGGCGACGCGCGGCGGGATGGGCAGGTGCCACTTCATCGGATCCCAGACGGCCTCGCGCACCCAGCCGCCGATCTTGGAATACGTTTTATCCGGCGTGGCGTGATCGGGGTCGTAATAGAGGGCCGGGTCCCAGCGCTCTGGCGTGACCTCGGTGATGCTGTCGCGCCCCTTCTTTATGTTGTCCCAAAAGGAAGCTACGTTCGGGGCATCGGGGAGAACCGCGCCCGCGGCCACAATGGCGATCGCTCGATTCGCCGTGTTTTCCATGATCATGCTCCTGGCCGGCATCCGCCGGCGGCAACCCCTGCCGGATGCGCTGACAAAGTGTCGAACTCAGGCGGCTTGTCCGGCCCGCTTGCTGGCGCGGCCGTACAGCACGTCGCCGATGAAATCCATGTCCGCAATCAGGCCTGCCTGCGCGCGATGAATTGCGGGCAGCCCCAAGCCGGTTTCGAAGGCAGCCATCTCGGAATCGCTTACCCCGCCGGCCGCCGTGATCCAGCGCAAACCTTCTTCCGCGACCTTCAGCGCCGCCGCGCGTGCAAAGATTCTTGCCAGCGCCGCCAGCGCCGCCGCGTCGAAATGACGGTTGGCTTTTTCGTTCAGCTTGTTTTCCGCCGCGCGCGCCGCCCGGTTTGCCAGGCTGCCGGCGCACTCGGCATGCGCGATCAACTCCCCGAGCCGGAGAAGAATGTGCTGGAAGCGCGTGAGGCGGGCGACGCGGGCTTTCTCCATCACCTCGGCGAGCGCGTGCAGGGCCAGCGCCGCGACGTCAGCGCCGACGTCGGAATGGCGGGCGTGCAGGGCTTCCAGCGCGCGCGCTCGGTCGTGATAATACTGGCCGCGCGTTTTCAGGTGGAGCTGCCAGCGATCGCGGCTGATGGTCATCTCCATGATTTCGGAGGTGCCTTCGTAAATGGTGGTGATGCGCACGTCGCGCCTGATCTTTTCCACCATGTATTCGCGGGTGTAGCCGTAGCCCCCGTGCGCCTGGATGGCGGCATCCGCGGCGGAATTGCCGGATTCGGTCGCCATGTACTTGGCGATGGCGCCCTCGGTGTTCAGGCTGCCCTCTGCGCCGGCGTCAATCCGTTCGGCGGTCTCCTCGATGTAAGCGCGGGCGGCCTCCAGCCACGCCACGTTGGGCACGATTAGCTTGTGCGTGTATCCCTGTTTCTCCGAGAGCGGCGCCCCGGCCTGGATGCGCTTCACGGAATAAGGAATGGCGCGATCGAGCGCGGCCCAGCCTGCTCCCAGGCCGAAGGCCGCCACCATCAGGCGGGTGTACCCGAACACGGCCTGGGCCTGGAGCAGTCCCTGGCCTTCCACGCCGCCAATCAGCCGGTCGGGAGTGACGAACACGTTGTCGAGCGCCAGAGCTGCCGTGTTGCTGAGGCGGATCCCATGTTTATCTTCTGGCTGGTCGTGGGTGAACCCCTTGGCGCCTTTCTCCACCACGAACCAACTCGGGCCGGCGGGCGTGTTCGCCAGAATGGTGTAGGCATCGGCGATCCCGCCGTTGCTGATCCATTGCTTATTGCCGGTGATCTTGTAGCCGGTGATGACGCCGTTCTCGCCGACACGTTCTGCCGTGGTGCGCAGAGATCCCAAGTCACTGCCGGCTTCCGGCTCGGTGGCGCCGTAGGCGAACAGGATTCCATCGTTCGCGATGCGCGACAGCCAGACCTTCTTCTGCTCGGGGGTAGCGCCCATGGTGATGGGATCGCTCCCCAGAAACGTCGCCAGCACGGCCGTGGCGACGCCCAGGTCGATATGCGCCATCTCTTCGCAGATGGCATACACATCGAACGCACCGCCGCCCATGCCGCCGTACTCTTCCGGGACGAACAGGAGCTGGATGCCGATCTGGTCCGGGTCACACATCTGGCGCACGATGTCCACCGGGCATTCGTCCTTGGCGTCCAAGTCTAGGAGCGTCTCGTCCGGCAAGCGCTTCTTGGCGAAATCCTTCAGCGATTTCAAACTCAACTTCAGGGTCTTGCTGGTGATCATGGGGTGCCTCCTATTTCGCCGCAGCGCAGCGCGTCTCACGGATCCTGTTGGTTAACTCCGGCAAGAACTCCAGGAGGTCGGCGACAATGCCGACATCCGCGACCTGAAAAATCGGCGCCTTGGGGTTCTTGTTGATAGCGATCAGGAACGGGTTCCCTTTGATGCCCGCCAAGTGTTGGAATGCTCCGCTGATGCCGCAGGCCATGTACACCTTGGGCTTGACCGTCTTGCCGGAGCTGCCGACCTGACGGGACTTCTCCATCCACTTGGCGTCCACGACCGGTCGCGAGCAGGAAACGGCGGCACCCATGGCGTCGGCCAGTTCCTGTGCGATGTGAATGTTGTCCTGCTCCTGGATGCCGCGGCCGACGGAAACCAGCACGTCGTACTTGGTGATGTCCACATCGCCCGCTTCGGCAACCACCGTCCCGACATAACGCCGTTTCGCCGTCAGGGCGCCGGCGGCCGCCGACTTGTCCACGACCTGCCCGGCGGCGCCACCTTCCAGCGCCTTGAATGCACCCGGACGGACGTTGATCACCGCGCCGGTGGAAATGTCGCAGCGAACATGCGTGCTGAATTGGCCGCCAACTTCCTGGCGCACGAGTCGGAGGAAGCTGCCGTCCATACCCTCAATGGCCAGCGCATCGGAGACAAATGCGGAGTTCAGTTTGACGGACAGGCCGGGTGACAGGTCGATGCCGAAATGATCGTGCAGCACCAGCACCATACTCCCCGGCGGAACCACGCTCGTGAGCGCTTTGCGGACCAGTTCGGCGTTGGGGTAGGCAAGCGCTTCGTTGCCGACTTTCCAAATCTCACTATAGGCAGGACGGAGGGACTCGCACGCGGCATCCAGCTCCGCGCCCCAACCGGTGACGATGGCTACTGGCGACGCAGTGGCGTCGACCTTCCTGGCGGCAGCCGCCAGTTCGGCAGCCGAATCGTCGGCGACCCCACCTCGATGAATTACATAAGCAAAGATGCGAGGCATTATTTGAACCCTCCCTTGGCTTTAACCAGCTCCATGACTTTGTCGGCCATCTCTTCCGGGCTGCCTTCCAACATCTCGGCGCCCTTGCCCATCGCGGGCACGAAGTAGTCGACGCGTTTCACTCTGGCGGCAGCTTCTCCTACGCTGCTGGGGGCGATCCCGAGGTCGGAAGCGGCGAACGTTGGAATCTTCACCGAGGCCACTTGGCGAATGCCTCGCATACCGACATAACGCGGCTCGTTGATGCCGGTCTGTATGGAAAGCACGCAGGGGAGATCGATCTCGTTGACCTCCCTGTTGCCACCCTCGATTTCGCGGGTGACCTTCAACACCCTGTTTGCCAGGACTTCGATGGAATTGACCAGGGAGGCAAAGGGATAATCGAGCATGGCCGCCAGCATGCCGCCCACTTGCGCCGCGCCGTCCTCCGCCTGGACGCCGGTCAAAATCAGGTCGTAGTTGCCCTTCTGAACGAAGCTCTTCAGAATCGTGGCAATGCCAAAGCCATCGCATCCGTCGAAGCCCTCGTCGGAGATGAGCACGGCGTGCTTGGCGCCCATCGCCATCTCGCGGCGCAGGACTTCCTCGTCGTCTTCGCCGCCGATGGTGACCACGGTGACGTTCCCACCGACTCGATCGACAATCTGAATGGCCTCTTCGACGGCGTAGTTGTCCCATTCATTGATCGAATACACCAGGTCATCGCGTTCAATGTCGTTGCCCGTTTGGTTAAGCTGGATTTCGTTCTCCGACGTGTCGGGAACTCGTTTTACGCAGACTAGGATCTCCACATTCAGCCTCCCTGAATCGCTGTTTCGCGCTCCAGCCGGGTTGGGGTCGGTGGTGTTGCCGGTTCACGCGCGATCTGTTGGTCCACCAGTTCCGCCAGGTCGATGGCCGTCATTTTTCCTTCCATGCCGGCGACCTTAATGGCGTCTTCGATATTCACCATGCAGAAAGGGCAGGCCGTCACGATTACGTTCGCCCCGGCTTCGGCGGCCATCTTGACTCTAGCTACCCCCATGCGCTGGTCTTCCTTGGCCTCGTAGAACAGCATCAGTCCGCCGCCGCCGCAGCAGAACGAGCGCTCGCGGCAACGGCTCATTTCCACTCTCTTCAAACCGGGTATCGCATCCAGCACATCGCGGGGCGCGTCATAGAGCTGGTTGTGCCGACCCAGGTAGCAGGGATCGTGGTAGGTGTAGACGCTGCTTTCGTTTTCCACCGGCAGGAGCTTTATCCTGCCCGACAGCACTCCGCCGGCAATCACCTGGCTGATGTGCTCCACCGGAGGAACGTTTTTGTAATCGTGTTTCAGCGCGTTGTACGCGTGCGGATCGGCGGTCACGATGCGCTCGACACCGGTCGCTTTGATCGCGTCCACATTGTGGTCGCGCAGCGTCATGTACAGCATCTCTTCGCCGAAACGCCGGGCATCATGTCCGCTGTCTTTTTCCGCCACGCCCAGGATTCCGAAGTCCTCTCCGATGTGGTCGAGAATTCTGGCGGTCGCGCGTCCGATGGCCTGGATGCGGTCGTCGTACGACGTAATGCTGTCCACGAAGTACAAAGTCCGGGCTCCACCGTTCCCACTCAGGACCTTGACCTGGCAGGTCTGCTGGAACTCTTTGGTCTTTGCCCAATCGGCGCGTTTCTTCTCCATCTTGCCGTAGGGGTTGCCGCGGCTCTCCAAAGCCTTGAGCGGCCGTTGCAGAGACTGCGGGACCTTGCCGTCGTCAATCAGGCCGCGCCGCAGGTCAACGATCTTGTCGATGTACTCGATCAGCAGCGGGCATTCCTCTTCACAGACTCCGCAGGTGGTGCAGGACCAGATCTCGTCGTCGGAAAACACGCCGCCAACCAGGGGCGTGCCGTCGCTCGGCCGGCCGAACACCGGGTAGTGCCGGAAGCTGTAATCCCGTGCCTTGATGGTGAGGAACCGCGGCGACAGCGGCCTGCCGACTGCGTTCGCCGGACAGTTGTCGGAGCAGCGGCCGCAATCGGCGCAGGAGTAAAAGTCCAGCATGTGCTTCCAGGTGAAGTCTTCGAATTTCTTCAGCCCAAACGATTTCACCTGGTCCAGGTTGACGTCGCTTATACCCCAGCGCACCGGCTTCACCGTCCCCCGGTCCAACTTGGAGAAGCACACATTGAACAAGGACGTGATGACGTGGAACTGTATTCCGAAGGGGCGATAACAGAGCAGGAAATAGAATGTCGCCTCATGCACCAGGACGGCGCCGAGGTGAACTTTCCCGATGGTCACCAGCGTCGTCGAAGCGAGGACGATGTTGAACATCCACGGAAGCGACAGCAGGCCGAACGATGCCATGTGCCCTGGCGGCAGATGAGCGGCCGCCTTGGTCGCCTCGAACAGGCCGTCGGCCAGCATCAGGACGGCGATCAATCCGAGAAGGAAGATGGCATCCACCGGATGGCCCTTGCCGAACCTGGCCGGCACCGCGTAGCGCGCCGGTTTGAAAACGATGCGGCGAATGGCGGCGATCACCACCGCAAAAAACACCAGCGTGGCCGCGTAATCCGTGATCGCGTCATACGCATGAGCGGCGCCGGCGGGTAGAACCGGGATGGCGAAGTTTTCCGAGATGCCGAAGGCGACCAGCGAAATCGAGCGCACCGCCAGCACGATGAAACCGCCGAAAATAACGATATGAATGAGTCCGGCGCCCGGATAACGCGGATGCTTCCACTGCCCCAGCCAATACTGCAGGACTCTTTGAAGCCGCATCCATGGCCGATCGAAACGGGGATCGCGCTCGCCCCGCATGAGCGGCGCCATGCGCCGGGTCGCAATGTAGGCAAAACAGGCCAGACCCAGGACGTGAATCAACACGAAAAGAATTTGTCCCGAGACAAACCAGGATGTCGCTTGCGCGGGTGAAGCAACGCTTTGCACGCTACCGAACATCTCGGCTGCCTCCGCGGGCAACGGCAGCACCTCGAGGGTGCTCACAGCATTCAGTCAATTTGGAAGAGACGGGCCGGCGGCAAACAAGCGGGCGGACCGGCTAGTGCTTGCACGCTTGGCATGATGAGTTGTCGCCGCAAGCCGTTCTGTGACGCCGGTCACCTTCTCGTGCGCCATGACACGTCACGTTCCCGAATGGGAATTCACGATTCGGTTCCGTTCCGGAAAAAAACTGCACACGTTGGCGCATCTAGTCGTGCGCCACATCACAGACGAACTCGGCCCGATGTGAAAACCTCAACTCGCCATCGTTAGCCTGCCGCGGTCTCTATCGATGCCAACAGCGACTCGTTCCCAAAGCAGGAGGAGGACCGTCATGAACCCGGGATCCGGAAGAAATTTTGATAGTATCGAGAGCGCCCATGATTTCGTCGCTCTCCTGGCCCAAACGGTGATCGAGGCAAAAAAAGAAATCGATGCCGATGTCCAAAAAGAGGAAGGTTCAAAAACGCCCCGCCGCCTGGACGCATTGCGGCTGGTTTCGTACGGCCTGGAAAAACTCGAGCTCCACATGAAGCAGAGCTGCCGGATCCTCAACGATCTTCGTTCGCTACGCCGGCTTCTGGCGGCGGAACGTACTGCACCCGCGCGCGCCGTCTCGGCCAAGCCGGCCCCGGCAGTACGGCCCGATCTGCCCATTCCGGCGGTGCATTCGCCGTCCCCGGCCAGGGTGGGAGCTTCACCCGCGAGGTCGGGCAGGGTGGTAGTAGCATGAAGTCAGGCACGAGGACATTACGCTTGCTGTTTTCCAATTGAGGCGGACTATGAATGTACGCGAATGGTCGAAGTCAACCGCGGTTTATGGCCGGAAACTTGTCCATAGTGGGCGTGAGGGAGCGGCACTCGGTCGCGAATCGTTTCTCCACGGAGAACACCTGGGATCGTTCTTTAACCAGTCAGCTCGCACCGCTTTGACGCCCGCGGTCCTTGGGGCGTGCATCGGTTTGTTGAGCGCGTATCAGGCCCGCCGGAACAGGTCGGCGCGCCGGGCGTTGGAGTGCGGCGTGCTCGGCTGCATCGTCGGGTTTGGCGCGGCCGTCGCCTGGCGGAGCCGCGGCCTGGCCTCCAGCGTCGCTTCCAGCGCGATGAAGAGTATCGACAGGGTGCGCGACCAGCACTGGCTGGAAAAGCACCCCATCGACTACGCATAATTCGCATTCGTAATAATAATAAGGATGAGCGCTCAACCGGGGCTTGCGCTTACCCCCCGGGCGTTCCTGTTTCGGCGAAACGCCCAAACGCGTGTGCCGTGGCCGCATCGTTACAACGACAAGACAGCTTCCTTGGAATCGCTTTAGCTGGGAGCGCGCATCCCGGTCGCCTCGATCGTATTGAAATCGCGCATCGCCGGGCTCGCATCCCCATTCGCACACTGATGCGCCGACAACACGCGCACGCGATGCGCGATGCCGAGCCGCTGATAGGCATCCGACAACAGCTTCCCGATCGCATGCGCGTTCCGCTGCGCGAGAGCGACCACGGAAGGTCCCGACCCGCTCAAGCAGACACCCAACAGATCGGGATGCGTAAGCGACAGCGCCGTCTCCAGACCCGGCACCAGTGGCTGCCGAAATGGCTGGTGCCAGCGGTCGCGCATCGCCTCATTGAGCAACCGATAGTCTTCGCCGTGGACTGCCTGCAGGAACAGGGCGACGCGCTGCAGGTTGAACACCGCGTCCGCGCGATTGAATTGCGAGGGGAGCGCCCGCCGCGACGCCTCCGTCTTCAGCGCGAAATCCGGCGTGAGCACCACAAACTCGACGCGTTCCGGCCAGTGGGAAGCCGCCGCCAGCACCGATCCATCCTGCAATTGACAGCTCACCGTCAGGCCGCCAAGCAGCGCCGCGGCCGCGTTATCGGGATGTCCCTCCAGTTCGGACGCGACCGCCAGCAACTCGTTCGCCGGCAGCGGGCCGCACAGCGTTTCAAAAATGCGAAGCCCCGCAATGGTGGCGGCGGCGCTGCTGCCCAAGCCCGATCGCATCGGAATCTCGCTTCGAACTTCTAACTGCAAGCCCGGAAGTTCGACCCCGTGGCGCTCCGTCATGTAACGCAGCGCGCGCTCGATGGCGTTGTCGCTTCCGACACATTGGTCGACAAAAATGCAGTGCACCTCGCCCGCGCGTTCCGGGCGCACCTTGAGAATGCGCACCCGCAAATACAGCCGCACCGCCACGGCTACCGTGTCCAGCCCCGGTCCCAGATTGGCCACCGATGCCGGCACGCAAATCGCGGCGCCTTCACAATTTCGGTTCATTTCCATTGCACTGCCCTCTCCATCCGCGGCGCCACGCACACTCCCGCCGCAACCTGTACCGTCGCCTGCCGCCGCGCAATGTAGTCGGTATCTTTCAGCGCGTGCCCGGTCAGCATCGCCACCACCGTCGCGTCGGAGCCCAGCGCGCCGCGGCACCGCAGTTTGCGCAGCCCGGCCAGCGTGGTCGCCGAAGCCGGTTCGCACCCGATGCCGTCGCGCCCGATCATCGCCTTGGCCTCGCTGATCTCTTCATCGCTGACGTCGGCCACCATGCCGTCGGTAAAGCGCAGCGCGCGCAGAGCTTTATTCCACGAACGTGGCGAGCCGATGCGGATCGCCGTCGCTTCCGTCTCCGGTTCCGCCATCGGTTGCAGCTCCTCGCTCTTGGCCTTCCAGGCGCGCGCCAGCGGATTCGCGCCTTCCGCCTGGATGACGATCAGCCTCGGCACTTTTTCGATGAACCCGTTCGCTTTCAGCTCCGCCAGCGCCTTGCCGAAGGCCGCCGTGTTCCCCAGATTTCCGCCCGGCAGCACGATGTAGTCCGGGGGCCTCCACTGCAATTGCTCCAGCAATGAAAAGATCGCGGTCTTCTGTCCCTCGATGCGATACGGGTTAATCGAATTCAGGAAGTACAACTCCGGTCCCGCGCTGGCGAGCACAACTTGCAGCGCACGATCGAAATTACCCTCCACCTCCTCGATCTCCGCGCCGTAATCCAGCGACTGCGCCAGCTTGTTAGTTGACACCGCACCGGCCGGCAGGTACACGCGCGCTTTGATCCCCGCGCGCGCCGCGTACGCCGCCATCGATGCCGCCGTGTTGCCCGTGGAAGCGCAGGCGACTTCACGCGCGCCTCGGTGCTTGGCGTCGGTGATGCCCACCGTCATTCCCAGGTCTTTGAAGCAGCCGGTGGGATTCCATCCCAGGTGCTTGAAGCCGAGGGCTTTCAATCCGCACCACGCCGCGGTCTTGCCGGCCGGCACCAGCGGTACGTTGCCTTCGCCCAGCGTAACCACTTCATCCGGCGCGTACGGTCCAGGCAGAAATTCCCGGAACCGCCACACGCCGCTGCCATCCCGCGGATCAAAGGAACAGCGCCGCTCCAGCCACATGCGCTTGAGCACCTCGGGATCCAGCAACGGCACGCCCAACGCCAGTTCCAACAGGTCGCCACAGCGCGGGCACTGGAGCGCACGATCTTGTCCCTCCACCCGCGCCGCACAATCCGGATTGCTGCACCGCAAATACATCACTCTCCCTCCGATAAAACCGGCAAGCTGAGCGGCGGCTTCACCAGGAAATCCAGCGGCCGGATTTTCTCCAGCGCTTTTTCCAGCACCGACGCGCGGCACGCCTCAAACGCGATCAGGAACGGCAGGCTCGACTTTTCGTATCCGGGCTTCTGCAAGATGGAATCGATGTTGATCTGGTGCTCGGCAAAAACCGCCGCCAGGGCCGCGATGATTCCCGGCCGATCCTTTACCGTGAACCGCACATACTGCCGCGACGCGAAGTCACTGCTGATCTCCTTCGGCGGCTGCGGCTCGGCGGCCGCAAGTCCCGCGCCATTGCCGTTCGCCTTGGCGATTGCTTCCAGGTCGGAGACCACCGCCACCGCCGTGGGATTTCCGCCCGCGCCGAATCCGGAATACACCGTGTCGCCTCCGAACTCTCCCGTCGCGACCACCAGGTTCTGGCTTCCCTGCACGCGCGCCAGCGGTGACGAAAGCGGAACCAGCGCCGGCTGCGCCGACGCGAACAGGCAGTCGCCGTTTCTCTCCGCGCGCGACACCTGGCGGATGGTACAGCCCAACTCGTGCGCGTACTCAAAATCCACCGCTTCAATCTCGCGGATGGACCGGCACATCACATCGCCGGTTCGCAGTTGTACCTGCAATCCCACGCGCGCCAGGATCGCCAGCTTCGCCGCCGCGTCCAGGCCGTCCACGTCTTCGCTCGGGTCCGCCTCCGCGAATCCCAGCTTCTGCGCTTCCTTCACGGCGGCGGCAAACGACATGCCGGCGCTTTCCATCTGCGTCAGCACGTAGTTGCAGGTGCCGTTCAGAATGCCGCGAATCTTCAGCAGCCGGTCGCCGGCGAGACCATCCTGCAGCGCCGACACGACCGGAATTCCGCCCGCCACCGACGCGCCATAACAAAGATGGCGGCCCATGCGGTGCGCCAGTTCCACCAACTCGGGGCCGCTGTGGGCGATCAACTGCTTGTTGGCCGTGACCACCGACTTGCCGCTCTCCAGCGCTCTTCGAATCCAGTCTTCGGCGGGTTGCAAGCCCCCGACCAACTCCACCACGACGTCCACATCGGCGGCGAACACCTCATTGACGTCGTCGGTCCAGCGCACGTCCGGCGGCAGCCACGGAACTCGCTCGCGATTGACGCTGCGGCTGCAAACATGCGTCAGCAGCACGCGTCCGGCGCGCTCGCACAGCACCTTGGCCACCGACCGTCCCACCGTGCCGAAGCCGATCATCGCGATCTTGCACCGCGCCTCTCGCTGCTGCGGCTTCGCGTCCAGCAGCGCGGGTTTGGTCAAGTGACGCGCCATTCTCACCGGTTTTTGCAGCGCTCGTGAACTCATAACTCCGGCCCGCTTTCCAGCGCGGAACGCTTGAACAACGGCGCCTCGCGCGCTTTCCAAAGATCCATCGGCAACTTCTCCGAAATTTATTCCCAACAAAAAACCCACCGCGTGTCGGGCGGTGGGTTCGGGGTTTGTTGTCGTGATCTTTGTTTACCCGTCCTCCACCGTCAGGCGTGTAATGCCTGTACCCGCTGTCGCGGGTGTGTTGACGCCGGTTGTGTTGACGATGCAGGACATTAGAAAAGCAACTATAGACGAAATCACGGCTTCACGGGAAACGCAAAGTTTCGATATATCGAATCGAAAAAAACGCGGGCATGCGCGGTCACTCCGTGAACAGCAATTCCTTGGCGCGGCTAGCGGCCTTCACCACGGCTTTGATCAGGGTTACGCGCAGCTTGCCCTCTTCCAACTCGAGGATGCCGTCAATGGTGCATCCCGCGGGCGTAGTGACGGCGTCCTTGAGCAGCGCGGGATGGTCGCCGGTATCGAGCACCACCTTGGCCGCGCCGAGGGTGGTTTGCGCCGCCATCAGCGTGGCGGTGTCGCGCGGCAGGCCGACCTTGACGCCGGCTTCGGCGAGCGATTCCAGGATGATGTAGATGTAGGCGGGGCCGCTGGCGGAGAGCGCGGTGGCGGCATCCATGTGCTTCTCGTCCAGGACGACCGTTCTTCCGACGGCGTCGAACAGCAGGCAGGCCGTGGCGAGGTGATGCGAGTCGCTGTGCGAGCCCTTGCAGACCGCCGTCATTCCCGTGCGCACGGTGCAAGGGGTATTGGGCATGGCGCGGATAATGGGCATTCCCGGAGGCAGCGATTTCTCCATGTACGCGGTAGGCACGGAAGCGGCGATGGAGATCAGCAACTGCTTGGTGGTCAGCACGGGGGCGATTTCCTCCAGCACCGGGCGAACGGTCTGCGGCTTGACGCAGACCAGCACGATGTCGGCGCCGCGGACAGCCTCGACGTTGTCGGTGCCGACGGCGATGTGGAGTTGTTTGCGCAGCTTCTGCGCGCGCTCGCCATGCTGCACGGAGGCGCGGGCGTGCTCGGGCAAGAGCAAGCCCTGGTTGAGCAGCGCCTGCAACAGGATGGTCCCCATTTTTCCCGCGCCCAAGACCGCGATGCGTTTCTTGTGCAGGACATCCTGGTCGGGTTTGTCTGGTCGCGTCATCTTGATTGGAGTCTACCTTTAATCGTGACGTTCATCGCCGGTGACAGCCTGAGTTTCATCACCGCGAAATTCCAATTTTCTGGAGCGAAATTCTCGATTGTACTTTTGCCGTCAGGCCGCGGTATTAAGGAGAGTCAGGATGACGCCGCGGAGGACGCCCAGTATGAAGTGCCCAGAGTGCCATGAGGACTACACTCCCGACAATCCCTGCTCGTGTCACGCGCCGCTGCGAATTCCTCCCGTCCAGCCAGGGCCGCTGCACGTCTTCACCGAGGATGAGACGTTGCCCGCGATGGCGCCGACTGGCCTCGACAACCCATTCTGGAAGATCTGAGCCGGCCTTCAGTCCGTAACTCTGCAGCTAATAACTCCGCGTCCTTGGTGTTGCATACCCCACCTCCCCCTTTGTTCTTGGGAGGAGTACGCCATCTCATTCATCAGCAGATGTTTACACCGAAACCGCCGGGCTCGGTAAGCGACCGGTTACCGACGGTATACCGTGGGTTACCCGGGATGATGGTATGTACCGCAAAGGCAACCTTGGCGTCCCTAGGGGCGCGATTCTTGTTGTCAAAGAGCTAAACGAGGCACCGGAAACACCAACACCTTCGCGCACATGTGCATATTCAGGATAGCGATTGCGGAGGATTATGTCTGTGACATGGGAAGAAAATTTTTCCGTGGTTTTCGGTTGCCGTTGTCGGTTGTCGGTTGTAGATCACCGGTTCTTGGGGGCCTACCATTCGCCAGAAAAGTGTGAGGACCGCTCAATGACGGCGTTCAATGGTCACTTGATGCCGTGATTTCGGTCACAGCCGAATGGTCATCGGGGCCGTAGCATTGCGGTACAGGTTGCCATGAAGGGTGTTTCCAAACTCGTGGCGGTGGTGCTGGCGATGGCGCTGCTGGCCATGCCGGCGGCGGGGCTGGTGAATTGCCGGATAAGCGGCGGCACAGCGCACGGCTGCTGCGCGACGATGATGGCAATGCAGCAGGCGACACCGGCAATGGATGCCACACCCAGCGGCCAGTCGTGTTGCAACCTGTCGTCGGGAAAGACGGCGCCGGCAGCACAGTTACAGGGGCCAAGTAGTTCGCCGGCGGTGGTAAATCCGGTTGCGACAACGGCGCCGGAAACGGTGGCGCCGGTACGCAGCGAATTGCAAGATGTAGTGCCCCTCAAGGTTCTTTCCTCTTCTCAGGCAGTACTCTGCACGTTTCTGATCTGATCCTTTCTCTCTGAATTGATGCGTTCTTGTGCCGTCCCTACGGGACTCAGTCATCTGAATCGCAATTTTCCCGGCACTGACGTGCCGGGCTATGAACTGCCGCCCCTGCGGGGCTGGATTATGTGCTCGGTCTGTACCTTCCGGTGCGCGACGGCAGATGGATTCAGGTGCGAGGAATTAAGTGGTCAGTGTCCAGTGGCCAGTCACGAATTGCTTTTGAGAGAGATTTTCATGTTCAGGACAGCGGTCGTTTTCAGGACAACAGTCGTTCTCATACTTGCGGGACTTTTCCCGGCCAATGTTTTTGCGGCTGACACGGTATTAACGCTGCAAGAGGCGGTGCAGGAAGCGCTGGCGAAGAATCCGGCGATCCGCGCCGGAGCCCACGCGGTGGCCGCACAACGCGCGAAGGTCCCGCAGGTGAAGGCGCTGCCGGACCCGAGCTTGAGCATTGGCTGGGCGGGAAATGCGCAGCCGTTCAGCGTGCAAACGGGAGATCCGTCGAGCTACCGCAGCGTGAGCGCGATGCAGATGCTGCCGTTTCCGGGCAAGCGCAGCCTGCGCGGACAGATGGCGACGAAAGAGGCCGATGCCACGCAATGGGACGTGGAGGCGGTGCGGCGGCGCGTAACGGCGGATGTGAAAGCCGCCTATTACGACTACTGGTATTCCGACAAGGCGATCCGCACGGCGCAACAGAACCGCGAACTGCTGGTGAAGCTGTCGCAGATCGCGGAGGCAAGGTATCGCGTCGGCAAGGCCATCCAGACCGACGTGCTGCGCTCGCAGGTAGAGATTTCCATGCTGCTGCAGAAGCTGACGACGCTGGAGCAGCAGCGAGCGACGGCGCAGGCGCGGCTGAATGCGCTGATGGCGCGCCAGCCTGATCTGCCATTGCCGCCGGCAGCCGACATTGGGACGCAGACGGCGCTGAACTACTCGCTCGATGATCTCTGCAAGTTGGGGCGGGCGAACGATCCCGAATATCAGCGGCTGCAGAAGATGGTGGAGCGCAACCAGCTCGCGGTGAGCCTGGCTCAGAAGGATTCCCTGCCAGATTTGAGCGTCGGCTATATGTACCAGCAGCGGCCGACGATGCCGGACATGCACGGGCTGACGTTCACGGTGAACCTGCCGATTTTCCACAAGAGCAAGCAGCGCGAGGAAGTAAAGCAGGCGACGGAAGAAAGGCTGAGCGCGGCGAGCGCGCGCGACAACCGGCAGAACGAACTTTATTTCGAGCTGAAGCAGAACTACCTGGCGGCCAAGGCGAGTGAAACGCTGCTGAAACTTTATGCGCAGGGCGTGGTGCCGCAGTCGTCGCTGGCGCTGGAATCGTCGATGTCGGCGTACCAGGTGGGCACGGTGGACTTCCTGACGGTGCTGGGGAACTTCAGCACCGTGCTGAATTACCAGACGGATTATTTCCGCGAACTGGCGAATTACCAGACGGCGCTGGCGCGCATGGAAGCGCTGACCGGCACAGATTTCGGCAACGAGCAACCGGTCACGGGCAGAAACGATAAGGAGCACAGCAATGGCTCACATTAATAAGGACCTTCCCTCAGCGGCTAAAGCCGGGGAAGTTGATGGACATGACGGCACGGCTGAAGCCTTGCCCCTCCGAAATGATTCTCTAACGCGAGTGCTGCGGACTGCCGCCCTAGCAACGGTAGTGGCGGTGGTGGGCGGAGTTCTCTACGGCGGACGGGTGCTGGCGGCGTGGCAGCACGATCACTCCAATGCCTCACAAGCGAGCACAGACCCACGTCTGCCAGAAGAGGGCAGACGTGGGGCACCAAACAGCACACCAAACAGCGGAGAGAGAACGGTCCTGTACTGGTACGACGCGATGGACCCGCAGCACCATTACGACAAGCCGGGCAAGGCTCCGGACGGCATGGACCTGGTGGCGAAGTATGCGGATCAAGGGAACCCGCCTGCTCAAAGCGTCACGGCCACGGCGTCCAAGGGCGAACCCAAGATCCTGTACTGGTACGACCCCATGCACCCGCAATACAAGGCAGATAAGCCGGGCAAGGCACCGGATTGCGGTATGGACCTAGTGCCGAAGTACGCCGAAGAACTTTCCCACCCTGTCGCGTCAAATCCGGACGCGACAAGGGTGGGGCAACCAGAACCCGGCACGGTGACGATCGCGGCGGACAAGCAGCAGTTGATCGGGGTACGCACGGCGGAGGTGAGGCGCGAGAGCCTGGTGCGCGAGGTGCGCACGACGGGCCAGGTCACCACCGACGAAAGCAGGATCGCGCACGTGCACGTAAAGGTAAACGGATTCATCGACAAGGTGTTTGTCGACTACATCGGCCAACTGGTCAAGAAGGGCCAGCCGCTGTTCACACTGTACAGCGCGGACCTGGTGGCTTCGCAAAACGAATACCTGATCGCGAAGCGGGGCGAGAAGACGCTGGGCGGGTCGGCGTTTGCGGAGGTGGCGCAAGGGTCGCAGTCGTTGCTGCGGTCGGCGCGCGAGCGGCTGAAGTTGTGGGACATCAGCGACGATCAGATCGCGACGCTGGACGAAACCGGGGAGGTACACCGCACGCTGACGTTCTACTCGCCGATCGCGGGCTTCGTGACCGACCGCAAGGCGTTTCCAAACACTTCGGTGAACCCGGATACGGAGTTGTACACGGTGGCGGACCTGTCGTCGGTGTGGGTGAACGCAGACGTGTACGAGTACGAGGTGCCGTACGTAAAGGTCGGCCAGCAGGCGGAAATGCAGCTCAGCTACTACCCGGGAAAGACGTGGCGCGGACGAGTCTCGTTTGTATATCCGACGGTGGACCCGACGACGCGCACGGTGAAGGTGCGGCTGGAGTTTGCCAATCCCAACTTCGAGCTGAAGCCGCAGATGTTTACCGAGGTGCGGTTGAAAGTGAATTACGGCAACCAGATCGTGGTGGCGCAGGAGGCGGTGTTGGATTCGGGGAAGGAGCAAACGGTGTTCGTGGCGCATGAGGGCTGGCACTTCGAGCCGCGCAAGATCACCACCGGCGCGAAATTGGATGGCAAAGTGGTGGTGGTGTCGGGATTGAAGGCGGGCGAGACGGTGGTGACATCGGGCAACTTCCTGCTGGATTCGGAAAGCAAGCTGAAGAGCGCGACAGACGAGATGCAGCACTAGAGCTGGTTGTTGAGGAAAAGTAATGGCCTGCCTCAACGGCTAGAGCCGCCAATCGACGGCCCCACTACGGCGCGGCTGAAGCCGCACCCCTTCAAAGCCGGAGACAGAGAAGACGGAGACAGTGATGGCACGGAAATTGTCCATGGCCGGAATTGGGCTGCTGGTGATGGTGGCGGGATTGCTGATCGCCGGAGAGTGGAGCCTGCACCGGCAGTCGTATGAGGTGTGCAACATCTGCTCGCGGCGGATCAACCCGCAGGCGGGCGTGATTGCCGAGATTGGAAGCCGCCGCGAACGCGTTTGCTGCGCGCACTGCGTGGTAACCGAAGGCATCCAGGAGCACAAGCGGGTGCGGCTGATCGAGGTAACCGACTACAGCAGCGGGCGCAAGCTGGACCCGCGCGGGGCGTGGTATGTGGAGGGCAGCCGGATTGAGGCGTGCGCGCACGACATGACCCGCATGAATGAGATGAAGCAGGTGGAGAAGACCGCGTTCGACCGCTGCTCGCCAGGAACGTTCGCTTTCGCGACCAGGGGGGAAGCGGAGTGGTTCGTGGCGAAGAATGGCGGCGCGGTGCGCAGCATGGAGGAACTGCTGGCGGTGGTGAACAACCCCACCAGTCCCGACAATTCCAACAATCCCAACAATCCCACCCTATCGCCGCCAAAAGCGGGCGGCGATAAGGGTGGGGCAACCACAGGCGGCGATAAGGGTGGGCCACCCACGGGCGGCGATAAGGGTGGGGCAACCAGCGGCGGGGAGGCGCGGCCATGATCAACCGGATTATTGAACTTTGCGCCAAGAACAGGTTCCTGGTTTTTCTGTTCGCCGGAGTCGCAGTGTTGTTCGGCTGGCACTCGCTGAACAATACGAAGCTGGATGCGATCCCCGACCTGTCGGACACGCAGGTGATCGTGTACGCGAAGTGGGACCGCAGCCCCGACATCATGGAAGACCAGGTCAGTTATCCGGTGACGTCGGCGCTGCTGGGCATGCCGAAGGTGAAGGACATCCGCGCGTTTAGCGATTTTGGGTTTTCCTATATCTACATCATCTTCGAGGAAGGCACGGACATTTACTGGGCGCGATCGCGAACGCTGGAGTACTTGAATTCGGTGACGCCGCGGCTGCCGAAGGGGGTGAATGTCGAGCTGGCGAAGGACGCGACGGCGGTGGGGTGGGTGTACCAGTACGCGCTGGTGGACGACAGCGGAAAGTACTCGCTGGAGCAGATGCGGACCTACCAGGATTGGTACCTGCGATACGCGTTGCAGGCGATTCCCGGCGTAGCGGAAGTGGCGCCGGTGGGCGGGTTCGTGCGGCAGTACCAGGTGAACGTAGATCCCAACAAGCTGCTGGCGTACAAGATCCCGATCAGCAAGGTCGTGGAGGCGGTGCAGAGATCGAACAACGACGTGGGCGCGCGGCTGGTGGAGCAATCCGGGCGCGAGTACATGGTGCGCGGGCGCGGGTACATCAAGTCGCTGGAAGACATCAGCCGGACGCCGCTGACGGTGAACCCGCAAACGGGGACGGCGGTGCTGGTGAGCGACGTGGCGACGGTGACGTACGGTCCGGACATGCGGCGAGGCGTGTCGGAGCTGGATGGACGCGGCGAGGCGGTGGGCGGCGTGGTGATCATGCGCTTCGGCGAGAACGCGGAGAAGGTGATCGAGCGGGTGAAGGCGAAGATGGTGGACATCGGGCCGACGCTGCCGAAGGGGATGAAGATCGTCACGACGTACGACCGATCGGAGCTGATCGACCGCTCGGTGGAGAACCTGAAGCACACGCTGCTGGAAGAGCTGGCGATCGTCAGCCTGGTGATCATGGTTTTTCTGTGGCACTTCCCGAGCGCGATCATTCCGATCATCACGATTCCGATCACGGTGATTCTGGCGTTCATTCCGATTCAAATGTCGGGGATGACGGCGAACATCATGTCGCTGGGCGGAATCGCGGTGGCGATCGGCGCGATGGTGGACGCGGCGGTGGTGGTGGTGGAGCAGACGCACAAGAAACTGGAGCAGTGGAACGCGGAAGGACGGCCGGGCGACTACAAAGAGGTGGTGATTTCGGCGGTGAAGGAGGTGGGCGGGCCGAGCTTCTTCGCGCTGCTGGTGATCGCGGTGGCGTTTCTGCCGGTGTTCACGCTGCAAGCGCAGGAAGGCAGGCTGTTCAAGCCACTGGCGTTTACCAAGAATTTCGCGATGGCGATCGCGGCCGTGCTGGCAATCACGCTGGACCCGGCGATGCGGCTGCTGTTCACGCGCATGGACAATTTCACCTTCCGGCCGCGGTGGCTAGCGAAGATCGCGAACGGGCTGCTGGTAGGCAAGATCCGCGGCGAGGAGAAACACCCGATCAGCCGGCCGCTGATGAAGCTGTATCACCCGATCGTCGAGTTCGTGCTGGAACACAAGTGGAAGACGATCGCGGTGGCGGTGCTGGCAATGGTGGCCACGGCGCCGGTGTTTTTCAAGCTGGGCTCGGAGTTCATGCCGCCGCTGGATGAGGGCAGTCTTCTTTATATGCCGACGACGCTGCCGGGAATGTCGGTGACCGAGGCGACGCGGTTGCTGCGGGTGCAGGACAAGATGATCAAGAGTTTTCCGGAGGTCGAGCGCGTGTTCGGCAAAGCGGGGCGAGTGGAGAGCGCAACCGATCCTGCGCCATATTCGATGATGGAAACCGTCGTCGTGCTGAAGGCGCAGACGGAGTGGCCGAAGCGCGAGCGCTGGTATTCGAAACGCGCGCCGGAGTGGGCGCAGAATTTCCTGCGGCGGTTCTGGCCCGACCACAAGACGACGCAAGAACTGGTGTACGGGCCGGGCGGGCTGAACGAGGCGCTGACCATGCCGGGCGTGGCAAATGCGTGGACGATGCCGATCAAGGCGCGAATTGACATGCTGACGACCGGGGTGCGCACGCCGCTGGGGATCAAAGTGCTGGGATCGGACTTGGGAGAGATCGAGAAGATCGGCGGGGGGATCGAGAACGCGCTGAAAAATATCCCGGGCACGACCAGCGTATTTGCGGAGCGCACGACCGGCGGGTATTTCCTGGATTTCGACCTCAGGAGAGACGAGTTGGCGCGGTATGGATTGACGATTGACGACGCCAACGAAGTACTGATGTCGGCGATTGGGGGCGAGCCGGTCACGACGACGGTGGAAGGGCGCGAACGGTACGCGGTCAACGTGCGCTACCTGCGCGATTATCGCAGCGATCTGGATGGGCTGCAGCGGGTCCTGGTGAACACGCCGTCGGGGGCGCAAGTGCCGCTGGCGCAGATTGCGAACATTTCGTACAAGACGGGGCCGGGGATGATCCGGGACGAGAACGGGCGGCTGAGCGGGTACGTGTACGTGGATGTGAGCGGACGCGACATCGGCAGCTACGTTGCGGACGCGAAGAAGATCGTGTCGGAAAAGGTCAACGTGCCGGCCGGCTATCAACTGGTGTGGAGCGGGCAGTACGAGAACATGCAGCGGGTGAAGGAGCGGCTGAAAATCGTGCTGCCGGTGACGCTGTTCATCGTATTCCTGCTGCTGTACTTCAATACCGGGTCGGCGGTGAAGACGGGGATCATCCTGCTGGCGGTGCCGTTTTCGGCGATCGGGGCGATCTGGTTTTTGTACCTGCTGAATTACAACATGAGCATCGCGGTGTGGGTGGGGCTGATCGCACTGCTGGGCGTGGATGCGGAAACGGCGGTGTTCATGCTGCTGTACCTGGATCTGGCGTATCAGGATGCGATCAAGAAAGGCCTCATGCGCAATTGGGACGATTTGCGCGAGGCCATTGTGCAGGGAGCGGTAAAGCGGTTGCGTCCGAAGGTGATGACGGTGGCGTGCATGCTCTTCGGACTGCTGCCGATTATGTGGTCGGTGGGCAGCGGCGGCGACGTTATGAAACGGATTGCGGCGCCGATGATCGGCGGCATCATGACGTCGTTCCTGATGGAGTTGGTGATCTACCCGCCGATTTTCGCCATCTGGAAGTGGAACTTCGAGGTGAAGCCGACGTTGAAGAAGCAAGGGCCGAAGCAGGTTAAACGCGTGGAGATCGAGGAGCCGGTGCATGCGTAGGGTGCGACAACTGGCGGTGATGCTGGTGCTGTGCGCGGCGGCGAACTCTGCATGGTCGCAGGAGGCGCGGTACGCGGTGCCGGCGGCGTCGGTGGAGGAGCAGTTTTCGGCGTATCAGCGGGAGTTGAACAATGCCGCGGATGAAGCGCTGGCGGCGACGGAGCAGGGCAGTTCGAGCGAGGCAAAGTCCGCGGCGGCGGCGGCCACGAACGGAGGTCGGTTCGACGAGCGTGCCGTGCAACAGTTTGCCCGGCAATACTGGAATGGCGAAGAACAGAATGTGCGGCGAGCGGTGGAGCGGGTCACGCAGCTCAGGGCGACGCTGGATGCAATCCTCGGAGAAGAGGGCGTGCCGAAGGAGGTCGCCGCGTTGGTGCTGGTGGAGAGCGGTGGGAGGGCGGCGGCGCTGTCGCCGAAAGGCGCGCGCGGAGTGTGGCAATTCATGCCGGAAACGGCGCGGCGCTATGGGCTGACGGTGAGCGCGTCAAAAGACGAGCGGCTGGATGTGGTGAAGTCCACGCGGGCCGCAGCGCGATATTTGCGTGAGCTGTATGGCCGGTTTGGCGATTGGCGATTGGCCTTTGCCGCGTACAACGCCGGCGAACAGGCGGTGGCGCAAGCAGTGGCGCGCGCCGGGATAAGAGACTTTGCGCGCGTGCGGCTTCTGTTGCCACGAGAAACGCGCAACTATGTGCCCGCGGTGATGGAGGCCATGGCGTTGTTCGGCGGCGGCGAAGTGGTGGCGAGCGGTTCCGGCCGGTCAAGCAAGGGACGGCCGGTTTACGCGTCGGCGGGTGCGACCCCTTAAACCGGCGAGACGAATTCCTCTCCGGTCGCGGATTCGACGGTGAGTGGAGCGAGAACCGGTTCGGCCACGTCCCGGTGCCGTGCAAAAGCAAACTTCAGTAGCGCCGGGGTGATGAGCGTAGTGGCAAGCACCAGAACGATGACCTGCACGTAGACGCCGCGCGAAATCATGCCGGCAGCGAAACCGATGCTGGCGGTGATGAGGCCCACCTCACCGCGCGGGATCATCCCGATGCCGACCGAGAGGCGGTCCATCCCGCGGCCGAGCACGCCCAGCGCGCACGCCTGCTTGCCGGCGATGGCCGCGACCGTCAGCAGGGCCGCGAGGCCGAGCACGCCGGGCTGCGCGAACGCGCGGAGCTCCACCCGCATGCCCATCAGCACGAAGAAGATGGGCACCAGAAACTCGG
>JAIQFM010000245.1 GCA_020073285.1 Terriglobia bacterium | reverse complement strand
GAGCGGTCGGGAATGCCGCGGCGTGACAGGTAGTCGCGGCCGACTCCGCCCTCGGTGAACTTGGGATCGGCGCCGGCGCCGCCGGTGGTAATCACCATGGACGCCAGACCGCGCTCGAAAAGCTCGTAGGCATGATCGAGGCGCGCGCGATACACGGGCGATGGCCGGCCGGCGTATTCCGCCGCGCCGAAGACGACGATGGCGTCCGCAGGCCGCGCTTCATCACGATTTCCCTGCCGCACAATGAAGAAAGCCGCGACTGCGAACGCCGCCAGCACAATCGCGACGCACCACGCCGCGAGTTGGCGCACGATGGCGCTTGGGTTGCGAGCCGATCGTTGCCGAGTGGATGCGGCGGATGGGTTCACGGCAGGCCCAAGTTCCGGCGGTTTCATTCTCCGCCAAGGGTATCGGCGATCGCCTGCCGGGGGACTGCGCCTTCCCGCAGGACGCGCCAGCCACCCTCGCTGAGGTCCACGATGGTCGAGGAGACGTCGCGCGGCGACGGTCCGCCGTCCACGATGATCGAAATCCTCTCCTGCAACTGGTCGCGCACGGCGGCGGCCGTGGTGCATTCGCTCGCGCCGCTGAGGTTGGCCGAGGTGGCGGTGATCGGCACCCCGGCAGCGCGGATCACGGAAAGCGGAATGTTGGCCGAGGGAATTCGCAACGCCACGTTGCCGGTGTTGGCGGTCACTTTCAACGGCAGGCGCGACGCCGCCGGAACGATGATGGTCAGAGGTCCCGGCCAGAATTTCCGCGCCAGTTCATAAAATTCGTCCGGCAGCGGATCGCGCGCCAGCATCTCCGCCTGATCTTCGCTCTCTATCAGCAGCGATAACGGCTTATGGCGCGAGCGCGACTTGATTTCGTATACCCGCTCCACCGCGCGCAGGTTGAAGGGATCGGCCGCCAGGCCATAGAAAGTGTCGGTCGGCATACCCAGCACGTGGCCGGACTTAATCTGTTCCGCCGCATAGGCCACCAGCGAAGACTCGGGCGTGTTGCTGTTGATCTTGAGGATTTCGGCGCGCACGCTCATTCTTGTAGCACTCATCTCGGCAAACCGCGAATACTAACTTACCATCCGTGCGAACCGCAAGGGAAGCGCCGCGGAGCGAAGTCGAGCACCGGACCGCGCCTGCTTAGGCCCAAATTGGACCTGGGTGATAGCGGAACAGCGGGGCGGCGTATCATCGTGCCAATGGCCGAATACGATCGCCTGCGCCGCGTTTCCAGCCGCCAGAATTCGCTGGTCAAGGAACTCCGGCGCGCTTTTCACGACGGCGAACCGGCCGCGGACGGCTCCATCGCCATCGAGAGCGTCCGCACCATCGAGGAGGCAATCCGCAGCGGGCTGCGCTTTCGCGATGTGTTCTTCGCCGAATCCGCGCAGCCCCGCGCTGGGCGCCTGTTGCCGCAATTCTCGGCCAATGTCGAAATCCTCCTCCTCCCCGACGACGTGTTCCAAAGCGTGGTTGCCACGGACACGCCGCAGGGGGTGGCGGCGCTGGTGCGCTTAAAGGTCCACAAACTCGATGATCTGTTGGCCGCGCCCGAACCGCTGATCGTGGCCGCCGCCGGCGTGCAGGACCCCGGAAACCTGGGCACGATCATCCGCTCCGCCGAAGCCTTTGGCGCCGCGGGCTTGCTGGTCGGAGCGGGGACGGTGTCTCCCTACAATCCCAAAGTCGTGCGCGCGTCGGCGGGTTCGCTGTTTCGCTTGCCGGTGGTGGGAGCGGAATTTCCGGCGGTGCTGGCCGCGCTCCGCGATCGCGGCTTGAAGTTGCTGGCCACCTCGTCGCACAAGGGCATGGCGGTGGACGAAGCGGATCTTACCGGTGGCGTGGTGGTGTTGATCGGGAACGAGGGCGCCGGTTTGCCGAAGGAGATCATGCGGCAGGTGGATGGGCAGGTATCGATTCCGCACGCGCCGGGTGTCGAATCCCTGAATGCCGGTATGGCGGCGTCCATCGTGCTCTACGAAGCTTCGCGACAGAGGAGGGCGCCAGTTCACCACCGAGACACCGAGGCCACCGAGAAACACCGAGACGAATAATTTCGGAGGGTTGGGGACATATGAGCACCGGAGCCATGGCAGTGAGATCGGCAAGGTCGGGCGAACGATTTTTTCGCGATCAGACCGACCCAGTTATTGGAGCAGCCATCGAAGTGCACCGGGTGCTTGGGCCGGGCCTCCTGGAAGAGACTTACGAAAGCTGCCTCTGCCACGAGTTACATCTTCGTGATATCGCTTTCCAACGCCAGGTTCATCTGCCCATTGTTTACAAAGGTATTCGCCTTGCTTCGGCCTATCGCATCGATCTGGTCGTGAATGACTTCGTAGTCGTTGAACTCAAGGCAGTCGAACAGATCCTGCCATTGCACGAAGCGCAGCTCTTGACGTACATGCGCCACACCGGAAAACGAGTAGGGCTTCTGATCAACTTCAATGTTCCGATACTGAAGAACGGCATTCGCCGTCGCGTTCTTTGATTTCTCGGTGCGCCTCGGTGGCCTCGGTGACTCGGTGGTGAAACAGTAATCGTGAGCCTGTTCAATCCAATTCGTCGTCCAGATGAGCCGCCGGACCGGTCCACGCCGCTGGCCGATCGCATGCGCCCGCGCTCGCTCGACGAATTCGTCGGTCAGCAGCACCTGCTCGGACCCGGCAAGCCGCTGCGGCTGCAGATCGAGCGCGACGATCCCGGCTCCATCATCTTCTGGGGCCCGCCGGGAGTGGGCAAAACCACGCTGGCCAAGATCATTGCCCGCGTTACCAAGGCGGACTTCATCGAGTTTTCCGCCGTGCTTGCCGGCATCAAGGAAATCAAGCAGGTGATGGCCGACGCGGAAAAAGCCCGCCAGTTCGGCACCCGCACCATCGTTTTCATTGACGAAATTCACCGCTTCAACAAGGCGCAGCAGGACGCGTTTTTGCCGCACGTGGAGAAGGGCAACATCCGGCTGATCGGCGCGACGACGGAAAACCCGTCATTCGAAATCATCGGCGCGCTGCTCTCGCGCACACGCGTCTACGTGCTCAACCCGCTCACCGAGCAGGAAATCGTCGTTCTGCTGCGCCGTGCCCTGGAGGACCGCGAACGCGGGCTGGGCGAAATGAATGTGCGCGCCGAAGATGCCGTGCTGCAGCGCATCGCGGCCTATTCCAGCGGCGACGCGCGTTCCGCCTATAACGTGCTGCAGATCGCCGCCGGCATCGCGGGCGAGAACGCCGAGATCACCGACCCGATGGTGCAGGACGCGCTGCAGCGGCGCGTCCTGCTCTATGACAAGACGGGCGAAGAGCACTACAACCTTATCTCGGCGCTGCACAAGTCGGTGCGCAACAGCGATCCCGATGCCGCGCTCTACTGGCTGGGCCGCATGCTCGAAGCCGGCGAAGACCCGCTCTACGTTGCGCGCCGCGTGGTGCGCATGGCGGTGGAAGACATCGGGCTGGCCGATCCCAACGCGCTCACACTCTGCATGGCGGCGCGCGATGCGGTGGACTTCATCGGCATGCCGGAGGGAAATCTCGCGCTCGCCGAGGCGGTGGTCTATCTCTCCGTCGCGCCGAAATCGAATGCGCTGTACACGGCGTACGGCTCGGTGCGAGCCGACGTCGAGACCACCGCCGCCGAACCGGTGCCGCTGCACCTGCGCAACGCGCCGACCGCGCTGATGAAGAACCTCGGCTACGGCGCCGGCTACCAGTACGCCCACGATCTCGACGGGAAGGTCGCGGACATGCAGTGCTTGCCGGACAATCTTCGCAACCGCACCTACTACCATCCGACCTTGGAGGGAGTGGAGAAGCGCATCCGCGAACGGCTGGAGGAGATCAAGCGCAAGCGTGCCCAAAAGCGAACCGCAAAGGACGCGAAGGACGCAGATGCGAAAGAAACAGAATAGAAGACGGACCCTTGCGGCTCAGATCACCCGATCGCCGGATCGCCCGATCACCCGATGGATTCATCCGAAACGCGCGCGGTGCTCCTTCAGGATGCAGTGGTCCATGACGACGAAGATGCCGGCGCGGCGGGCTTTTTCAGCCGCCTGCTCGTGAATGACGCCCTCCTGCATCCAGATGGCGGGGACTTTTAACTGGATGGCCTGGTCCACCACTTCGGGCACACATTCCGGCCGCCGAAAAATGTTGACGACGTCAATCTTCTCTTTCACCTCGAGGAGCGAGCCATACGACGGCTCGCCGAGCGCATCCGTGATGGTCGGATTGACGGGAAGGATGCGGTATCCCTGCGACTGCAGGTACGCGGCGACTCCGTGACTCGGGCGCAAGGGACTATCGGAAAGCCCGACCACAGCGATGTTACGCGCGTTCTTGAGCAGTTCTCCGATCGGATCGGCCTTGCTGATCGGCACGTGCGTCTCTCCCTGAATCGCAATCCATTGTAGGGGAGCGGGTTCGCGAACGCCATTCTAGCTTTTAGCTCGTAGCTCGTATGTCGTAGCACGATGATTCTGGAATCACGAAACCCGACCACAGTCAGCGAGGAACTGAGACATCATGCGAATTCAGCTAAGTGCTAATAGCTAACGGCTAAGAGCTACCCGAAGCTGCTCTTCTTCTCCGTCCGCTCTTGGTACATCTTGAGCGCGACCTTGCGCACGGTCTCGGAGATATTCTTGTTCATGGAGAGCGCGCGGAGATCCATATTCAGCAGATTCTTGATGATGGTGAGTTGCACGTCCAACGGGCAGCGCGGGTTGTTGGCCAGGGCCCGCACCACGGCGTAGGTCTTCATATACTTACGTTTGCCGGCGATGCCGCGCAGCACGCTTTCCTGCACGTTCTTCATCGAGGCGAACATCTCCACTTCCTGGTCGTTGATCTTGGGCGACTCCAGCACCGCCGACGACACCACCTTGGAACCGTCGCGAATCAGGATGAAGCGCTC
>JAIQFM010000048.1 GCA_020073285.1 Terriglobia bacterium | reverse complement strand
GCGGTTGAATTTCATCCCATCCTCTGAGCGGAGATGATAACCGGTCAGGGGAAAGGTTGACGAGCGGCGTGGGCGGATAGTGGGTGGCTGGTGGTCGGTTTGACAGCTGAAATTGCGGGTGCTAGCGTCCGGTCAGCTTCGAATGCGGCATCGACTTGAGTATGCGCTGGTCTGGCCCGTGGTGAAGATGCTGGGGCTATTGCCGCGTCCGCTGGCGCGCGCGGCGGCGATCCTGCTGGCCGGGGCGGTATATCACCTGCACCGGCGATTGCGGCGCGTGGGTGTGCGCAACCTGGAATTGGCGTATCCGCAGATGTCGCGGCGGGCGCGGCGGCGGATCGTGCGCGGGGTGTTTGTGTCGCTGGGACGGCAACTGGCGGAGTTTTGCCAGTTCCCACGCTATACCCGGGAAACCGTCTCGCAGGTGGCGGTGTACGAGGGCTTCGAAAATTTCGACGCGGCGCAGCGTCGCGGCAAGGGCGTGCTGTTCCTGACGGCGCACCTGGGGGGATGGGAGATCGGGTCGTTCGTACATTCGATTCACGGGCACCGGCTGCGCATCGTGGTGCGCGCGCTGGATAATCCCTACCTCGACCGGATGGTGGAAGGTTATCGCACGCTGCATGGCAACTCGACGTTCGAGAAACAGGATTTTGCGCGCGGGCTGATCTCGGCGATGCGCGCGGGCGAGACGGTCGGGCTGCTCATGGACCAGAATATGACGCCGCCGGCCGGCGTGTTCGTGGATTTTTTCGGCAGCAAGGCGTGCACGGCGAGCGGAATTGCGCGCGTGGCGCTGCGGACGGACGCGTCGGTGGTGCCGGCGTTTACCATTTGGGACGCGACGCTAGGGAAGTACCGGATCGCGTTTGGGCCGCGGCTGACGCTGCCGCGCACCGCCGACGATGAGCGCGACGTGGTGGAGGCGACGCAGTTGTTCACCAGCGTGATCGAGGAATACGTGCGGAAAAACCCCGATCAGTGGCTGTGGGTGCACCGCCGATGGAAGACAAGGCCGGAGGGAGAGGGGCCGCTGTATTAGGCTTCAGGCTTCAGGCTGGAGGCCGAACACCGCTGATTCTCGATTGATGATTGTCGACAGATTGTTACTGGCGAAAGATGAAGCTTAGCGAGATTGCAAAGCACGTTGGCGGACGGTTGGTCGTGGGCGGCGACGTTGAGGTCGGCGGGATTGCGAGCGTCGCGTCGGCGACCGCGAGGGACATCGTTTTTGTCGAAAGCGAGAAACATTTGGCAGCGGCGCTGGCATCGAGAGCAGCGGCGGTGATTGCGGGGGAGTTTGCCGACGCGGCGACCACCGAGACACTGCGAACACCGAGGATCGCCGAGAAACGACATTCCAAGCCGCTTATCATCGCGCAGCAGCCGAGGCTGGCGTTTGCGCGGGCGGCGGAGTTGTTGTGTCCGGAAAAAGGGGCGGCGCCGGGGGTTCACGCGACCGCGGTCATGCATGAAAGCGCGCGGCTGGGCAAGGGAGTGTCGGTCGGGGCGCACGCGGTGGTTTCGGAAAATGTCACCGTCGGTGACCATAGCGCGATTGGGACGGGAACGTTTGTCGGTGCAGGCGTGCGCATTGGGTCGGATTGCAACATCAAATCCCATGTCAGCATTTACGAGGGCACGACCATCGGCGACCGGGTGATTGTTCATGCCGGGGCGGTGCTGGGGAGCGACGGCTTCGGATTCGTGCGCGATGCGCGGACGGGGCGATACGCGAAATTTCCGCAAGTAGGCAGGCTGGAGATCGGGGACGAAGTCGAAATCGGCGCCAACAGCACGGTGGACCGCGGTGCGCTGGACGCGACCGTGATCGGACGCGGCACGAAGCTGGACAACCTGGTGCACGTCGGACACAACGTGCGCATCGGCGAGGACGTCGTGATCGCGGCGCAGACCGGGATTTCCGGTAGCGCGGTGATCGAGGATGACGCGGTGATCGCGGGGCAGGTGGGCATCGCCGACCATGTCACCATCGAGAGCGGCGCGATTCTGGGCGCCCAATGCGGAGTGCCCAGCGGGAAGGTGATACGCGGGAAAGGTGTCCGGTTCTGGGGAACGCCGGCGCGGCCGATCAAGCAGTATTTGAAGGAGCTGGCGGTGTTGGCGAGGCTGGCGAGGAAAAGCTAAGTTTCTGGTTGCTGGTTTCTCGTCTCTAGAACCGGAGTTGCGTATCAGAAACCAGGAACCAGAAACTAGAAACCAGAAACCATGGCTCTCGTCGTGATTGGCGGACATTCGCGGAGTGTGGGTAAAACCAGCGTGGTGGCGGGGCTGATCGCCGCCATGCCGGAGCGGCACTGGACTGCCGTCAAGATCACGCAGTTTGGGCACGGCGTTTGCTCGGCAAGCGCAGAACTGTGCGATTGCGCCACCGCCGATGATTCCTGGGCGATCACGGAAGAGCGCGGCCGGTCGGGAGAGAGCGATACTTCGCGCTTCCTGGTGGCGGGAGCGGAGCGTTCGCTGTGGGTGCGAACGCGACAGGGAAACCTGGCGGAAGCGATGCCGTCGCTGCGCCAGCAGATTGCGGACGCGGAGAACGTGATTGTCGAGTCCAACAGCGTGATGAAGTTTCTGCGACCGGACTTGTATATGACCGTGCTCGATTACGGAACGGCGGATTTCAAGCCAACGGCGCGGGAGTATCTGGATTTGGCGTCGGCGGTGATTCTGCATGATGGGCCGCCGGATGCGCTCCCGGCATGGAGCGGGGTGTCGCTGAAGCTGATCCGAGGGAAGCCCGTGTTCCGGGTGCGGCCGCCGCGGTATGTGAGCGAGGAGATCGTTTCCTTCGTGCGCGACACATTGCGCACCACGGAGGCACGGAGACACAGAGAAACACATTTGTAGCTCTGCCGTTGGTGTTGTCCTTATCGGTCCCTCCAGAGTCAGCGTTCAGTTGGTATCCGGAGGAACCTGGATCCTTCGCTCCCCGGACGCGAGTCTCTGGATGACAGCGGGTTGAGGATGGTCGCGCGTCAGACCTCTCTTTAGCTCAGAACTCACAACTCACAACTCATAACTCGCAACTTGCAACGTACAATGCCGTCATGCGCAAGTTTGAGGTGCTGTTCGACGAGGGCGAGGCGTCGCCGGTGGAGGATGCGGCGTACGGACCGTACGGACGGCTGGGATTTCCACCGGCGCCGGCGGCAAGGCCATGGATTTTCTCCAACTTCGCGCAGTCGCTGGACGGGATTGTGTCGTTCAAGGGCAAGCACGCGGCCGGCGCGGACATTTCGCGCTCGGAAGAAGACCGCTGGCTGATGGACCTGCTGCGGGCGCACGCCGATGCGGTGCTGATCGGGGTCAGCACCCTGCGAGACGAAACCGAGCTCGGGCAGCGGCCGCGCGGGCCGGTGTTCCGCATGATGGACCCGGAGCTGTGTCGGCTGCGGCAGAAGCTGGGGAAGCGGCGGGAGATGAACATCTTCGTCACCGGCGCGGCCACGCTGGATTTGTCGGCCTTCCGGGTGTTCGATGGCGAGCTGGTGGACGCGGTGGTGGTGACGACAAAGGCCGGGGCGAAGCGGCTGGCGGAGAAGCAAACCCATCCGCACCCGAGGGTGATCGTCGCGGGCGAGGAAAGGTTCGTGGACCTGCGCCAGACCGCCGGCCTGCTGCGGCGGGAGCTGGGTATCGAGTACCTGCTGTGCGAAGGCGGGCCGACGCTGTACGGATACCTGTCGCGCGCGGGGCTGGTGGACGAGAAGTTTGTGACCGTGTCGCCGGTGGAGGTCGGGCAACTGGCGCCGCCGGAGCAGGAGAAGTCGGTGGCGGATGAGCGCAACCCGTCACCATATCGTCCTACGACATTCAATGCGCCCGGGTTTACCGTGGATAATGCGCCGTGGTGGAAGTGGGTGAGCTGCCGGAGGGTGGGGGAGCACCAGTTTTCGAGATACCGAAGGAAATAGTTTCAGTTTCGAGTTTCAATTTCAGTTTCTTGTTGGCCGTTCGATTCCGGCTTCCCGAGGCAAGGTGAGGAAGCACCTTCGCGCGGCCGAGGCTTGCGCATTACGGCTACAAGCCGGCGCTGCGCAAGCGGTCCAGGTCAATCTGCTCGGTGCGGCGGCGAAGCAGATAACTCGCCACCAGAAACCCAATCCAGAAGTAAATCGTTCGCCACATAACCGCGCTCCTCGCAACCGTTCTTGGACGGGCGCGACCCGGCAGGATTGCCGGGCCGCGTCCATTTGGCCCTTCGAGCGACGATGAGAGACTGCAACTGCCGCGAAGGTACCGCGGCCTCGGGCCGCGGTAAAGATCGCGAGCGTAATCGCGGAAAAGTTACTTTCGTCAGTAGGGCAGACGCTCGATGGGCCAACCTTCCGAATCATCGGTGCTTCATGGATGCAACGGCAGCGCGGCGGGCGGAGTTCGAACGTAGGAACCTGAGTTACCGACTTACCGCAACACCGACCGACTCAGCGAGCTATATAAGCAAAAAGCCCCGGCATCGTTTCGTCAACGTGAACGGCGAGCGTCAATCTCGATCGACTCGACAAAATGCGCCACTGCGCGCCGCCGATTGTCGCCGGGCGCGCGGGTTGCGTCCTCAGCGCCCGTAGCGGCCCATGAGTTCGCCGCGCGCGACGGCGTGACCCCGCATGGCGCGCTCAAGTTCGCCGCGGCCGGCGCCGGCTTTCAAACCCAGCACCGTGTCCAGCGCATACAAGCGGAAGAAATAGCGGTGGGGTTTTCCGGGCGGCGGACAGGGGCCGCCGTAGCCGAGTTTGCCGAAGTCGTTGCGGCCCTGACTTCCACCAGCGGGCAATTGCGCGGTCTTGGGCGCATTTTCCGCCAGTTCGCGCACGGCGGCGGGAATGTCCCATAGCAGCCAGTGGGTGAAGACGCCGCCGGGAGCGTCGGGATCGTCGAGGATCAAGACCAACGATTTGGCGGAGGCGGGGACGTCGCTCCAGGCCAGGTGGGGGGAAATATCCCCGCCGTCGCACGTGTCCCGTTTTGGGAACTCGCCGCCTGGGGAAATGATTTTGCTATTGACCTGCATGGCTCCCTCCGTGTTTGCGACCGCAGGGGCGGCCGCGGGGCGCGCGGTGGATGTTGCGGCACCGCGCCAACCCCTGATTTCATGCGCCTCCGCCCCAGTCCGCATGTACATCGCCACGGTGAGCGAGGTCACAAGGAGTAGGGACATGGGTCGCATGCGCGATCATTTCACCAGAACGCTTCCGGCGTGCCAAGGGGCGGGATGCGCTCGCGCCGCAAAGCCAGTGTTTATGCGGGTGCCAGAGGGCTGCAACGAACGCTCGTTCGGCGCACCGAACGAGCGCTCGAAAGATTCGCCTTGACCTTCGGGGTAAGATGGAATGTCACAGGGGGTTGTGTCGTGTTATCACCTTATGGACTTGACATCATAGAAAGTTGCTTTACTTGTAAGCTGAGGGCCGACAGAATTTTCTGCGATCTGCCCACAGCCGCCCTGCAATCATTCGAAGCTATCAAATATGCCAGTGCGTATCCGAAGGGCGCGGTGCTGTTCGTCGAAGGCCAGGCGCCCCGCGGAATTTTCGTTCTTTGCAAAGGGCGAGTGAAGCTCTCCATTTGTTCCACCGACGGAAAAACGCTGATCCTGAAAATCGCGGAACCGGGCGAAGTCCTCGGGCTCAGCGCAACCGTTTCCGGCAAACCGTACGAACTCACGGCGGAGACCATCGATCCCTGCCAGGTGAACTTCGTCAAGCGCGAGGATTTCCTGCGCTTCCTGCGCGAGCACAGCGAAGCCTGCTTCCGCGTCGCCGAGCAATTGAGCGACAAGTACAACACCGCTTGCCACGAGATCCGCTCGCTGGGGCTTTCGCACTCGGCGGCGGAAAAGCTGGCCAAGCTGCTGCTGGAGTGGAGCTCGAAGAACGGGGAAGCGGCCAAGCAGGAGCCGCGCGTGAAGATGGCGCTCACGCACGAGGAGATCGCACAGATGATCGGCACCTCGCGCGAGACCGTCACGCGGCTGTTCGCCGAACTGAGGAAGCGGCAGATCGTGCACGCCAAGGGTTCGACGCTGCTGATCCGCAACAAGGCGGCGTTGAAGGCGCTGGCCAGCAGCTAGGCCGCTGCGCAAGCTTTGCCATCGCTCCGCCGCGCGCCTGCGGATGCGCGCGGCGGAGCGATGCCTTCCTATTCGCTTCGCAACCCCGCCCGGGACGCGCCTTTTGGGTCGCACATCACCATAAACAGTGATAGCAATCACTGTTTTAGCTTCTCGCAGCAAGCATGATTCCAACGTTATGGAGAGCGCAAAGGAACAAAGCTGCTTCGCCTGCGAGATGCGGCCGGACCGCGTTTTTTGCGACCTTCCCGTGGAAGCGCTGCAGGCATTCGATGCCATCAAGAGCACGACCGTGGTTCCGCGGGGCGCCACCCTGTTTGCCGAGGGCAAGCAGCCGCGCGGGATTTACGTGTTGTGCGAAGGCCGCGCCAAGCTTTCGGTTTGTGGCGACAGCCGCAAGCGCCTGATGCTGCGCGTGGCCGGACCGGGCGAGGTGCTGGGCCTGAGCGCCTGCATGTCCGGCAAGCCGCACGAAGTGACGGCGGAAATGGTGGACACCTCGCAGGTGGCGTTCGTGCGGCGCAAGGACCTGCTGCACTTCCTGCGCGATCACCGCGTGGCCTGCCTGCAGGTAGTGCACCTGCTGAGCCAGGACCTGCACCAGGCTTACGACCGAGTGAGGTCGATCGGGCTGTCGCGGGCGCGCCGTCCGCACCTGTTGCACGCGGCCGGGCATGCCTCCGCGCACAGCAACTGACAAGTGAGAAGTGCGAAAACGCCCGCTCCGGCGGGCGTTTTTTATGTGGCGAGAAAGAGGTCGTGGCGCAGGCGGGTTTTGCACAGGCGCAGCCGGGAGCCGGACTCCTCGTCACCAAGGTATGTGAGCGATCTCACAGCCTCTCCGCCCATGGATATCCGATGCTACCCGTGCCGTCCGGGGTCCGATGCGGATCCGCCCCGGTTCTGCCTAGGAGCTAATAGCAATGAACGAATTCAAAAATCATAAGCGGCTCGCGATCTCCCTGGCTGCTGTGGCGCTGGTCATGCTGGTGGTGACCGGCGTCAGCATCGCCGGCGAGCAGCCTAAGGCGGCGCCCGCCCCGGGGGTCAACAGCGACTACGTCGGCAGCGACATCTGTATTAGTTGCCATGACGATCAAAACCGCCGTTTCAAGAACACGGTGATGGGCAAGGCTTTTGCCCACCCCCACACCGCCGACGAAAAACTCGGATGCGAATCTTGCCACGGACCCGGCAAGGCTCACGTGGAAGCCGGCGGCGGCAAGGACACCATCCCCGTCCGTTATGGCAAAGACACCAGGACCTCGGTCGAGGAACAGAACCAGTCTTGCGTGCAGTGCCACAAGAGAGGCAACCGCATGTTCTGGGCCGGCAGCCCGCACGAATCGCGTGGTATGCGGTGCGTCGACTGCCACAACGTAAAGCAGCAGCTGAAGAAATCACTGGCCGGCGAGACATTCTTGACTGAACCGCTGAAGGACACCGGAGGTCTGGTCAAGCCAGAGACCGAGCTCTGCCTGCAGTGCCACCAAATGCGGCGCGCGCAACTACAGCGCTCTTCGCACATGCCGTTCCGTGAAGGCAAAGTGACTTGCACGAGCTGCCACAACCCGCACGGCTCGCCCAATCCGTCGCAACTGAAACAGGCGACCGTGAACGAGAATTGCTATAGCTGCCATGCCGAGCGGCGCGGCCCCTTCCTGTGGGCGCATCCGCCGGTGACGGAGAACTGCGACACCTGTCACGAGGCGCATGGTTCCACTAACCCGCAGTTGCTGAAAGCGCGCATCCCGAGGCTCTGTCAAGAGTGCCACAACGAATTCGCGCACGGCGAAAAATACACTACGGGCGTTGTGCTCGGCACAACCGGCAGCCCCGTGGGATTCAGCAACAAGGTCTTGAACCGTGGCTGTGCGAACTGCCACTCCAAAATCCACGGGACTAACGCCCCGTCGGGTAAGTTCTTCGTGCGCTAGGGAAAAGGAGAGAGCAATGAAAATTTTCAAGCTGTTTGCGCTTTGTGCACTGCTCGCGCTCCTGCTTGTTCCGGCTGCGGTTATGGCTCAGGAACCGGCGGCTCCCGAGCACGGCGTCGTGGAGTTTGGCTTCCGCGGGGTCACGGGTTCGGTTTACGGTCGCACCAATCCGGGTGACGTTCCGTTCAGCAACAATTTCCGTCCCGATCTAATGAACTCCCCCCTCAACACTTACTACGATTATAGAAACGCCTTCTACATTCCTAAATTCAACGCCCAACTGGATGGCATCTTCGGCTCCACCAGCTATCTCAGGGTTCAGTCAACCAGCAACGGCCTTGCTTTTGACGGAGGAACTCTGGGCCGAGATCAGAGCATCCTAGTTACGCTCGGCCAATACGGCCACTACAAGGCCCAATTCCGCTTTGACGAGACGCCACACATCTTCAACGGCACCACGCGCACGCTGTACACCAGTAATGGCGCGGGTGGCTGGAATGCGAACCAAACCATGTTCGGCACCCTCTGTGGCGGCCTTACCGCTGCTGGGGCATGTACTAAAGCAACCCCCAGTCTCAGCGCAATCTCCAGCCTGCTAAGCGGCGCGGCGGCTTCGGCCCTACCGTTTACGCAGCAGGAGAACCGGAAAACCGTCGGCGGCTCGTTGAGCTGGAACCTCAATCCCGACGTGAACGTTTCCGCCTTGTTCTCGCGGGAGCACCAGGTCGGTACCCGGCCCATCGGCTTCATCATGGGCGCCTCTTCGGGCGGCTACGTCTCAGAGACGCCGGAGACGATCGATTACTACACCAACAATGTCAAGGTCGCGACCGAGTTTGGTCAGAAGCACTGGGCCGCATCGCTTGGCTATCAGGGGTCGCTCTTCCAGAACGAACTTCCCAGCATGCTGGTGATGAACCCGTTCTCCGACCCAAGCGTATTCAACTACCCAACGGGTACTGCGATTACTACCGTAGGCCCGGCCACGGCCCGGATGGCTAGCTACCCCGACAATCGATATGACCAGTTTGTGGGTCAGGGTGCAGTCGAACTGGGCAAACACATCCACCTGATGGCCAACGTCACTCCTGGATGGATGACGCAGAACGCCCCTTTCCAGGATCTAACGACAAGTCCTGTTTCCGTAGCCCCACCGAGCGCCGCCTATCCCGCCGCCCTGCCAGCGCCGAATCTGAACGGCAAAGTGAACACGTTGGCCATGAACTACACCGCGGTATTTACGGCCACGAAGGACCTGAAATTCGTGGCGAAGTACCAGCATTATGGCTACGACAACAACACGCCCGAACTGCTGATCAGGCCGGTGGTAGGCGACACGCAAATAGTCGGGACCAGCATGTTCCACGGTTCGACCGCCGGTTGCTATGACCCGACGAATCCGGCCGGCAGCATCGCGTCAATCGTCAGTCCGAGTGCCGGCAACCCCTCGAGCAATTACAAGGCCTGGTACTGTCTCGGCGAACAAACCGGGTTCACAAGCAAGACCTTTGATGTGGGCGCCACCTGGTTCTTCACCAAGAAGAATTCGCTGAAGTTCGGCTACCAGCGGCAGTGGATGGACCGCACCAACAGCGAAGTGGACGAGAGCATTGAAGGTTCCTTCTACGGAGCGCTGGATATGCACCTGCGCAAGAACCTGCTGCTGCGGGTTTCGGGGCGCCATCAGAATCGCTTGCCGCAAGGCGGCGCTGACGCCTACGAACTCGACCCCGCCAACGCGTATGCGCGCATGCCTGACCTGGCCACGCGCATTCGTAACCGCGGGGATGCCTTGCTGCAGTGGGATGCAACCCAACGGCTGAGCCTCTCGGCCTTCTGGGGAACGCTGCAGGACAACTTCAACGTCCGCGACGCGGTCAACAGCCTGACGCCGCTCGGCAACGCCGCCAATACTCCAGTGCTAGTGGCCGGCACGACCCCAACCCCGATCTATGGAGCGTATTACGCGTATGGGCTGCTGAACAGCATCGGCCGGAACTACGGCTTCAACGCCAACTACGCGCTCTCGAAGAACGTGGTGTTGTTCGCCGAGTACGTACGGGAGAAGAACAACGGTGTCATCGTCCAAGGGAAGGGAGGCAATCCCAATCCCAATCCCCAGACAGTCGTTGGCTGTTATCCCAGCTGCGACGCCATCAACGACTTCCTGACTGTCAACAAGGATGTGGTGAACAGCTATTATGGTGGAGCGGATATCACTGTTTCCAAGAAGCTCGACGTGAGCGTGTATTACAGCCTGTCGCTTGCGCAGAGCTTCGTAAACAGCGATGGCGTGAACTGCCAGATCGGCAATACTCCCACTGGCTACTGCTTCAGTCACTTCGGGGACTGGAACCTGGAGACGGGCGTAGGCCGTACCTGGAATGCTCTGACTGGCGCCGTGACCGCAGCGGGCACATTAGCCACTCCAGCGCTGACCTGGAGTTATCCGCAGAACGTCAACCGAATTCACGAGGTTGGCGCCACTGCCAGATTCAAGTTGACGCAGAATCTGATACCGAAGTTCCAGTACATCTTCCGGCAAAATGCCAACAACGATTGGCAGACCGGTGTCATGAATCCGTATTGCTTTGCGGGGACCACCAACACTTGCTTTGCCGGGAGCGTCGCTGACCCGAACGGCACGAGTGCCCTGCAGAAGCTCATGTTCCTGGGGGCGGATCAGCCGTCTTACCGGGCGCACATCTTCACGGCTACACTGGAATACCACTTTTAGTCCCGCAGTTATGTAGTTTTAGGCGAGGGCGGCCAACCGGCCGCCCTCGTATTTTCCCCCCGCGGTTGCGCAACATTGACCTCCCAAGATCGGCCCGCGATACAGAGAAATTGTGCGGTCCGCCGGTGATGCGGCTCGCGGCGAAATGTGACGGACATGGCGCGGGTGATTTACGTCACGTTCAGAGGTGAGGTGTCTCACAGCCGCATGTTCGCCAATCTGAGAACGTAGTGTTGGCCCCGCCTGCGTGACCTGCGTCACCGGCTCATGGTTATCGGGGCAGAACCCGGGGAACGGGGCAGAGGCAGATGACGCCATCCAGAAAAACCCGCAGCCGCAGGCGAACCTCGCTGGGGCTGTTGTTGTTGACCGCGGTCGTCCTCATCGCCGGCGTGACCGCGCGCGCGGCGGAAGACCCGAACGAAACCTGTTTTGCCTGCCACAGCGACAAGACGCTCACCACCAAGCACGCTGGGCGCACCGTGTCGCTGTACGTGGAAGCCAAGCGGTTCCACGGCTCCATCCACGGCTCGCTGTCCTGCACCAATTGCCACGCCGACCTGGAAGGCAAGGACCTGCCGCACGAGACGCCGCTGAAGCGGGTGGACTGCGGCGCCTGCCACGGCGAGGAGGCCAAGCAGCACGCCCGGTCGCTGCACGGGCGGGCGGTGGCGCGCGGAGACGCGCTGGCGCCGCGCTGCGTCAACTGCCACGGAAACCACGACATCCTTTCGGCCAAGGACCCGCGCTCGCCGGTGTCGCCGCTGCAGGTGCCGTTTACCTGCGGCAAGTGCCATCGCGAGGGTACGCCGGTGCAGACGCAGCGCAAGATCGAGCAGCACAACATCATCGAGAATTACGCGGAGAGCATGCATGGCGAGGCCCTGCTGAAGAAAGGCCTGGTGGTGGCGGCGAACTGCGCGTCGTGCCACACGGCGCACAACATCCTGCCGCACACCGATCCCAACTCCTCGATTGCGCGCGCCAACATCGCCAAGACCTGCACTAAATGCCACGCGCAGATCGAGGCCGTGCACCGCAAGACGATCAAGGGCGAGTTGTGGGAGAAAGAGGCGCACGTGCTGCCCGCCTGCGTCGATTGCCACCAGCCGCACAAGGTGCGCAAGGTCTTTTATACCCAGGGCATGGCCGACGCCGACTGCATGCGCTGCCATGGCAATGCAAATCTGAAGTCGCACGACGGCCGATCGCTGGCGGTGAATGCCGCCGAGGTGGCGTCGTCGCGTCACGCCAAGGTGGCCTGCAGCCAGTGCCATTCCGAGGTCAACGCCTCGCGCGTGCGCCCGTGCGAAACCATCACTACGGTGGTGGACTGCTCGAAATGCCACGAGCAGATCGGGCAGGACTATCAGCGCAGCATGCACGGGCAGCTCTTCGCCAAGAAAGACTCCAATGCGCCCGTCTGCAAGGAATGCCACGGCACGCATAAAGTGCTGGGCAAGCATGATCCGCAGTCGGCGACCTTCGCCACCAACGTGCCCACGCTGTGCGCTCGTTGCCATCGTGAAGGCAAGAAGGCGGCAATGCGCTACACCGGCACGCAGCACGAGATCATCCCGCACTACCAGGAGAGCATTCACGGCAAGGGCCTGCTGAAGAGCGGGCTCACGGTGACGGCCACCTGCACCAGTTGCCACACCGCGCACCGCGAGTTGCCGAAGTCGGACCCTGAGTCCACGGTCAATCCGAAAAACCTGCCCGCCACCTGCGGCCAGTGCCACCACGGCATTCAGGAGCAGTTCGTCAACAGCGTGCACTCGCGCACCGTGACCAGCACCAAGGCAGAGCTGCCGGTGTGCAGCGACTGCCACAGCGCGCACCAGATCCGGCGCGCCGACGAAGACGGCTTCAAGCTCGACATCATGGCCAAGTGCGGCCGCTGCCACGCCGAGATCGCCAAAACCTACTTCGACACGTATCACGGCAAGGTGTCGCGCCTGGGCTACACCAAGACGGCCAAGTGCTACGACTGCCACGGCGCGCACGACATCCTGAAGGTCACCGACCCGCGCTCGCACCTAAGCCGCGCCAACGTGGTGGACACCTGCCGCAAGTGCCACGCCGATGCGACCCGGCGCTTCGCCGGCTATCTGACCCACGCCACCCACCACGATCCGAAGAAGTATCCGTTCCTGTTCTGGACGTTCTGGGGCATGACGTCGCTGCTGATCGGGACCTTCATCGCCGGCGGCTTGCACACGCTGTTGTGGCTGCCGCGGGCGTTCCAGATGCGGGCCGAACTGCGCGCCGAGGAGGCCAAGGAAGCGGCCGAGCTAAAAGGGCGAGAGGAGAAGCGCGATGGCGACCGTTAAAGAGGAGATGGAAACCGTCGTGGCGAAACCCAATCCCGCGGTTCCTGTCCCCGCCGCGGCGCACGAGACGGTGGTGATTGCGAGCGACGAGTGGGGGCCGGAAGCGCCGCCCGACCACCGCGAGTTCGTACGCTTCACTCGCCTGCACCGCACCTTGCACGTCTGCATGATCGTCAGCTTCATTACCCTGGCACTGACCGGGATGTCGCTGAAGTTCTCCTTCACCGGGTGGGCGCGGTTCATGTCGCGCATGCTGGGCGGGTTCCAGGTCGCCGGCTTCATCCACCGCACCGCCGCGGTGATCATGTTCGCCACCTTCATCGCCCACATCGTGGACCTGTGCAAGCTCAAGAAGCGCGAATACGGATCGTGGAAGGCGCTGCTGCTGGGCCCGAATTCCATGATCCCGATGAAGCCCGACCTGCTGGAATTCATTGCCACCATGAAGTGGTTTGTCGGACTGGGCCCGCGGCCGCAGTACGGCCGTTGGACGTACTGGGAAAAGTTCGACTACTTCGCCGTGTTCTGGGGCGTGTTCATCATCGGCTCCACCGGCCTGACGCTGTGGTTCCCGGTGTTTTTCACGCGCTTTATTCCCGGCTCGTTCATTAACGTCGCCACCATCATTCACAGCGACGAGGCGCTGCTCGCCACCGGCTTCATCTTCACCGTCCACTTCTTCAATACGCACCTGCGGCCGGAAAAATTTCCCATGGACACCACCGTGTTCACCGGCCACATGAAGCTGGCGGAATTGAAACGCGACAAGCCGCGCGAGTACGAGGCGCTGCTGGCCAGCGGACGCATGGCGCAGCACCTGGCCGAGCCGCATCCGGCGATCGTGGTGAAGACCATCCGCTTGTTCGCGTGGATGGCGCTGTCCATCGGGTTCAGCATCATCGTGTGGATCATCTACGCCATGCTGTTCGCGTACCGGTAGGCGCCGGCGCGCAGAGGAAAGGGTCCTGGCATGTTGAAACGCAACCGTGCACGAACTGCGATCGCGCTGGCTTTCTTGCTCCCGATATTCTCCGGCGCGTCGTTGTGGGCGGCGAAACAGCCGAAACAGCCTAAAATCACCGACGCCGAATGTCTCGCCTGCCACGCCGACGCGAGCATGACCAAGGAAGTGGACGGGAAGCAAGTTTCGCTTGCGGTGGAGGAGACGAAATTCAAGGGCTCGGTGCATGGCATGTTCGGCTGCACCGATTGCCATACCGACATCAAGTCGGCGCCGCACGACACGCCACCCGCCAAGCCGAAGTGCGCCACTTGCCATGCCGACGAGAACGCTGCCTACAATCGCGGTTTCCATGCGCAGGCGGTGAAGAGTGGCGACAAGCTGGCTGCCACCTGCCAGGATTGCCACGGCAACGTGCACCAGATCCTGCCCGCGACCGATCCCAAGTCGAAAGTGCACCGCTCCACGATTCCCGCCACCTGCGGCGCCTGCCACGGCCAGAAGTTCGTCATGGAGGCCAGCGGGCACAGCGCGCAGCCGTTCATCAATTACGAAGAGAGCGTGCACGGCAAATCCGTCGCCAAGGGAGGCGACAAGAGCAAGGCCGCGGTCTGCACGGACTGCCACGGCGCGCACGACATTCTCAACGGCGCCGACCCGAAATCTTCCATCGCGAAAGCCAACGTCCCTTTCACCTGCGCCAAGTGCCACGAAAAAGTCGAGCAGGAGTTCATGAGCAGCATCCACGGCCAGGCGGTGACGCGCGGCAACTGGCAGGCGCCGGTGTGCACCGACTGCCACGGCATCCACACCATCAAGGCGCCCAGCGATCCCGCCTCTTCGGTGAACGCTTACAACCTGGCGCGTAGCACCTGCGCGCGCTGCCACGAGAGCGTGCGCCTGGCCGGAGAGTTCGGCGTCGAGGGCCGTCGCGGCAGCACCTACCTGGCCAGCTATCACGGGTTGGCCTCGGAGGCTGGGTCCAAGGTCGTCGCTAATTGCGCGAGCTGCCACGGCGCGCATAACATCCTGCCCTCGTCGGATCCCAAGTCCACCGTCAATCACGCCAACCTGATCAAGACTTGCGGCCAGTGCCATCCCGGCGTCACGGAAAAATTCATCCAGGGCAAGGTGCACGTGGACGCGCCGCTCTCGGCCGACATTGGCAGCGTGGCGGTGCGCTGGATCCGGCGCATGTATCTGACGCTGATTCTGGTAACCATCGGCGCCATGCTGTTGCACAACCTGATCATCTGGCGCCGCAAGGCGCTGCTGCGCCGCGAAGCGCACCACCGCATCGTGCGCCGCATGGACACCAACCAGCGCATCCAGCACCTGACGTTGCTGATCAGCTTCTTCGTCCTGGTGATCACCGGATTTGCGCTGAAGTTTCCGGACTCGTGGTTTGCCGAGTTATTGAACCTCAACGAGACCTTGCGCGGCATCCTGCACCGCACCGCCGGCGGCGTGCTGATCGCGGCCGGCCTGTACCACGTCGGCTATCTGTTGCTCAGCGCCGAAGGGAGGCGGCTGATGCTGGCCATGTTGCCCGAGCCAAAGGACATGGTGGACGCGCTCGACAACATGCGTCACTACCTCGGGTTCAATGTGTCCAAGCCGCAGTTCAAGCGCTTCAACTACGCCGAGAAGGCGGAGTACTGGGCGCTGGTATGGGGAACGATGGTGATGGCCAGCACCGGCCTGGCCCTGTGGTTCAAGGTGCAGGTCGGGCACGCCCTGCCGCGCTGGTGGCTCGACGTCGCTACCGCCATCCACTTCTACGAGGCGGTGCTGGCGACGCTGGCGATCATCGTGTGGCACTTCTACCAGGTGTTTTTCGACCCCGACGTTTACCCGATGAGCTGGGCCTGGTACGACGGAAAAGTTTCCGTCGAGCATTACCAGGACGAGCATGGCTTGGACATCGAAACGGTGCGCCGCGCGGTAGACGTAGCCGCCGCGGAAGGTGGCGAGCCGGAACCCGTGCCGCCCGCGTCGGAGGAAGAGAAACAGCCAGCCGGTCCGCGGCATTAAGCAGCAGCGCGTGGTATTGGCCCGTTGGCGCGAACCACAAGCGATTGTGAACTGCGCCATGGGCCGAAGTTTGTCAGGAGTTAATCTTTTGGCGTAAGCTGCCCGGTTGCCGTTTCTCCCAGCGCGGCCACTGGCGCCATGTCGCCGCGCGCAGCAAAATCCTGGAAGGAGTTTTGGATGGCCGACCAGCCCCAAGGAGACATAGCTACGCCCCAGCCCCCGAATGGCCGCACGCCCGGGCTCATCCGCAATCCCATCAGCTTGATCGGCGCGGCGCTGGCGGTCATCAGCGCGGCCAACATCGCCTTCCTCATATTTATCGATTACATCTCCGCCCGGCCCAGCCCCTACATCGGCATCTTTGCCTACATGATCATCCCCGCGTTCCTGATTCTGGGCCTGCTGCTGATTCCCGTCGGGATGTGGGCGGAGCGCTCGCGCCGAGTCACCCATGCGCCGTCCATGACGCGCTATCCGCGCATCGACCTGAACAATCCCCAGCAGCGCAGCGCGTTCGCATTTTTTGTCTGCTTCGCCATCGTGTTTGTCGCGCTCAGCGCCGCCGGCAGCTATCGTGCCTACGAGTTCACCGACTCGGTCCAATTCTGCGGCCAGCTCTGCCACAGCGTGATGAACCCCGAGTTCGTGGCTTACAGCCAGTCGCCGCACGCGCGCGTGCGCTGCGTCGATTGCCACGTCGGACCGGGCGCCGGCTTTTACGTGCGCTCGAAACTCTCGGGCGCATACCAGGTGTACTCCGTTACCTTCCACAAATATCCGAAGCCGATTCCGACGCCGGTGACGAACCTGCGCCCGGCGCAGGAAACTTGCGAGCAGTGCCACTGGCCGCGCAAGTTCTACGGCGCGCAGTTGAAGGTCTTCTACCACTACGGCAGCGACGAGAAGAACACGCCGCGGCAGATCCGCATGCTGATCAACACCGGCGGTGGCGATCCCACCACCGGCGCACCTTCCGGCATTCACTGGCACATGAACATCGCCAACGAAATCACCTACATCGCCAGCGACCGGCAGCGCCAGGTGATTCCCTGGGTGCAGGTGAAGGACCAGAGCGGGCGCGTCACCGTGTACCAATCGAAGGACAATCCCCTGAAGCCGGAGCAGATCGCCAGCATGCCCAAGCGCCGCATGGATTGCGTGGACTGCCACAACCGTCCGACGCATATCTATCCCTCGCCGGACCACTCGGTGGACGAATCCCTGCTGGCCAGGCGCATCGATCCGACGCTGCCGTTCATCAAGCAGCAGGCGGTCGAGGTGCTCAGCGCCAAGTACGACACCACGCCGGAAGCCGTGCAGGCCATCGCCACCAACCTGGAGAAGTTCTACGGGGAGAAATATCCAGCGCTGACCAAGAGCCGGGAACTGGAGATTCGCGGCGCCATTGCGGAGGTGCAGCGTATCTACAAGACCACGATCTTCCCGGAGATGAAGGTGGACTGGCGCGTGCACCCCAACAACATCGGGCACTTCCTTGCCCCCGGATGCTTCCGCTGCCACGATGGCGACCACGTCAGCGCCGGCGATGGCAAGGCGCTCACGAAAAACTGCGACACCTGTCATACCGTGATCGCGGAAGTCGAAAGCGGCCAGCCGGTGTACGGCAGCACCCAGGGAATGCCGTTCAAGCATCCGGTGGACCTGGGCGACATGACGGCGGTCAATTGCGCCGACTGCCACACCGGCGGGGTGGGACCGTAAAACAGTTTCCGGTTTCTGTTTTTCAGTTTCTAGTCGCAGGAAGGCAGCAGGGCAGCGGGTTCTCTCGCAAGCACATTGTCTGTGAGCACTCGCAACTTGCAACCGGTTCCCCCCCCGTGACCGGTCTCACACCGGATTGTGACACCTGTCACGGCCTCATGTTCTCCCCCGGTCTAGCCTTAACCCAGGTAGAGGAGAATGAGGATGGAAACCGGAACCGGCCCCAATCCGCAATCCAAGCCGCGGCTGATTTTCTGGGAAGTCACCAAAGGCTGTAACCTGCGCTGCATCCACTGCCGCGCCAGCGCCACCGAGCTGAGTTCACCGACCGACCTGCCCACCGACCGCGCCCTCGACATCATCACGCAGGTTGCCGCCTACGCCAGCCCCATCCTGGTACTGAGCGGCGGCGAACCGCTGTACCGGCGCGACATTTTTCAGCTTGCCCGTTTCGCCACCGATCGCGGACTGCGGGTTGCGCTGGCCACCAACGGCACCATGGTGACCAAGGAACTGGCGCGCCGCATCGTGGATTCGGGCGTGCGCCGCGTTTCCATCAGCCTCGACGGCTCCGACTCGCTCACCCACGACACCTTCCGCGGCATTCCCGGCGCGTTTGACGCCGCCGTGTACGGGCTGCGCAACCTGAAGGAGTTGGGCATGTCGGTGCAAATCAACACGACCATCGCGCGCCACAACGCCCACCAGTTGCCGCAGGTGCTGGAGTTGGCGCGCGGCCTTGGCGCCGACGCGCTGCACACGTTCTTGTTGGTGCCGGTCGGCTGCGGCGTGGACATCGCCGCCGAGCAGATGGTCCCTCCCGAGCAATACGAGGAGATGCTGAACTGGTTCTACGACCGTTCGCTGGAGGGTGGCATCGAGCTGAAGGCGACCTGTGCGCCGCATTATTTCCGCGTGGCTCGCCAGCGCCGCGCCGCCGACCGACGCGTGGCTTCGGACAGCCAAGCGGGAGCCGCGATCGGTCCGACCGACATGATGATGCCGGGCTCCACCGGCGTCGAGATTCATCCGCAGGGCGCCAATCGCACCGTCGCCAGGAACGCCGAGCACGCCGGCATGGGCGGTCATCCCGACGGCATGAACGCCATGACCAAGGGCTGCCTGGCGGGAACCGGCGTGTGCTTCATCTCGCACGAAGGGGAGGTTTTCCCCTGCGGCTACCTGCCGGCGATTGCGGGCGACCTGCGCAAGCAGACGTTCGCCGACATTTGGGAAAACTCGGTGGTGTTCAACCAACTCCGCAACACCGACAACCTGAAAGGGAAGTGCGGCTGCTGCGAGTTCCGCAACATCTGCATGGGATGCCGGGCGCGCGCCTACGCCGCAACCGGCGATTATCTCGACGAAGAGCCGTTCTGCGTTTATCAGCCGCGCAGTGAGGCGCTTAAGACGCGCAAGACGGCTTCGGTGGCGAACGACTGATTTCGTAAGGACGGGAGATCGTGCTGGTAAGCATCGTCAACCAGCGAGAAGCGGCGCGATCTCCCGCAAAAACAGCCGGGGGTACGGCGCTCGCGGAAGCAGTGGGGTCGTTGGGCGCGACCAAAGTCACAGCCAGGAGTGAAGTTGGCGGCTAACCTTCATCACGACGTTTTCGATATGGCGACGCTTCCGACTACCGTCAAGCCGGTTCCCGCCAGGAAGGCACGCGTGCGCGCGCTGGTGATCCCACGCGAGCACGGCGCCTGGGGCCTGCTGCTGATCCCGCTGATCACAGGCGCGTGTGCGGGACTGGCGGTGGAGCGGAACTGGCTCTCGCTGGCGCTGTTCACAGTCGCGGCGCTAGCCTTGTTCTGGATACGCACCCCGGTGGAGAGCGCGCTGGGCGCCTCGCCGATGCGTGCGCAGTCGGTGGCGGAGACCAATGGGCTGCTGCTGGCGATCGCGGTACTGGGCTCGACCGCCATGGCCTGCACTACCCTTCTGCTCTTGCAAGGCGACGCTCGACTGCTGGTGCTGGGCGCGGCGGCCGCGCTGGCCTTTATCGCGCAAGCGGTGGTGAAAAAGCTGGGACGCGGCGCGCGCATGGCGTCGCAATTGATCGGATCCATCGGGCTCACCGTCACCGCGCCCGCTGCTTGGTACGTTGTCACGCAACGGCTCGACGCGACCGCGCTGGGCTTGTGGCTGCTCAACTGGATCTTTGCCGGCAACCAAATCCATTTTGTCCAACTGCGCATTCACGCCGCGCGCGCCGCTACTCGGCAAGAGAAGGTTCGTCGCGGACGCGGGTTCCTGATCGGCCAATTCGCCATGATCGCCGCGCTGCTGGCGGCCTGGCGCTTACACCTGGTGCCCGGTCTGGCGCTGCTGGCGTTTATTCCGCTGCTGGTGCGTGGCTTGCTGTGGTTCAAAGCTGGTGCACGGCCGCTGGTGGTCAAGCGCCTGGGCTGGAGCGAACTGGCGCACGGAGTGAGCTTCGGTTTGCTGCTCGTCGCGGCATATCTCCTGTAGGAATCCCTCCTTTATCCGTATCTGGCAGACGTGGGTCCGGACTGACGCGCGCCGCTGGGCCGCGTACAATATCGCGAATGGCGACAACCCATGCCACCGCAGCCGAAGTACTGCGTCGCGTGCCGCTTTTCGCCGACCTCACGGAGACGGAAATCAAGTTCCTCGCCGAGCGCGCTGTCCCGCGCCGCTACGCGCCGGGCGAACTGGTGTTTGCCGAAGGCGACGCCTGCCCGGGACTGTTTGTCATCGAGAGCGGCAACGTGCGCCTGTTCAAAAGCTCACCGGGCGGACGCGAGCAAGTGCTCACCATCGAGAAGGCCGGCAATTCCATCGCCGAGTTGCCCGTCTTTGACGGCGGAAACTACCCCGCCTCGGCCACGGCGGTGGACGAAGCGCAGCTCTTGTTCGTCAGCAAGCAGGATTTTCACTCCCTCTGCCTGGTCCACCCCAAGGTTGCGCTCAAGGTATTGCGCGTGGTGGGCAACCGGCTGCGACGGCTGGTCAACATCATTGAAGAGCTGTCGTTCACCACCGTCCGCTCGCGCCTGATCTCGCTTTTGCTGCGCCTGGCGCGCGAGCAGGCCCCCGGCGCAACCACCAACGTACAGATCACATTGCCCGCCAGCAACCAGGAACTGGCGGCGCATATCGGGACCGTGCGCGAGTTGGTGTCGCGTAATATCAGCCGGTTGCAGGCCGAGGCACTCATCAAGGTGGATGGCCGCACCGTCACCATCCCCAAGCTCTCCGCGCTGCAGGACCAGCTCGAAAGCGGCGAGTAGCGCCGAACACCGCTATGGTGACGCGCCACACCCGCAATTGTGATCTCCGTGACAAAAGTCATCGGCCCCGCCGCCTAGCCTCGCTATTCTTCTGGTTGAGACGACTGACGGAGGGAGAACAAGATGAACGTTGACACGGCAAAGACGGTGCGCGAAGTGGCGCTGGATTATCCGCAAGCTACTCGCGTGTTCGAGAAGCTGGGCATCGATTACTGCTGCGGCGGCCAGAAATCGCTGCAGGAAGCTTGCGCGGCGCGCAACTTGGCCGTGGACGACGTGCTGGCCTCGCTCGCGGCGCAGGCGGAGCAGCCGGCGCCTTCAACCGATTGGAACCCAGCGTCGTTGGCGGCGCTGATCGGCCACATCGTCGGCACGCATCACGCCTACGTGAAGGCGGAGGTGCCGCGTCTGGAACAGCTCTTGGCAAAGGTCTGCTCGGTGCATGGGCAAAATCATCCTGAGCTGCACAAGATCCGCGAGACCTTCGCCGGCCTCGGCCAGGAACTCTCCATGCACCTGATGAAGGAAGAAAACATCCTGTTCCCGTACATCGTCGAGATGGAGAAAGCGCTGACCTCGCTCCAGACGCCGCGCCGTCCGATGTTCGGCACGGTGAAAAACCCGGTGCGGATGATGATCATGGAGCACGACTCCGCCGGCGACGCGCTGCGCTCCATTCGCGCGGCCAGCTCAGATTTCACCGCGCCCGAAGACGCCTGCATCAGCTATCGCACGTTGTACAGCGCGCTCCAGGGCTTCGAAGCAGACCTGCACCAGCACATCCACCTGGAAAACAACATCCTGTTCCCGCGCGCCGTCGCCATGGAGAACAACGCCAACTGAAAGCTTGGCGCCCCACTCTGCCCGCCTTTGGCAGACGTGGGGCGGCCAACGCGAGCGCAAGGAGATTCGCGTGAAGCATCATTACTGCCCGACCTGCGAGCGGCCGTACGGCTGCCCGCGCGCGGAGGCGGACTGCGGTTCGCCCAACGTATACGACTGCCATGGCTGCTACCAGCGGCGCTACCGCAAGGAACTGGCGGCGCTGGTCGCCTCCGTGGCCGCAAGATTCGGTGACGACCAGAGCTGTGCCGGGTATGGCGACGTTGCTGTGCCCATTGAATTCCAGCCGCGGACGACTCCCAGCCCGGAGGCAATCTCCGAGATGTTCTAGGTGGCGCCCGGGTCCCAAGCCCCCTATTCCCGCCAGGCCGGTTCCGGGCACGCCTCGCACTGCGCGAGGCGTCCGCCGGCCTCGGGCAAATTCCCTCGGACGCTGGCAAGAAGTCCGTAAGCGCGTCGTGACGCAATATAATATTCCCGTTTGTGATTTGCATCACAGGCCAATGTGATTGTCCGGCGCCGTACAGTCGGCGCTGGGAGGCTCATGAATTCATACAGAAAGCTGTGGATCGCGCTGGCGATCGTACTCATTGTTTCCTTTGCCGTACTCGGCGGAGTCGGCTACCAAGTCATTCACAACGGGCCCCCGATTCCGGCGCGGGTCGTCACCACTGACGGGCGCGTGCTGTTCGATGGCGAGAGCATCCGTCAAGGCCAGTCCGCGTGGCAGTCGATCGGCGGCCAGGAGGTGGGCACAATCTGGGGCCACGGAGCCTACGTCGCCCCCGACTGGAGCGCCGACTGGCTTCATCGCGAGTCCGTGTTCGTGCTCGATTTATGGGCTCGCGCCGCCGGCGCCGCCGATTTCAAGGCGCTGTCGCCGGACCAGCAGGCGGTCTTCAAAGCGAAGCTGCGGAAGGTGATGCGGCGCAACACCTACGATGCCGCGACCGGCGCCGTCACCCTCGACCCGGCGCGTGCGGCGGCATTCGATGCCAACCAAGCCTATTACGCCGGCGTGTTTTCCAATGGCCGGAGCGAATATGCCATCCAGCGCAACGCGCTCTCCGATCCGGTGAAGCTCCGGGAGATGGCGAGTTTTTTCTGGTGGACTTCGTGGGCCGCCAGCACGCAACGCCCGGGCGAAACCGTCACCTACACGCAGAATTGGCCGCATGAAGAGCTAGTCGGCAACCGCCCGACTGCCGCCGCAGTGATTTGGACGGTCATCAGCTTCGTAGTTCTTCTCGGCGGCATCGGCGCGATGGTGTGGTACTTCGGGTCCCAGCAACACCGACCCGCGCACGAGCTGCTTCCGGAGCGCGACCCGCTGTTGGGATTGAAGCCCACGCCCTCGCAGCGCGCCACCGTCAAGTATTTCTTCGTGGTGGCGGCGCTGTGGGTGGTGCAGGTCGGGCTCGGCGCAATCACCGCGCACTACGGCGTGGAAGGTTCCGGGTTTTACGGAATCCCCCTGGATCGCTGGCTGCCGTATGCGGTCACCCGCACCTGGCACCTGCAGATCGGCATCTTCTGGATCGCGACCTCGTGGCTTGCGACCGGCCTCTACATCGCGCCCGCAGTCAGCGGACACGAGCCCAAGTACCAGCGCGCCGGCGTCAACGCGCTGTTCGGCGCCCTCTTAATCGTAGTGGTCGGCTCCCTGGCGGGAGAATGGGCCGGCATCCAGCACAAGCTCGGCAACCTGAACTCGTTCTGGTTTGGCACGCAGGGCTACGAATACGTGGACCTGGGCCGCCTCTGGCAGATCCTGTTGTTCATCGGACTCTGTTTCTGGCTATGGCTGATGTGGCGAGGACTGTCGCCGGCCCTGCGGCGTCACGACAGCATGCGGCCGCTGCTTACCTTGTTTCTGATCTCCGCCATCGCTATCCCGCTCTTCTACGCGGCGGGACTGATGTACGGCCAGCGCACGCCGCTGGTCACCGCCGAGTACTGGCGGTGGTGGGTGGTCCACCTTTGGGTCGAAGGGTTCTTTGAAGTCTTCGCCACCGTGGTGATCGCATTCCTGTTCACGCGCCTCAAGCTGCTCAGCATCGACACCGCGACCCGTTCGGTGCTGTTCTCCACCGTTGTTTTCCTCTCCGGCGGCATCATCGGGACATTCCATCACCTGTATTTCTCCGGCACTCCCAATTCCGTGCTCGCGCTGGGCTCGGTATTTAGCGCCCTGGAAGTGGTGCCGCTCACACTGATCGGATTCGAAGCCTGGGAGAACATCCGCCTGGCGCGTGCCCGCCAGCAACATGTCTGGCTCGCGGCCTACAAGTGGCCGATCTACTTCTTCGTCGCGGTAGCCTTCTGGAACTTCGTGGGCGCGGGACTGTTCGGCTTCCTGATCAACCCGCCGATCGCGCTCTACTACATGCAGGGCTTGAACACGACCGCGGTCCACGGCCACACCGCGCTGTTCGGCGTCTACGGCATGCTCGGACTCGGGTTCATGCTCTTTTGTCTGCGCGCGCTGCGTCCGGGGCTGGCGTGGAAAAACCGCCCGCTGGCGATTGCTTTCTGGTGCATCAACCTCGGATTGGCCGCGATGGTACTGATCAGCCTCCTGCCCATCGGGCTGATGCAAGCCTGGGCTTCGGTGGAATATGGAACCTGGTACGCGCGTTCGGCTGAGTTTCTGCAGACCGGCCTCATGGGGCGGCTGCGCTGGAGCCGCATGTTCGGCGACTCGCTGTTCGCTTTCGGAGCGTTGGTGCTGGGGTGGTTTGTGCTCGGCTTGGTAACCGGCCACTCCTTTGATAAATCGGCTGTCCTGGAAGAAGGAGAATGGGAGGAACACCCGCACCTTCAGCCTCGTCCTGCGGAGGGCGACGACTAGACGGCCAGCGCGGTTTGTGGAACCGAGGATGGACATGCCGCAAGCGACCGTGGGTCTATAATCACGGCGTGCAGGATACTGTCCTGGTGCGCGAATGGGATGCCGACCAGTTCCACGCCCGCGTTCTGGAGCTGGAGAAGCAGGGCTACGTCGCTCGGCGCGAATCCTACCGCATCACCCCCGAGATGAATCCGGAAACCGGCTGGATCTCGCACGTCCACTCCATCGAACTCGCCAAGCCCGAGCCGAAATGACCCTTCGTCCATCCTGCGCACCCCCGACGACGAGACCGCCACGAGGAGATGCGCCGATTCCTGAAGCCTGCAGTCCGCTTCATTGCGCCAGCGCCGCCTGCACCGTCTCCGACGGCTGCTCCTTGCCAAACTCGCCCTCCCAGCGCGCGATCACCGCCGTCGCCAGGCAGTTGCCGATCACGTTTACCGATGTGCGCGCCATGTCCATCAGCTCGTCAATACCGAGGATCACGAAGATCGGCCACTCCGGCAAGTGGAACGCCGCCGCCGTGCCCAGCAGGATCACCAGCGACGCCCGCGGCACACCGGCCACGCCCTTGCTCGTCAGCATCAGCGTGAACACCATCACCAGTTGCTGTCCGAAGCTGAGGTGAATTCCCGCCGCCTGCGCCACGAACACCGAAGCCAGCGCGAGATAAAGCGTGCTGCCGTCCAGGTTGAAGCTGTAGCCGGTGGGGATGACGAAGGCGACAATCTGCCGCGGCACGCCGATCGCCTCCATCGCTTCCATGGCGCGTGGCAGCGCCGCCTCTGATGACGTGGTGGCGAACGCGATCGAAGCCGGTTCGGCAACCGCCTTGATAAACCGCCGCAGCGGCACCCGCGCCATCAGCGCCACCGGCAGCAGCACGCAGAGCAGGAAAACGGTGAGCGCGACGTACAGCGTCGCCAGCAGCTTGAACAGGTTCACCAGAATTCCGAGGCCCATGTGCCCGACCGTGTTGGCAATTGCCGCGCCCACGCCAATGGGCGCGAACAGCATCACGATGTTGGTGAACTTGAACATCGTCTCCGACAGGCTCTCGCAGAACGTCAGCATCGGCCGCCGGCGTTGGTCGTTGAGCAGCGCCAGCGCGATTCCGAAGATGATGCTGAACACCACGATCTGCAGCACCTGTCCCTCGGCCACCGACTTCGCGATGTTCTCCGGAAACGAGTGCAGGATGATGTCGGCCGCGCTTTGCTTCGGCGTCGGCGGCAATTCGGCGTGCAGCGCGGGCGGCGCGTTCACGCCCACGCCTGCCTTGCTCAGGTTGATCGCGCCCAGCCCGATGAACAGCGCGATCGTGGTCACGACCTCGAAGTAGATGAGCGCCTTGATCCCCATGCGCCCCACCTGTTTCAGGTCGTGGTGCCCGGCGATGCCCACCACCAGGGTGCTGAACAGCAGCGGCGCGATGATGGTCTTGATCAGCCGCAGAAAAATCAGGCTGAGCACGCGCAGGTTGACCGCGACGTGCGGGAAGTCGTGCCCGATTTCCGCCCCCACCACCATACTGACCAGAATCCATGTGGTCAGCGACCGCTGGGCGGCGGCATAGACGATCAGCGCAACGATCGCCACCCAGCGCACCACGGCGGTCGCGCTGGCGGGAGTGTGAAAAACACCGTAGCGTTCGCCGACCACGAGCACGGCGGCGACGAAGAACAGCGCGAGTGCGGCAATCAGCGAGCGGGCCTTCATAGATATAGCATCGCGTGGTTGGTAGATCGTAGCTGGTAGCTGGGGGCCGAGCTACCAACTGCCAGCTACCAGCTACTAACACATCGAATTTGAGGCTGCGCCATTGCTCTAGCGCAACAACTCCTCCAGCGCCGCGCTCGCGTCCGTCTTCTCGTCGCGATACTTGATGATCACCGGCGCGTACACCGATACTCCCCACTCGATTGCCTTGCCTCGGTTCAAGGAGCGCGAGCCCGGCACCACCACCGCATTTTCCGGCACCACCAGCGGCTGATCGCCCGACGCGCGGTAGACCTCGCCGCGCACCACGTCGTAGAGCGGCGTCGAGCGCGTCAGGATGGTGCCCGCGCCCAGCACCGCGCGCCGCCGCACCTGCGTGCCCTCGTACACGCCGCAATTGCCGCCCACCAGCACGTCGTCCTCGATGATCACCGGCGCCGCGTTCACCGGTTCCAGCACGCCGCCCACCTGCGCCGCCGCGCTCAGGTGGACGCGCTTGCCGACCTGCGCGCACGATCCCACCAGCGCGTGCGAATCCACCAGCGAACCTTCGTCCACGTAAGCGCCGGCGTTGATG
>JAIQFM010000244.1 GCA_020073285.1 Terriglobia bacterium | reverse complement strand
GGCGGCCTTGAAACGGCGTGCGAGATGCGACGCGGGAAAGGCATCGGCCAGGGGCGGGACGGCGTGATCTTCAAGAATGTGTGGGCCGGCTACACGCATGTTCACGCGTTAGCCACACCGGAATGGGCCGCCGGAATGCTGCATGCCGCGCGGCAATTCAATTCCCGGCGCCGGGACGGCGCGTTCGCGATGACCGAATGCTGAAAACGAGATTGCCGTTGGCTGTCGTCACGGGCATGACAATCCGGCAACTGTTTTTTCACATGGTGTGATACCCCTATATTTCTTACGCGGTACGGTACCCTATATACGCGAACTTTGGCTTCGAGTAACTGGGATCGCCCTCTTAGCCCTCCCACACCCTCGAGGCAGGAGTTCCCGCTTTGCACGATTCGCGAGCGGCTGGGAATCGCCGTGGTCCGACCGACCTCTGGGTGTGCCTTGCGAAACTGCGGATCCAGTTTCGTGCTCTTGCACCCACGACGTGCTTCGAGTCGGCGAAACGCTCTGTGCGCTTCCACGGTGGGCGAACCCATCCGGTTGCGGAACTTGGATGAGCGGATTGTCGCCTCGGCGCGCGATTGTGCCACCACAAGAAAGCGCCGAGGCGGCACTCAGCCGAGCGCGTGCTCGATACCTGGAAGCGGCCACAAGCGCAACACGGAAGGAAACGCCGCGCGGCTGCGCAGGCACCTCACTTAGATCGCCCTCAACGATGACGTTCTTAGAAGAGACGGCACCAACGGCTATCCTCCTTGACGCTTGGGTGGCAACGTGGTCTTTCGCCGGCCCGCTGAGAAGGTTTCTCTTACTCATGTGGGGTACGGGCTGAGAGCTGTCGTTAGGCGAACTTTCCGATGAGCACGAAGGGGGCCCAGTAATAGGGGTGAGCATAGCTGGAGCGCAGGCTATGGATCGCGTGTTGCAGGGCAACGGCCTTGTTGGTTGTACAGGTCAGCTTTTCATAGAAGCACTTCATGAACATGGCGGTGCTCTCGTCGTTTACATCCCAGAGTGTAACCACCAGCGCCTGCGCCCCGGCATAGAGCAGGCCGCGCGCGAGTCCGAGCAGTTCGTCTCCACCTACCACCGCGTTCAGGCCGGTGCCGCAACCGCTCAGGGTTATCAATTCGGCAGACAGCCGTAGCTGGTACAGGTCTAACAGCGTGAGCTGCGAGTTGCCCAGCCGAATGGATGAAAACATGGGGTTGTCGCGCCGAAACAAGCCGTGGGTTGCGATGTGGATGAACCGGCTCACCGGCCCGTAAGCGCGCAACCGCTCCTCGCTGGCTTCTTCACCAAGGAACAGCGCGGCATTGGGCAGGACGGAAGCGACGAACTCCGCCTCCTGGCGGATGTGGGGCGCACGGGGATCAGGAATGCCAAGCACCAGCGAGCGCTCCGGCGCACGTGATCGCTTGGCCGCGCACAAGTGAAATACGCTGGCGCTGGGGGCATACGAGATCGAGAACTCGTCGCAAAGCCATTTCCGGCCATCCCACAACGCGTGAAAGGGAAGTTGGTGCAGAAAACCATGCGGGACGATGACCAGGTGTGCGGCGTCCAGGCGGTCACGTATGGGCGCCACCAGTTCGCGGTAAAGTTCGTTGAGGTGAAAGGAGGCCGCCGCCTGTAAAGCCGGACTGAATGCATCGGCGAACACCCGCCCGAAGCGGAATTTCGAAAGCTGGAATTGCAAGAGCCGCAGGTGATCACGGACCTTCTCGATCGGTCCCAGCGGCACCATTTCCACCGAGTGCTTTCTCACCAGCCAAACGTAGAACACGCCGCGGGCGTGGTAGTACTCCAGCAGAACGGAATTCTGCGGCAGCGAGGAGCGGATCGCATCCAGCCCTACGGTGCCCCCGCTTTGCAACTCGACAAACTCGCGGTCGGAGTTGCGGATCTGCGCCAGGGCGCGCGTCAGCGCACCCTCCAAAACACGGGTCTGGCGACTTAAGCGTCGGATGCGCGCGCGCCAACCTTCCTCCGCCCGCAGTTCCTCGAGCAGGATCTGGCGAGACGCCCAATTCAGCTTGTCGCGCACATGTTTTACCTGGTCTCCCAGGGCCGCACCGCGCCGCGTCCGTGGCTGCATCGCGTGGGCCCGGGACGCGATCAGGTCGGCCAGGCTGCGTGACTTTGCCTGTTCCACGTAGGCGAAAGCGGAGACAGCGCCCTGCGGCCCCGGCCGGGTAAGCAGGGTGGCCCAGACCAGGCTCTCATAGACCTCAAGCTTGTCTTTGAGGAAGGCGATCTTCAATTCCTCGCCCAGCAAATGACTGCGCAAGTCTTCCAGCGTGGCGTGGGATTGCCGGTATGACCGCAGCGCTCCTGGCAGGTCCTTCAGCGCCTCTCTTATCTGCCCGAGCACGAAATAAGCCTGGTAGCCGACCGCCGGCGCTTCGGCATTCTTCAGGCGCCGCAGTGCGGAAAGACAATGCTTCTTCGCCGCCCCAAATTTCTCCGCCTGCAGGTCAAGCTTGGCAAGGAGCAGTTCGCAGATCGCGGCCTTGGCCGGCAGCGAGGAGGTGGCGAAGAAGCGCAGGGCGGACTGTGCCAGCCGGCGCGACTCGCCGCGTTTCCCCTCCTGGTACAGGACCAGCGCCTTGTAAAGGTCAATCAAGGCCGGCCAGAGCCGGTTTTTTTCGCGCACGAAGAGCTTGCGCGCCTGGTCAAAGCGCTGCAGGGATGGTTCTGGTTTTCCCAACTGGCTGGCTGCGATTCCCAGGAAGGTGAGCGCCTTGGCCGCTTCGTAATGCATGTGCAGCTCGAAGAATCCGGAGTAGGCAGCCTGCGCCAGTTCCGTGCCGCTTTCGCCCAGGTTCAACTCGAGAAACATCTCCGCCTGGTCCAGGTCGCAAAGCGCGCGGTGGTAGGGATCGGCGACCTCCTTGCACTTCTGGCGCGTGGTCTCATAGAGGGCAATGGCGGTGGTGTATTCACCGCGCAGGAAGTGCAGGTAGGCGATGTTGTAATCCGCCTCGGCTACCAGCAGCACCAACCCGTGGCGCTCGCAATAGCGCCGTGCCTGGTGGTAGATCTTCAGTGCCTCGGCAAACCGGTTGAGGCTGATGTAGCAGACCGCCATGTTGCGGAGGGTGATGGCTACATCCTGGGTTTCGCCCGCTTTGCGGAAGTAGGCGTAAGCGCGCCGGTAAAGTCCCAGCGCTTCCTGGAAACGGTCCTGCCGATAGAGCACGTTGCCCAGGTTGCTGTCGAGCCTGGCCAGGCGCAGGCGATCCCGGCGCCGCCGGAAGATCTTCCGCGCTCTGGCGGCCAGCGCGAAGGCGCGCGAATATTGGCCGAGGTAGATCAGCGTCTGGAGCATTCCGCCACTGGCGGTTCTGGCCGCGTCCAAGTCCCGGCCGAGTCGCTGGAAAATTTGCAGTGCCTTCTGGTAACGCTGCAAGGACGCCTTGTACTTGCCGCTCAGCAACAGGATGTGCCCCACCGCGCGCGACGCCTGGGCCAGCGCGCCTTGGTCCCGCAACTGTTGGGCAACCGCCAAGGCTGCGTCGGCAACGGGAGCAGCGCGCAAAAGCTCCACTCGCGAGAGCCTGACGACCTCGTCATACAAGCGGTCCACCAGTTGGGGCGAATACTGCGCGCGATATTTGCGCAGCAGTTTGCGGCGGGCAGACGGCGTTTCCGTCCGTGACAATTCCCCGATCCAGGCCAGCTCCTGGGGAAGTGCGGCAGGCGCGCTGCTCATCTCAGACCCTGTTTTTCGAGCTCTTTCTGCAAGCGCTTCAGACAACGGCCGCGGATAAAGCCGATGGATCCAGTCGCCAGGCCCAGGCGTCTTGCCACCTCGGCGTAGGGCAACGGCGGCTGCTCATAAAAAAGCAGGCGGATCATCTCCGCGCAGCGGGCCGGCAAGCGGCTGATGGCCTGGCGAACGGATTGTTCCTTTTCCAACTGTTCGAGCATGGTGAAGGGCGCGAGGGCGGCGGCGTCAGGGGGCTCTTGTTGCAGCGAATCGGCTTCGATCTCATGCCCACTGAGCCGCTGCTTTTTCCAGCGCAGGCAGGTGTGAATCGTAACGCTGATCAGCCAGGACTGCAGAGCTTCCGCCTTGCGCAGGTTCACCAATTCGGAGAACAGCTCCAAGCACACCGCCTGAAATACGTCGCCCGCATCTTCCGGGGTGAGACCATACTTGAACGGTATCGAGTAGATCAGCCGCTTGTATTTCTGGATGACGGCGGCCCAGGCCTGCTCGTTTCCGTTCAGGCACTCCCGCACCAGGCGAGCATCGCTCCAGGAGGGGAGCGGGCCCTCGGCAGGAAAGGGCTCGAGCGCCGGCGGAGGTTCCGCGGCCATGATCGCCTACTGCTGGCGCCAGAACAGCTCTTCCACGTTGGAGAGCGTGTAATGGTCCAAGATAGAAGGACGGAAGTTGCCTAGACTGTTTTTTGCTCCCAGCAGGATGTTCGGACTGACCAGGCAAATCATGGGCAACTGTTCGGAAAGGATGGTCTGTACACGGTCGAAGTCGAGCTTCCGCCGCTGGTAGTCCAAAGTAACGAGCTGCTCCTGCATGAGCCGGTCGATTTCGGCTTCCCACGGCGTCGCCGGTTTCTTTTCTCCCAGATGCCAGACGTGAGTGCCGCCGTCCGACATCCAGACATTCATGTCCGAAGTCGGGTCCACGTCACCGCTCTGGATGGCCATGATGGCGGCATCGTAGTCGTGGGTCTGCATCATGCGATCCACGTAGGCGCGGAATTCCAGCGGGACCACCTGCACCCGCATGCCCAGCTTCCTCAAGTCCTCCTGCACCATGGTCGCCATCTGGCGCCGCTGATTATTGCTGGCGCTGGTGATAATGGTGAATTCCACGGGGCGCCCAGAGGCATCGACCAGCGTGTCGCCCTTCCACGAGAAACCGTCCGACTTGAGCAGATCGCGCGCGCGCGCGATGGAAGGCGGGGGGCTGGG
>JAIQFM010000243.1 GCA_020073285.1 Terriglobia bacterium | reverse complement strand
CCAACTCGACGAACAGTGCAAGATCTTTCTCGCGCGCGTACTTCAGCATGAAGCTCTGGATGGGTGCGGTGCCGCGTTCAACCGCTGGGGCAAGGGCGAGCGTGCCTTTTTGATACGGCTCGATCGAGTTGTTGTATACGGCAACGCCGACCGGTTGCATCAGGAAATAGGTCAGAAACAGGGAAAGGCCGATCAGCGTCTGGTTGGTCGGAATGTTCTGGGTTCCCAATGCCTGCCGAAGAAAGTGGAAGATCACCAACAACCGCGCGAAGGGCGTCATCGCAAGCAGCAGCGCCGGAAGCAAAGTAAGGACGGTCAGCAGGATGACAATCGACCAGGGGCTGTTGTTTGTGAGGGTGCTCGACAGGTCCCCGATACCAGGCTGCCGGAGAAGAGGGGCTTGGGTCGGCGATGGCATCGCGACCGCCCTGCTGGCCAGGAGGATGAGTACTGCAACAACTGCTCCATAGCGTAGGGCGGTCTGGCTCATTGCACTTTTGCTCCCGGCATGACCTCGAAGCGGTTCGCTTCTGAAAGCAAAGCGACAGGTTGCTGGTCAGCAATGCGTGCCAGCAGGGATAACCTGTCGCCGGTTGCGCCGACGAGAAATTCATCCGCATCGACGCGCACCAGGGCGATGAATCGCCGGCCGCCGAGGGGGAGCACTTCGGACAGGCGGAGCCGTCGAGAGCGTTTCGAGATGCGCGTGTTGCGCAATGCGGTCACGACCCGCGTGGCGATCAGCCGAAAAGCGGCGGACAATTGTTGAACCGCATGGCGATACTTCGGTTTGGCTCGGCGGGCGCAGGTTTTGGGCTTGCCGGATTTTTTCGAGTGCGTCACAAAACCTCCGTGATCCGAGCGGCGAGGTTGCCGTTAACGACATCCAACTCGGCCACACCCAGCATCTCGCCATTGGCCAGGAGCGGCACATCGACCGCCTGCTTCGTCTGCGTCGCAACAATCGAACCGCGGTTCAGGCGCAGCAGTTCTCGCACGGTGAAGTGGGGAACGGCGATCTCCACCGACAATTGGCAGTCCAGCGCGAGGATCTCCGGCGACCAGCCAATGGTTTCTTCCTGCGCTGGCGCAGGCGGAAGTTGTTGTACTGATGTCACCGTTGCACCAGAAACTCCGTGAAGTAGACATCTTGCACGCCGAGCTCAGGCAGACGCTGATTCACGGCGTTGATAATGGCCTGCTTGAGGGCCGCCTTGCCTTGCGTTGTCAGCAGATCGTCAGCTTTGTGTTGCGTCAGAGCTCCCAGGATGGCGTCTCGGATGGGCGGCACAAGTTCGAGCGTTTTCGATTCACCGCCCTTACGTAATTCGTGGGCGAGCCCCAACTGGATCCCGATTCTGAGAAAAGCCCTGTCGTTTTCATCGGCAAGGTTGACCACGAATTCGTCCAGATGGAGGACCGCTTTCGGAGCGCGGGTTTCCTCCGGGGAGGCATGCGCAGGTTGGGGCCGCGTCAGGTAGAAAAGCGCTCCACCCGCTCCCGCCAGAAGCACGGCGGCGATCAACAGAATCTTCAACTTCTTTCTGCCGCTTTCGGGGACGGGAGGGGGAGCGACCTGTTCGTCAGCCATACAGCGACGACAGAAGCAATCACTTAACCAAAAGGGTCACGTCTGCCGTCAATGTTTCAGCCCTCGCAAGCTGTTGTGGAGAGTGAGGTTGCAGGGCCGCTGCGCAATCATGTTGGCGGCCGCCCCGTTCTCGCGAACGAGAAGCGGGGCGACCTTAAGCGGGTCTCATTAAAGTTCTCTCGGCAACGACCCGACCTAGCGCTTCAGGTTGATGGTGTCCTGAGTGATTTCATCGAAAGCCGTCACCACCTTGGCGTTGGCCTGGTACCCGCGCTGGGCCAGGATCAACTGCGCGAATTCGTGAGCAATGTCGGCGGTGGACAGTTCCAAGCAGCCGCCGACCAGGCTTCCGCGACCGCCGGAATCGGGAGCGCCGATGCTGGCCGTCCCGGACGCCAGCGTTTCCTGGAATGAGTTCGAGCCGGTGCTCATAAGCCCCTCGGGATTGGCGAACGATGCGATCGCAATTTGGCCGATCGCGCGCGTCTGTCCGTTGCTGAAGTTCCCTTCGATCACGCCGTCGGAACCGATGTTGAAGTCCAGGAGCGACCCGGAAGGATAACCATCCTGGTGGGAGTTGGCTGCCGCGGAGGGAGCGGCCATCTGGGTGACGACCGGCACTCCTGCCGAGAACAGCGTCCATGTCATGCTGGCGTCATTGGCGCCATCGGCGAGACCCGTGATGTTCACGCCGGTCACGTCGGCAGGCGGCGAGACCAGTGTACCTGTTCCATCAAAGCCCAAACTTCCCGAGGAAACGACAACCGGAGGCCCCGTCGTTCCCACGTCCGCCGCGGGTATGGAGACGTTGTAATCCCAGGCGTTGGCCGCCGTCTTTGTGAAATTGAACGTGAGCACGTGCTGCGCGCCCAGGGAATCGTACATCGGCGAGGGCGTGCTAAAGGTGTCGCCGATGGCGGCGTTGGAGTCGAGGTTCATTCCCAATTGCACCGTGGTGGTCGCGTTGGCCGGCGTTACTTGGCCGCGCGCAATGGTGATCGGCCCCACCGGCTGATTCGGATCGATGACCCCATTTGCGGCGGAGTATCCCAACACGTTCGAGCCGTCGGTCGCCACCAGCGCGCCATCCGGACCCTGGCTGAAATTGCCGGCGCGAGTGAACAACTGCATCCCATCCTTCTGCACAGCAAAAAAGCCGTCTCCCTGGATGGCGACGTCGGTGGGCACCCCGGTGTTGTCTTTGCTTCCCTGTGTGAAAACGGAGCCATTCGACGCAAGGGCCGTTCCGGCGCCAACCTGAATTGGATCGCCCCCGCCGGTAGTGCCGACTTGCTGGTAATAGAGGTCACGGAACAAGGGGCGAGTTGCCTTGTATCCGACCGTGTTGAGGTTGGCCAGATTGTTGGCGATCGCAGAAAGTGCCTGCGAGTCCGAGTTAAGACCAGACAGCGGAATCGAAAACGATGGCATAGCGGTTTCTCCTCATGGGCGACAAGTCTTCTAGGATGTGGTGGTCGTGGTCGCAGTCGCGGCATCCTGCAGCGTCTGCCGAATCTCGATCAGTTGCTGCAGGCTGTTGAATTCGACCAGTTGGCCGACAAATTGCGTGGGATCCGTCGGCGCCGTCGGGTCCTGCGACTTCAGTTGCGCCACCAGGAGCGTCAGGAATGAGTCCCCGGTGAGTTGATTTGCACTGGCATCGCTTTGCGGCGCCGTCGTATTGGTAACACTCGAAACGTCCATTTTCTTGTCCTCACAACTTTCAAGCGTGCAGGCTCAAACCCGCACGGGATTGAGGGTTAGTGTCGAATTCCTCGTCGGACGCTCTTCGCATCGCGGCGCTCGGGGTGGCAGGCAGGGACGGCCGAAATCTGTGTTCCTCGCCTTCCGATTGCTGCCCTCCGCTGCCCGGATCGAGAACATCACCGCCGGAACGACTGTTGAGGCTGAGTTGTTCCAACTCGAGATCGTGCCGGCGCAACGCGTGTTCCAGGTTGCTCATTTGCGAGCCGAGCGCGTGTTGGACGTCAGTGTGGTCGGCCACGATGCTGGCGCCGAGACGGTTTCCTTGCATGGCGGCATGCACCTCTACCGAGCCCAGGCCTTCCGTACGAATTCCCACGGACAATTCGCTACGCTGCAGCGTGTTGATCATGTGGGCCGTATTGACCATCCGTTCAGCCGGGGTAGTCGTGCTGAGCCGGTCGGACGAGGTGAACACGTCTCGACTAAATTCGGCCCCATGCTGGGGGAATGTTTTTTCGCGCGCTTCGAGCGGTTGCACGACGTCCGCTGCATGCACGGCGGCGGTGACTGCCGTCACCGGCTCCTTCGCGTCGGCCAGCGGCTTATCGGCAGTCGTAGCATCCGCGGCTGAGACAGGCACGCGTGCCGTTGTCGAGGCTGCGGCATCGGTTGCAGCCGTGGCTGTGGAGCCAACCTCGACGCGAGTCGGCGCAGGTTTGGTGTTTTGCGATTGCTGAGCATCGTCCGCGGCTGCTGCGGCCGGGGCCGCGTCGTGGACAGGTGTTTTCAAAGCCTGTGCATCGTCATCTACGGCGCGCTTGCGGCCTGTCGATACTGTTGCCTCCGGTCCCTGGGGTGCTTCCACAGTTCCAGGTTCCTTCGTCGCAAGAGTATCCGTGGACGGTTTCTGCAGAGTTCTCGACTGACTTACGTTGCGCGCCGAACCTGGCTTGTTCTCCATGGACTGGTGCGGCGCTCTCCCGCGGACCGAACCCGATGGCAAGGGAGGCAGTTCCGCACCGGCAGCCGCAGGAGGCACAGCCTTGTTATCGACAAGGCCAGTTTCCTGAGTCGCATGGTCGGTCGTACTGGTTGCATCCACTTTCATTTCGGGTTTCATCTCTGGGGTGCCAGTGGGCAGCGTCGGATCAGTGGGTAGCGTCGGAACGCTGCGCTTTGGCTCAGTTGCTCCTCCCGCGAGGGCGGTCAGCGTGTCGATTGACTCCGGCGCGACGTTCGCAGCGATTGATCCCCGAGACAGAGACGCGCCAGTCCTTTCGACCTGCTCTGCGCCATCGCCCGCCTGAGAAAATTTGCCATCCTTCGGGTCAGCCGTTGTAATGCTCCGGGCTGCTTTCTGGAGGAACGCAACCGCAACGGGCGATGGCGCCGGCACTGGGGCGACGATTTGATTGGGTCTCGCCGGATCTCCCAAAGGTCCAACCGGACCGCTATCTTTTTGAGAGGTCGGCTTCTTCTTGGCCGTTTTGGGAGTACTGCTGACACCTGTTTCCTTCTGGAATCCCATCTCTGCAACTAAGGAGGCGAACGGCGTGGCCGATGGAGAAATCTGTGGGCGCGTGGCAGGTTTGCCAGCAAGGGGGGCTGTGGCCGAGATGTCTGCAACTAAGGAGGCGAACGGCGTGGCCGATGGAGA
>JAIQFM010000047.1 GCA_020073285.1 Terriglobia bacterium | reverse complement strand
GCCGCGTCCAGGGCGTCCGCGATTTGAATGGCGAGGTCCAGCATTTCCTGCAAGTCCGGCCGATGGTGCGCCAGGTATCGGTCCAGCGGCTCGCCGTCGATCAGTTCCATGGCGATGAAGTACTCGCCCTCGGACTCGCCGACCTCGTAAATGGTGCAGATGTTGGGGTGGTTGAGCGACGACGCGGTGCGCGCCTCCAGCTTGAATCGCTCCAGCGCCTCCGCGTTGGCCGCCAGCTCGACGGAGAGGAACTTGAGCGCGACCCGCCGGCCGAGATTGATGTCCTCGCCGGCATAGACCGTCCCCATGCCGCCGGATCCGATGCGCTCAAGCACGCGATAATGTCCGACTTCGCGCAATTACTCCTCCGCTACGCGCCAAGCTATCAGAATAACCGAGGAGTCGGTAGTCAGGAGTCAGCGGGGACTGTTTTGCCGACTCCTGACTCCTAACCACTGACTCCCGTTTCTCACGATGTATGGTCGTGGATAATTTTCCAGCCGTCGGGAAATTTGCGCAATATTAAGGTGAACAGTCCGCCCGGTTCGTCGCCATTCTTCATCTTCAAATGCCAGTGGCCGCGTACGAATGCGGCGTCAGCCGCGAGCATCTCGACCCGCAGGTCGAAAAAATCGAGCTTGCCCATGTCGCCGGGGCCCCCGGACGGCGCCGATTTTGCGCCGGCTGGGGTGGTCTCTTTGCCCTCGCCCTGGTACTTCTTGCGATAGCGGTCCAGCGTGGGCTGCCAGCCGCGCGTCTCGGTGGCGCCGGAGATGAACGACAGCTCAGGCGACTTCCAGTAGCCGGCCATGAAGCCTTCCAGATCGCCGCGATTCCAAGCGTCCACCTGGGTGGCGAGAAGCTGCCGAATCGTACCCTTCTGGTCTTCGCTCGGTGGTTGTGCCACGGCCGTCCAAGACAGAAGACACTGCCCCACAATGAAAACCACGCAGAATTGCCTACCAGTTCTGCCGATGCGCATGTCCCCCTCCGCATGTATAATCGCGCGTTTCTCCGGAAGATGGATAAGGGAAAAAAGCCACCGCGTTCGGCACGGGCGGACGACCTGCAGCGCGAACTCGCCAAGTCCACCGACTTCCGCCGCCATCACATTGACGAGGAGAAACTCGAACGGAAGGCTGATCTGCGCCATCCTGCATACGGGCAGCGAAGAAGACTTTCGGAAAGCATTAAGGATCTGCGGAATCAACGAGGACACGCCAGAAGGGAAAGAGTTTCTCAGCGCTTTCCGGGAGCTCCGCGGCTCTTAGAAGCGAGCGCGCGCAGCTTGCGCGTCACCTCGGCACGTTCGGCCGCGGATACGCCCTCTAACCGGCGTTCTAGCGCTGAGCTCAGGCGCTCGGTCAGCTGCTCAACGGCCCCATTCTTACGTCCTGGTGCGGGCTTCGACGGTATAGGTTTTGTAGCCATGGCTGTTTCACAACTGTCGCAGAAACCAATTCCGGCTGCAAGAGGTTAAATGCAACCTCGGAGGAGACGGTCAAACCACGCCGAAGAACTTCTCCACATCCGCCAACTGTGTCGTCCTGCGATATTTCGGCAAGCTCTCCAAAAATACGCGCCCGTACTGCTTCTTCAAAATTCGGTTATCCATCAGCGCCAGCAGGCCGCGGTCGTGCAGCGAGCGGATCAGACGCCCGAAGCCCTGCTTCAGGGTGATGACCGCCGCCGGCACCTGGTAATCGAAGAAGGCGTTGCCGCCTGCCGCGTCGATGGCGCGGATGCGCGCCGCGACCACTGGATCGTTGGGCACGGCGAACGGCAGGCGGTCGATGATGACGCAGCTCAACTGCTCGCCTTGCACGTCCACACCCTGCCAGAACGACGCGGTCGCGAACAGCACCGCGTTGGGCGTGGAACGGAATTCCTCCAGCAGCGCGTTCTTCGGCGCCTGGCCCTGGATCATCACCGGGTACGCCAGTTCGGCGAGCAGACGGTCGTGGATGTCGTGCATCTGCGCGTAGCTGGTGAACAGGCAGAAGGCGCGGCCCTGCGTGATCTCCAGCAGCCGGCGAATGCGCTCGGCGGCTTTCGCGGCGAACTCGGGAATGCGCGGATCGGGCAGGTCGGGCGGAATGTAGAGCATGGCCTGCGATTCGTAGTCGAAATGCGAGGGCACCACCAGCTCCCGCGCGTGCTCCAGGCCGAGGCGCTTGCGAGTGTAGTCGAAACCATTGCTGACGGCGAGCGTGGCCGAGGTGAGCACCGCGGTCTCCAGCTTGTCGAACAGGTATTCGCGTAGGATTTGTGACACATCGATGGGCGTCGCCTGCAGGAACACATGCTGCCTACTTCCTGTCATCCCGAGCGAGCGCGGCCCGCTGGAGCCTGCCCTGAGCGAAGCCGAAGGGGCCGTGCGAGTCGAGGGACCCCTACCGTCTCCAGAATTCTCACGGCGCGTCCGAGTCGAGAAACCTCCGCCTCTCCGCTCGATCCAGAACACTGTGTTCTTGTCCTGGTTCTCCATGACGAATCCGAGATGCACCTGGATTTCCTGAGCGCGGCGGATGAGCATGTGCAGCTCGTCGGGTTTGTTCTTGATCTTTTGCAGTTCCGCTTGCAGCCGCCCCAGCGTGCGCATGACCGCCTGGTACTCGTCGCCGTTTTCCTCCAGGAACGCGCGACGGTTCCAGAACGCAAACCGTCCCTCTCCCGGCGGCAGCAGCGAGAAGAAGCGCTGCGCGTGCTCGCGCAAGGTGGCAGTGGACTGCAGCAGCGCGGCCGAGGCGAGCTGCTTCTTCTGCAGCGTGCCGTCCACGTCGCGGGCAAGTTCTTCGAAGCGCGGCGTGCTGACGCTGACGCCAAAATAACTAGTGGCCACGTCTTCCAGTTCGTGCGCTTCGTCGAAGATGACGGCGGCGCACTCGGGCAGGACGCCGGCGTCGGGCGCGTAGTCGGCAGCCATCTTGACCGCCAGGTCGGCAAAGAAGAGGTGGTGGTTGACGATGATGATGTCGCTTTCGGCGGCCTTGCGGTGCATCTCGGTGATGAAGCAGCGGTCGAACTGCTGGCACTTCTGGCCGATGCAGGCCTCGGCGCGCGCATCCAGCTTGGGCCAGAGCTGGCTGGCGTCGGCGATGGTGACCAGCTCGGAGCGGTCGCCGGTCTTGGTCGTCTTCTCCCACTCGGAGATGGCGCGGTATTGCTCGATCTCCTCCAGGCCGCTGAGCACGGGCTGATTGGTGAGGTCGTAGAGTTTCTTGCGGCACAGATAATTGTTCCGTCCCTTCATGTAGCAGACTTTGAGCTCGCCAATGTGCTGCGCCAGAAATGGAACGTCTTTGTAGAAGAGCTGTTCCTGGAGAGTTTTCGTGCCGGTGGAAATAATGACGCGCTGGCCGCTGCGAATCACCGGCAGCAGGTAAGCGAGAGTCTTGCCGGTGCCGGTGCCGGCCTCGACGATCAGGTGACGCTTTTCCGCCAGCGCCTTTCCGACCTCTTCCGCCATCTGCAACTGCCCGCGGCGGAACTCGTATGCGGGATGCGTTTTCGACAGCAGGCCGCCGGGCGCAAAAAAGCTGTACAGAGAGCCGAAGGTAGCGCTGGTCGCGGGTTGGGAGGACGTGGACACGGTGACTGGGGACGGCATCCTTATAATAGCTGGATACCGATTGGGCGATTTGCCGATTTGCCGATTGGGTGACTTCAGTCGCTAACCTCTGCCAATCGGCAAATCAGTAAATCGCCAAATCGGCAAATGCCACACTCCTCCCAATCCGCCACGCGCCTCGCGACCCTCGCCATCGTCGGTCGCCCGAACGTGGGGAAATCCACGCTCTTCAACAAGCTCATCGGACGGCGGCGCGCCATTGTTACCGACGAGCCCGGCATCACCCGTGATCGCCTCTACGGCGAGGCTGACTGGAGCGGGCGGCGCCTGCGCGTCATTGACACCGGCGGCATCGTCCCGGAAGACAAAGACGAGATGCCGGCGGAAATTTTTCGCCAGGCGCGCGTGGCGCTCGACGAAGCCGACGCCGTCGTCCTGGTCGTGGACGGCCGCAGCGAGCTGACCGCGCCCGACATCGACCTGGCGCGCTTGCTGATTCGCAGCGGGAAACCGCTGTTTCTCGCGGTCAACAAGATCGACACGCCCAAGCTCGAGGCGGGCGCGGAAAATTTTCGCCAGCTCGGTATTCGCAACCTCTATCCCGTATCGGCGGAGCACGGCCTGGGCGTGGCGGAGTTGCTGGACGCGGTGATGGACGTGCTGCCCAAGACGAATGGCACGGGAGCAACCGAAGAAACGATCACGGTAGAGGTACCGCACGACACGCACGAAACCGCGCTCGAGCACCCCAGCAGGGAGATAGCGGGCCTGCCGGGGACCCCGATCGAGGGCGAAGGCACGGAAACTGAGGCCGAGGGTGGTCGATCGGAGGACGCGCGTACACAACGCGAGACACGCGTCGCCATCATCGGCCGGCCCAACGTGGGCAAGTCCACCCTGCTGAACGCGCTGACTGCAACCGATCGCGCCATCGTCTCCTCTACTCCCGGCACCACGCGCGACGCGGTGGACGAAATCGTGGAGCGCGGCGGCCGTAGCTATCGTTTTATCGATACCGCCGGCATCCGGCGCAAAGGCAAGACCAAGCTGGTTGCCGAGAAACTTTCCGTGGTGATGGCGCGCAAAAATCTGGAACAAGCCGACATCGCGCTGCTGGTGGTGGACGCCGCCGAGGGCGCCACCGCGCTCGACGCCAACATCGCCGGCTACGCGCACGAGAGCGGACGCTCGGTGATTATCGTGGTCAACAAATGGGACCTGATCGCCAAAAAGAAAGAAGATGAGCAGGTGCGCCGTGCCACCACGCGCCATCGCGGCGGCGTCGCCTATCGCCGCGGCAGCATGAATGCCCGGCTGGCGGCACGCGCCGGCAGCGGCAACGGTCACAAGCCCGCCGACCGCCACGTCTACGAAGAGGAGCTGCGGCAAGGACTGAAGTTTCTGGATTACGCGCCGGTGGTCTTCGTCTCCGCCAAAGCGGGCAAGAACGTGGACAAAATTTTCGAGTTGGTGACGCAGGTGGCGGCCGAGCGCCGCAAACGAATTCCCACGGCAGCCATGAACCGCTTCGTGCACAGCGTCGATTTCGACCGCGCCTCGGTGCCCTACTCGCGCCGCGTGAAGATCCTGTACATGACGCAAGCGGGGACCTCGCCGCCAACCTTTGTCCTGTTCACCGACCGCGCCGTCAAGCTCCACTTCTCCTACGAGCGCTTCCTGGAGAACCAGATTCGCCGCGTCTTCGGCTTCGTCGGCTCTCCCATCCGCATCAAGACCCGCGCGCGCAGTTGACCGCGTCCGAGTCGAAGGACCCCTGCGGTCCTCACGAATGTACCGTCTTCCATTCCTTTCCTCCGCGTCCTCTGCGACAAATCCCCAGGTATTACAATGTCGTCATGGCCACCAAGCCCATCCGCCTCACCGAGCAGGTGAAGGCTGCGGGTTGAGCTTCCAAGCTTAGTCCGGCGGCGCTGGACGCGGTGCTTGGGAAATTAGCCCGGCAACAGGACCCCAACGTTCTGGTCGGCTTTGACAAAGCCGACGACGCCGGCGTGTACAAAATTTCACCCGACCTCGCGCTCGTCCAGACGGTGGACTTCTTCACCCCGATCGTGGACGACCCTTACACTTTCGGCCAGATCGCGGCCACCAATTCGCTCAGCGATGTCTACGCCATGGGCGGTCGCCCGCTCAACGCGCTCACCCTGGTCTGCTTCCCCGACAAGGGCGACCTCGACGTGCTGGAGCAAATCCTCGCCGGCGGGCTCAGCAAGATGATCGAAGCCGGCTGCACGATCGTCGGCGGGCACTCGATTCGCGACGAGGAAATGAAGTTCGGATACGCCGTCACCGGCACCATTCACCCGGATCGCGTGCTCACCAACGCAGGCGCGCGCACGGGCGATCGCCTGATCTTTACCAAGGCCCTGGGCACGGGCGTGATCTCCACCGCGATCAAGAAAGGCAAGGCCGACCCAGGCTGGATTGACGCCGCCACCGTTTCGATGACCACGCTGAACAAAGCCGCATCCGAAGAAATCGCGGAATTCAACGCCGTCGACCGTCGACCGTCGACCGTTCACGCCCTCACCGACATCACCGGCTTCGGTCTCATTGGCCATGCGCGCGAGATGGCCCTCGCCAGCGACATCTCGCTTCGCATTCACGCTTCATCGGTTCCGCTGCTTCCGGGCGCGCTGGAATGTGTGCGCGCCGGCTATATTCCCGGCGGGCTGAAGAATAATCGCGAGTTCGCGGAATGCGCGGTGGGATTCGATGCCGCCGTCGCGGATGAAATCCGCACCCTGCTATTTGACCCGCAAACCGCCGGCGGCCTGTTGATTTCGGTGGCGAGCGACGCCGCGGATAACTTGCTCAGCGCACTGCGTGCGAAGAGTGTTCCTGCCACCCTCATCGGTGAGGTTCTTCCCCGCGCCAAACCTCTGATCGAAGTCGTCCCTTAGGTTTTGCGAAAAAATCAGCAGCTGTCATCCTGAGAGCTTGTGACTTTTTTCGATTTATGCGCCTTTTGGGCCACCTAAGACTTTTGTTTTCAGTGTCGCTTTCTGCGCAGAAACAATAAAGTCACAACCTCTGAGCGAGGGAGGGTTCCCGCGCGCTTTCGTAACCGGGGTCCCCGGCACGCCTGCTTTTGGCGTGCTGGGGTGGTCGTGCGCGGGAAACCCGAGTCGAAGGACCCCTAACGTCTGCAGGAATGCGAGTATGGTTTGTGATTCGTCACTCTCCAATCTCCTACCCTCTCTCAAACGCGTGCTTCTTTTCCAACTCCTCCCGCGCCATCCGCGCCTGCTCTTCCATCTCGTTTCCCCGCGCCATCAACTCCGGAGACGCCTCGGCGTACTCTCCCGAAACTCGCAGTTCCGGTAACCCGCGGGCGACGACCATCAGGTGCTCCGGCGTGGTATCCAGGTACTGCGCGTCCGCTAGGTCGCATAAATAGACGCGCGAGGCGCCTCGCTTTGTTTCCCAAAACACTTTACGCAGCAGAAGCGCCGCCCGTTCCTCGTCGCTTGCCTCGCCAAAGGCCCACCGGTTGCGTTTGAAGTCGTAGGCGCGGCTGTTGAAGGGCACGGGCACGCGCTTCGGCGTCTTAAGAAACTCCAGTTCCTTGCGGTCCACCGCCTTGCGCACCGTGTTGATGGCCGGCGCTTCCGCATCGTCTGGCTCCAGCGAGGGCAGCACCTCGCGCACCGTAACCGTCAGTTGCAGGGCGACCAGCGCGTGCGCGCCGGCATCGCTGTTTTCCAGCGACACCGCCCCGTGGAGCACGTGAAAGTCGGCGCCGGAGTGCGATCGGTGAAACGGCCAGTCCAGCGCGACGCGCAGCGGCAACCCCGAGCGGGTCACATAAACCTGATTTGCTTTCGAATCCATGCCTGCGTATTTTATCGCGCGGAGCTGCGCGGGCGCGCCAGGCAGGGCAAAACGCCAATCTGCAATCGCTCATTCGTCAACAAAAGAAGCCCGGCGTTCGCCGAGCTTCCTGTGCAACCTTCCAACTCAAGTCTTCAATCGGAAATGGCTTACGCCACTTCCGTGCCCAGCGCGCGCAGCACCTGGCGGATGCGTTCCACGCGCATGGCGTCCTCTTTGCTGTCTTGAATGAACTCCATCCCGTAGATATACCCGCGGCGGTTGCGGACGAAGGTGCGCGCCACCAGCGGCTCGCCACGATAGGGCGGCGTGAAGCTGATCTCGACCTCTTCCCCGATGGCCAACTCCGCCCCGGCAAAGACGGCAATACCGCCCTGGTTGAGGTCGGTGCCGCGGCCGTCCACGTACACCGTTTTGTTGGACTTGCGCAGGATTACCGTGACTGGCACCCGGATTTTGAGGCGCGGCCAGCGGCGTAGTTCGCGGAATGACGGCGCCGGGCCTGCAATTCCCACATCGGAGTGAGCCATGGTCTTCTCCCCTGATGCAGAGTCGAAGTTAACCTTGTATTAACGGAGCGGCAAGTTACCAAGGAGCGAGACCGTACGGAGTTTGCGAGTACGAGGCGCCGGAATTCGCATCGGGAAACTCGCGACCGGCTACCCTCCCAGCGCCTTGGTCAGCGTGGCGGCGCGCTCGCCGGCGTCGCGTATGCGCATGGCTGAGGTGCGCACCGACGTGTCCAGGTCTTCTCGCATCAGCAGCAGATCGGCGTGGCCGATCACCACCTCGAGCATGTTGCGGAACTCGTGCACGAACTGCCCGATCAAGTCATCGCGGGTCGCGGCGGTGGCGTTCTCCGAAAGGTTGACCTCGTCACGCCGCTGCCCGTTGGTGGTCAGCAGCCGGTACGTCGTGAAGGTGGCTGCCAGGTGCGCTTCTTCTAGCGACGGCTTGCTGTCCAGCACGCGCGCGATGAAGCCGCCGCACAGCATGGTCGCGGCCGCGTCGCCGGTGATCTGCCGCGGCAGCATCAGGCGTACTTCCACCGGTGAGAACAGGTCCATCGGCACCGGCCCGCGGAATAGCATGCCCGAGCAACTGATGTCGTCGGTGACCCCGCGATACCACTGGAACGAGCCGGCGTGGCGGTAACGCATCGGCAACTGAATGGGAAAGCGCAGCAGCCGTGTCGGTCCCTGGCTGCCTTGGGGCGCAAGGTCCTGGAGCATGTAGTCCTCCTGCGCGGGGACCCCGCCTGATGCACGCGCAACGTCCCCACATTCGCTGGCAACAAGGATGAACCTATGTCGCGAGTTGCGATACTTACGGAAGGACGTGCACCTTTGATTATGGGGGCTTGTACTACCGATTCGGCGTGCGCGTGCCATCGCCGCTGTTGCGGTTGCCCCCAGTTCTGCCGGGGCCGTTCCGGGGAGCGCTAAGTCCTTGAATCCGAAGTCCTAAGATACGGCTAGTCCCCAACAACCGTGACCACTACGGTCCGCTGCCGCCCCCGAACGTCGCATTCCAGGTGGAAGATCTGCTGCCAGGTTCCGAGCAGCGGCTTGCCGTCGGCCACGGGCACGGTCAGCGACGGTCCGAGCAGAGTCGCCTGCAGATGCGAGTGGCCGTTGCCGTCGTGCCACGCCTGCTCGTGGCCGTAGTGGCGGCTCGGCGGGATGAGCTTATCCAGGATTTGCGGAAGGTCGCGCTGCAGGCCGGGCTCGAACTCGATCGTGCCCACCGCGGCGGTGGAGCCAACGTTGAACACATTGACCATGCCCGTCCGCACACGCGAGGCGGCCACGATGGACGCGACCTGCTCGGTCAGGTCTTGCATGTCGCCGGGGCCGCGGGTGTGCAGTGAGATTTGCTGTTGATGTGCCATGGCTGGCTCCCAACTGCGAGTTTACCCCCGCACCCACCGGGACAGGTGCGCGCCTGCCACCGCGCGCCCATTCCCAAAATGAACCAGGCTACAACCCCCGTCACCGCGAATAATCGGCCAACGGCATGAAGAATGGGGTCATCATAGATGGAGGAGGTGGTGCCATGACGAACGCCTCCGCCATGACGCTCGTGTTGCTGCTCTTCCTGGCCTTGTTCCTCGCTGCTGTCGTCGTGATCCTCGGCGGCGGCCAATGGTCGGAGCCCAGGCGGCACACGGACGACGTGAATCACCACCAGCGCGCCGCCTGACAGGCGCCGGCGCGAATCACCCGGCGCGCTGGTTTTTTTCCGGCAGCAGCTTAAGCGCGGCCGAGTTGATGCAGTGGCGCGTGCCCGTAGGCTTCGGCCCATCGGGGAAAACATGCCCCAAGTGGGCGTCGCAGCGCGCGCAGCGCACTTCCGTCCGCATCATGCCGAAGCTCGGATCGCTATTCTGCGCGATGCTCTCCGGCTGGATCGGCGCCCAGAAGCTGGGCCATCCCGTGCCCGAATCAAACTTGCTTTCCGAGCTGTAGAGCGGCTCGCCGCAGCATACGCAGGCATAAACTCCGGGCGTCTTGTCATGCCAAAATTCGCCGGTGAACGCGCGCTCGGTGCCGTGCTCCCGGGTGACGTGGTATTGCTCGGGCGTCAGCTCTTTCCGCCATTCCGCGTCGCTCTTGGTGACTTTGTCGGCCATATCCCCACTCTTCACCGTTCCGTGAACCCAGTATATCTAACCGCTCTTCCACCGCCAGCGCAAACCCTTGACACCTTCGCCGCCGGGAGACACACTGTCCCAACTTATTCCCAAGATTCGTCTGTGGTTGGTCGCTGACTTCGTCGTCAGCCGACCGTACTTCGCGCTGAGAAGGAACGCAGGTAGCACATCGCTGAAACGGAGCGCACATAAATGAAGCCAGTAGGAGTCATCAGCACCGCATTATCTCTATTCTTGCTGCTTGGGACCGCAGCGCCTGCCTACGCACAGCAGGGCGACAAGCCGGGCCATTCAGAAAGGCAAGGCAAGGGCGAAAGGCAGGGGAAGTCCGAGCAGCAAAACAAAGGCCAGTCGCAAGCCAAGCCGCAAAGCCAGCAAGGCGGGCAACAGCAACAGAGACCCGCACCGCAAGCTCGGCCTGAGCAGCAGCGACAGCACGTCCAGCAGCAAAGACAGCAGAACGACAACAAGCAGCAGCCACAGCACGCCCAGCAACCAAGACGGCAGGACGACTACAGGCAGCAGCCACAGCACGCCCAGCAGCAGCACGCTCAGCCACAGCACGCCCAGCAGCAGCACGCTACCAGACCCGCACCGCAGCGGCAACCGCGCGCGGAGCGTGCGCAGCAGCGGGCCACGCCGGAACATCAACGCGAACAGCGGGCCACTTGGCAGCAGTATCGCGCACGCAGAAGCTGGCAGTCCGAACACCGCACCTGGCAGCAGCGCGGCGGTTACCACGGCTACCGTATTCCCGACCCATATTTCCGTAGCTACTATGGGCGGGAGCACAGCTTCCGCGTCTACAGTCTCCCCTTCATGGTGGTTGGCGGCAATCCGCGTTTCCAGTACGGTGGCTATTGGTTCAGTCCCGTCGATCCGTGGCCTGAATACTGGGGACAGAACTGGTACCAAACCGACGACGTTTACGTGGACTACCGTAATGATGGCTACTACATGTTCAACCCTAGGTATCCTGGCCCGGGGATTGCGATCACCATTGCGTTTTAGCCGGGCTGCTGGCCCGCGTCTTTCATGCTCCGAACGAGCAGTTTCGGAGTCTTAACCCGCGCATACCCCACCCTTGTCCCGCCTGGGTTTAGCGAGACAGGGTGGGATTGTTCCTATCCCCGTACCACCCTCGCCACGAATCACACGCGTCAAACGGTGGAACAACATCCTGAATTCGAGGTTGGTTTGCGCGCCAAATCTAACGCGGGACCACCCCGAAGTGGAACAAGAACATCAAAGGCGCTGCCACGCCGCGCCCACTGAATCTGCAACTCGAAACTGAAACTATTTCCCGGCGAATCGCCGCGCCTACCTCATCTGCAAAGCGCTTCAAAAGTCGATCTTTGAAGGGGCGCGGTTTCGGCCGCGCCGTGGATGCTGCTATCTGGAGCAGGCTTTAAGCCGCTGAGGGAAATCTGCCCTCGAGATTGAGTCGCAATGGACCCCGCGGAAGCGAGAACGCATGGGAACGAGCTGAGAGTTGTGTGCCGTCAGGGACGTACCTACCCTGTCGCTCCCAACCCGGGAGCGACAAGCGTGGGCAACCCGAGGTGTTCCACAAATAGAACAAAGCACCATGACTGCTTCGTTCACACGCGGTTGTGCGCTATTGTTGCCCACGATTCGAGTAACATTCCTTCGAGTGACTTCACGAGTGTGAGGCGGTATCAGCTTGGGTTTGGGACAAGATTCGTAGGTTATCTTAATCAGCTCACGGGCTGTCGGGGGAACGGGATAAGGCGGACGGTGCTCAGTGTCGGAAGATATTTTCCTGGAAGCCATCGAGCCGAGCCTGAAAGCGGCTGGCATCAGGGGAGTAACCAACACACAGTTGGAAATCTTCGTCCTGCTGTGGTGGGCTATTCAAGCCATCACGATGGGCCTCTATCTGGCGACTTTTGGGACGGCCACGTTGCACTCCGCGTCTTGGGGGGAGATTCACATTGTCCAAATGACCGGGGCGGCCTGGCTGCACTCTCTTCCTGCCGTGATCCTCGTTACGGTCATCGAGGCCGCCGATTGGTTGGCCACGCTGTCGATCCTCTCAGTGGGGATCCTGGGAATGGTGCGGCGGGCTGAAAGGCAAACCCTGCTGCTCGTGTTGCTCGCGTTGGTGGACGTCACAATCACCAATGTGCCATGCTCCGACCCCTACCAGAACGGCCTCTGGGTGATCGAGCAGACTCCGTCGACTCTGCGCGTCGAATACGCCGCATTCTTCCGCCGCGAGACCATCACCGTAGCCGAGCTCGGCGGCCTCGACACTGTGTGCGTCGCAACACGCGCCGGCTTCCCCTGGCGGCGGACGACGACAGCGGAGTTCCACTATCAGGACGGGCGGTCGGGTCGATTGGTGGTGGGCGGCTTCCTGGCGGGAGTCTATCGCTCCTCGTTTGGCGGCCTCCAACGCGAGCTCAGGGTCGCTCTCAAGCTGCTGGCGGATCGGGCAGGCGCCGTTTACTTGGACCGTCCCCCAGCCGGCTGTCAGCCACCATCGTCCGCTGATTTGAAAGAAAGGACCCTCCACGCCCTCCGGCGGGTCTGGGGAAGCATTTCTCCTGCAATCAAGGATCCGTTCCACGCAGCCAAGGGTCCCTTCAATGTAGCGCTCGCTTGGTGGATCGGCCTGCTTTTCGTCATCACCCGGACGCGGTGGGCGAAGAAAACGCCCAAGGCACGCGGTCGCCTTGGGCGGTTCTTTGTCATGGGTGAGGGCTTGCTTGGCGGTTTGTTATGGGCGGTCGTCTTGGCCATCCTCCCGGCCCGCCTCCTCGCCCTCGGACTGCACCACTTACTAGGTGACGTACACATTCCAGCCTTAGTGGGGACCCCCAACGTCGATGTCACAGCAGTACAGCTTGCCCTCCTGATCACGATGGTCGAGGTGCTGTCCGTGTTCCGTGCGACGTTAAGTCCCGCCCCTACCTATCACGAATATCCGGTCGGCCTTCCGGTCTTGTACTACTTCAACCTGGTGGTGGGCTGGCTACTGGGCTGGGCGGTCATCGCGTTCTCGAAAGGCGAGTCGACCAGCCTCAGCGCGAGTCTCAGATTCTTTCGCCCTCCTGCACTCTGGCACAACTGGATCCAAGACACCGCCACGTTCGCGTTTTTGTTGATTCTGGCGGTTGATCTCTGTGCGGCGCTGACGGAATTTCATGCCGAGACGCTCCGGGCGCGAGGGAGTCGATAAGGCAGATGGGTACCAAGCGACTCCACTCCGCCTGAAGCTTGGCGACTGAAGCCTGGAGCCTACTTCCCCAACGCGTCCACGATCCGGTCAAAATCCTCCAGCGACTTGTACTCGATCACCACTTTTCCCTTCCCATTCTTATCCACGATCTTTACCCGGCATCCCAGCCTGGACTCCATATCCATTCGCGCCGCGCGCACGTTTGGGTCTTCCGCCTGCTTCTGTCGTTCTTTCCATTCTTTTTCGCTTACCGGGCCCAGGTACACCAGGTGGTTCACCAGCAGTTCGGTCTGGCGTACCGACATGTTCTCGCGAATGACTTTCTGCGCCGCCGCCGTCATCACCGTCGGATCGTCGATCGACATCAGCTCTTTCGCGTGCCCGAAGCTCAGCTCGTGACGCGCCAGCGCCGTCCGTATCTCCGGCGGCAGCTTCAGCAGTCGCAGCAGGTTGGCGATGGTCCCGCGGTCCTTGCCGGTCCGCTTCGACATCTCCTCCTGCGTCAAGGCAAACTCGCGGCTCAGCCGTTCGAACGCGTATGCCATTTCCACGCAGTCCAGGTCCTCGCGCTGCAGGTTCTCGATCAGCGCCATCTCCACGGCCTGCTCGTTGGACACCTGGCGCACGATCGCCGGCACCGTCATCCGCCCCGCCAGCTTCGACGCCAGCCACCTCCGCTCCCCCGCAATGAGCTGGTACTTGATCTGCGTTGGAGCGCGCTCGCCCTCGCCCGGGGTCCCCGGCAGGCCTGCCGTTGGCCTGCTGGGGTGGTCGAGCGCGGTAACCCCAGCGCCGCTCCCGCCGTCGACCAGAGCCTGCCCCGAGCCCAGCCGAGGGGACCGGAGACCGACTGGTCCGCCGGAAATATATCGTAATACGATAGGTTGCAGCACGCCCTGTGCCCGGATGGATTGCGCCAGTTCCTGCAGCGCCGCCTCGTCCTGCCGTCGTCGCGGCTGGTACGGGCTGGCCTCGATCTCCTCCAGCCGGATCTCCTGCACATGCTCGCCGCCGTCGGCTGGCGTGCCGGTCGCCCCACCCGGTTGCGGTGGAGCGGCCACCGGTGCCAGTGTCGTCGCCGTTGCTCTCGCCGCCGGGATCAGCGACTCCAATCCCCTGCCCAGCGCCCTCTTTTTCTCTTGGATCATCGTTGACTCTCTTAACGTCAGCCCCTGGTGTACTTAGCGGTCAAGCTTTTGCCGGATCCGCCTCCACGTGCTCGGCACTGGCGACCGGCTCGCTACTCGCCGCTCCCAACTCGGAACTCGCTCCGCGCGCCATGACCTCTTTCGCCAGGCGGATGTATGCCTCCGCGCCGCGCGAGCGCACGTCGTAAAGCAGCGCCGGCTTGCCGTGGCTCGGCGCTTCCGCCAGGCGTATGTTGCGCGGCACCGTGGTCGCGCACAGCTTGTCACCAAAAAAATTCTTCAGCTCGGCCGCCACCTGCTGCGCCAGGTTGGTGCGCTCGTCGTACATGGTGAGCACCACGCCCTCGACCTCCAGCGCCGGGTTCAGGCTCTCGCGTATGCGCGCGATGGTGTCCAGCAACTCGCTCACTCCCTCCAGCGCGAAGTACTCCGCCTGCATGGGAATGAGGACGGTGTCGGCGGCGACCAGGGCGTTGAGCGTCAGCAGGTCCAGCGCCGGCGGGCAGTCCAGCACCACGAAGCGATACCGTTCGCGGACACCGTCGAGCGCGTCGCGGAGCCGGTACTCGCGGCGGTCCATCTCCACCAGCTCCAGGTTGGCGCCGATCAGGTTCCTGTTGGAGGGTACCAGCCAGAGCTGCTCCAGTTCGGTGGGCTGGATGGCGGCGTCGAGCGCGGCGGCGCCGGTCAGGAGGTGATACGTGTTGGGGCGATCGGGATCGCGGGCAAAACCCAAACCGCTGGTGGTATTGGACTGCGGGTCGCAATCCACGAGCAGCGTCTCCACCTCGGCGGCGGCGAAGGATGCGGCCAGGTTGATGGCAGTGGTTGTCTTACCCACGCCACCTTTCTGGTTGGCAACGGCAATGATACGTCCCATGGGTATGGCGGAGAGCTCGCGGTAGCAAGGTTACCCCCGGGCGTGAGCCGAAGCAACGGCGAAATGGCGATCCACAATTGTTCCACGTGGAACAATTGTGGAAAACCATTCGAAGGTGTTCAAAAGAAGGTCCGTGGCGCTGGCTGCTGTCAAGGAAAGATTTCCACAAATGTTCCACGTGGAACAATTGTGGAAATCTCACAATGAGACATAGATTGCCTAGCTAACTGTTCCACTTTCGGCTATTTTTCGGCGTATTTTATTATCAGTATGGCGCTCAATTCGACGCCTTGTTCCACCGATCCGGTCTGATCCCTTTGATGGCACTCCATCCGAGCAGACTACCTCTGGGCGGATGGGGGTGCCAATTGCGCGGCGAGGCGGGCGTACAACGTGGGGCTCATGCGGACGGGGTTGTTGATCCGTAAGAAGCGAGGCTCCAGGGCGAAAGGAGTGTAAGGAGTGATGCGGCGGTCGTCGCCCACCATAGGCACTTGCGGCGCGCAAGCCTGATCGCAGTCGCGGCGCTGCGGCCAACGCGAGCAGGCCAGCAGCCGGAGTTCGATGCGACCGGCGAATTCGGTGCGGGCGGCGTGCCCGCCGTCAACGGTGACCTCGGCCCAGCGCCGCGTTTCCGGGCAGATGATGGTGCGCGGCTCGCGAAACTGGAGAGAGCGTGCGTACGCCCAGAGAGCGGGGCCGCCAAGGAAAAACGCGCAGCCGACGAGGAAGCAAAGCAGTCCGAAAAGTACCGGCATGGAATCACCTCGCGAATGATGCGGCGACCGGCCGCTTGCGCAGGCGATGCGTATCGATGGAAATCACCTTGCCGTGCCCGCCGGATTTGCGGCGCATCTCAAGGCGGACAAACAGCCTGAACCAGGCGCCGTTGAGCAGCGCGAAAGCGGCCAGGGCGAGAAAAAGCCACAACATTGCCTGCAGCATCGAGCACCGGTAGCGTCATGCTATTCGGGGAGGACACAGAATGCTGTGACGGGTGAGCCATGTGCTTGTGACGTGATGGCGGCGGTCACGACTGGCTCTCGCGCCCGCCACTCAGGTCACACCGCGGGAGGAATGTCGCTTGGCTAAGCTGGCATTGGGGATAGAATAGCGGCACGGATGGCAACCACGATTTCCGCAACCGCGAGCCAAACCCAAGGGGAGACAGTTGCGTCCGGCGCCATGCCGGGGCGGCTCATCTCGCTGGACATCTTTCGCGGCATGACGATCGCGGGGATGATCTTGGTGAACAATGCCGGGAACTGGGACGCGGTGTACTGGCCGCTGGATCACGCCAAGTGGCACGGGTGGACTCCGACTGACCTGATCTTTCCCTTCTTCCTCTTTATCGTAGGCGTTTCGATGGTGCTGTCGTTCGCGACGCGGCAGGCGCGTGGGGCATCGCGGGCGCAGTTGCTGCGTCATGCGGTGCGGCGCAGCGCCATTATTTTTCTGATTGGCTTTGCGCTCGCATTGGCGGGCAGGTCGTTTGACCTGCATGCGGTGAGAATCTACGGGGTGCTGCCGCGGATTGCGGTGGTCTACCTGGTGGCGTCGGTCATTGTTCTTTACTGCGGGCGGCGGGCGCGGGTGGCGATTGCGGCCGGCCTGCTGGTCGGGTACTGGCTGCTGATGACGCGGGTGCCGGGATACGATCTGACGATGGACGGAAACCTGGCGGGCGCGCTGGACCGCTGGCTCCTGTACAACCATCTGTGGATCGCGCACCGCTTCGATCCCGAGGGAGTGCTGAGCACGCTGCCGGCGATCGTGACCACGTTGATGGGAGTGTTTACCGGGGAGTGGTTGGGGAAGGCTTCAGGCTCCAGGCTTCAGGCTGCAGGGGCAGATCAGCAACATCCCCACCCTATCGCGCCCCCTCGCTACGCTTCGGGGCAGGCTTCCCCGGGAGCGACCAGGGTAGGGCAAACAAACAAAGTGCAGGGAATGGTGATCGCGGGGGCGCTGTGCATGGGCGCGGGCGAGTTTTGGGGGCGGTGGTTTCCGATCAACAAGAACATGTGGACGAGCTCGTACGTGTTGTTCACCGGCGGGTTCGCGCTGGCGGCGCTGGCGCTGTGCTACTGGATGGTGGAGATCAGGGGATGGCGGCGCTGGGGCGCGCCGTTTGTATGGTACGGCAGCAACGCGATCACGGTGTACGCGGCGTCGAGCGCGCTGGCGGTGCTCAGCGTGAAGCATTATGTCCGGCCGGGGTTGACCTACAAGGCGTGGGTGTACCGCAACCTGTTTGCGCCGCTGGCGGAGCCGATGAATGCGTCGGCGCTGTACGCGTCCGCCTATGTATTAGCGTTCCTGGTTCTGGCGTGGGTGATGCATCGTAACAAGATATTTATCAAAATTTGAGGAGTCGGGAGTCAGTAGTCAGGAGTCAGAAGGCTGGGTTGGACCACTTGTTACATATCTGATTCGTGGCGCGGGTGATTCGGGGTGAATCGGGCGGTGGCGGCGCTTTGGGAGTTTCCCATCTGAGGTTGATTTTCTAAACAATTCAGGTGCGTGGCGCTGAGTTTCGAGGCGTTTTCGCGGCACGGTGGACCACGGTTGGCGAGTTTGGTGCAACGGGAGTGTCGGATCGGGTGATCGGGCGATCCGATGATCGGGTGATCGGGGCCGAAGGAAACCTGGATTCGCTTTACTTTTCGGCTGTGGCCGATTCCTCGCTGTGCTCGGAATGACAATTCTCCAGGGTGGGCCGCTTGGCGGTGTTCCCGCTCGCCTTGCTCATGTTCACCGGTCTGTGCTTGTTCGTGCTGCCGTATGCCACTAAGTGGGGCAGCGGGCGACGCACCGACTGAACGGGCGGCCGGCCGCGCGACGATGGCCCGGAGGCGTGGGGCTGGGCGGCGGCCAGCGGCGTGCTCTGGGGGCTCTCGTACTTCTTCTGGCGCCGCCTGCAGGCCACGTCGGCGAGCGCCTGACCGCGCACCGCCGGCGGTTTAGGTCGTAGGGGAAACCGGGGGGAACCCTGGGGACAGACGTGACGTTCATCCGTTTTTGCGAATTAGAACTTGGAGTACGTCCCGTCTGTCCCCAGCCTTCTGTTCGAGAACATCCATACCATTTAGGTGAAGAGCTTTTCCTGATGCTCAATGCGGACATGTCCGTCGATGCTCTCAAGCACGGCGCGGGCGGGAATCTGCGCCAGTTCCTTCGGCTCCACCTTGTACAGGCCCCCGCCATAAACGCGGCCCTCCGAGAGAAGCTGTGCCGGCGTAATGCTCTGGAGTGCCTCGAACACCCGCGCTGCAAGCTCCGGGTGATTCGTGAGCGCCTCGTGGAGGCGGCTCTTTGGGTAGAGCATCAGGTAGACGTTGTGCGCGGTCGCCTGCGAACGGTTCCAGATGAACCGAAACGGGTGCTTGCCGTTTCTGGCGCGTCCCATATAGGTACAGAGGAAGGGTGCCGGGGGACGCTGCTCCTGCGAATACCAAGGAGCGCGGTGACTGGAGAGATAGGCATCGTGGACTGCCTCCGCACGTCCCCGTTGTAGATACTCGTGGAATCGCGGCCACTCTGTCTTGATGGTTTCCTCGGATTCGCTGCAGTCCAGCAGAACAAGCCGGGGAGACACGGCGGGGGTTCCATCTGGAAGCGCCTCGATGATGTCCGTCGTGATATAGCGCGGCCCAGGGAGTATGGGTTTGAGGAACTGGCGCGGAATCTCCCAGCGCTTGGCATCCACCTCCGTCATGATGAAGAAGTTATTGGAGCCGGTGGCGAGCCCGCGTTTGATGGTGAAGATCTCTCCGAGGGTCAGATCGCCCGTGTCGCTCACGGTTGTGGTAGCCGGGAACTGTGTCCATTTCCGTGACCGGCGCAGCGTATCAAGCGGAATGAAAGCCTCACTCTTCGGGCTGGCGATCGGGCCTGCAAAGGAAAATCGAATGCGGTGGTCAGCTGGGGGGAGCGACTTGCGAAACACTACGACGGCAGATGACACCAGCGCGTCAGTGAACTGCACGTCCGTTGGGCAGAAACGGTGAATATGCAGCAGAGTCACCCGCTCGCAAAGATAGCGCCGAAGGGTGGAACCGTAATTTACATCCATGAATTCCGAGGGGATGAGCCAGATGGCAAGCCCCTGCTCTTCCATCCAGTCATGGCACAGCAGCATGAAGTAGCAATAAAGGCCCGCAAGGCCACTAATCTCCATGTTGAGCGATTCCGCCACGCGCGTCTTGAGGCGATTCTTCTCCGGCCCCGACAAATGATGGTGGCGCACGTACGGCGGGTTGGTGAGCACGAGGTTAAAGCGCTCGGCCGGCGGCTCCTGCTTCGTGAAGTCTCCCTTCACGATATGCAGGCCACTCGGGCCCCACAATTCTTCAGCCGTCTCAGTAAATAACGGGTCGAGCTCTACTCCGATGGCGGCTTTGATTGCCTTGGAAGTGAAGGTCTGGGTGAGCGCCGAATAAAACGAGCCGGTACCAATGGCGGGGTCCAGGAAGCTTACCACCCCCTCCCCTGTCAGGCTTTGCGCGTAGCGGGCAAGACTTAAGGCAAGCTCGGGCGGAGTAGCGAACTGGCCCCATTTGTTACGCTCGGCCGCTGATTTCAGGGTGTCCAGGCGGGTCTGGTGTTCCTGGCGTCTTCCCTCGTTGCTGTGCGATGCGGCGATTACCATAAACAACCTTCAGATTCCAAGCTGGTCGAGGTCGTGGGTGCGATGCTCCCAGATCCAGTCTATGCCTTCGGCCGCCTCGTAGCCGAGATAGGCCGCGTCAAAATAACCGCACAGGAAAAGTACAAACTGCACTTTTTCGCCGTAGGTGGTTTTGAGGTAGGTGATTTTGATCGCCTCTTCCTTGCGGCGCTTGTTCACGTTCGTAAAGTCGCCAGCGGATTTCGCTTCGATAAGCAATGGCAGGTGCGGCAACTTCGCTTTCTTGGGTTGAATCACCACGTCGATGGGAATCTTAACCAACTTGGCTTCTAGCTTTGATGGCTTCACGAGAACGTTCATTCGGAAACAAAAGGTGCCGGGCTCCATCTGGTGAAGCGGAGTGGCGGCAGGATGAGACTTCAGCTTGTATCCGCGGCCCGTCAGATATTTCTCGATGAGTGCGAGCTGACGCTTCTCCTGCGCGTTTCTCACGATGGGTTCCGCAATAGCTCCGCAGAGCCTGTCGGCAACGATGGTGGATGAGCGGTAGCGCTCTTCCTTGGTGGGGTTGCGATTCTCCTCCAGCCAGGGAAAGATGTCTACGTCCAGCATCCGCGAGAGAATGCGGGTGATTTTTTCGAGATTTTCCTCAAGGAGTTCCGGCGACAAAAGCCGGGGAACCTTACCCTCTTCAAGACAGCCGACAAGATTCTTGGTCGAATCGGCAAGGCCGATAAGGCGATCACGGGCAAGAGGTGGACAGGTTGACATCCGCAGCGTCGGCAAAATGACTGGATTGCGTTTAATCACTTCCGGCGTAATCGCCCTGAGGTCTTTGGTGAGAGTGAGGCCCTGTTCGACGCTCTGAATGCTTTTCTTGCGGGTGTCCCGATACGCTTTGGGCGCGAACTTCATGAACCATTGATTAAACTGGTCAACCGAGGCGCGCGTATCGGCCTTCCAAAGCTGTGGCTTATCAGCGTTGATGGGCATGTGCTACTTTAGCAACCGTACTGAAGATTGCAACTTTGTAACTCGTTGTATTGGAGCTATACATGGAAAGGCCCGTGGAATCTGCCTCTGCATTCATCGACGAGAAGATCAAGGAACTTGGGGACTGGCGCGGGAAGATGCTCGCGAAAGTGCGCGAAATCATACACGAGGCAGCCCCTGAGATCGTCGAAGAGTGGAAGTGGGTCAAGCCGACGTCGCCGGGGACTCCCGTCTGGTCCCACGGCGGCATCGTCTGCACGGGAGAGACGTACAAGAACATCGTCAAAATGACATTTGCCAAGGGAGCTGCGGTGAAGGACCCTTCAGGTCTATTCAACTCCAGCCTCGACGGGAATGCCAGGCGCGCCATCGACATCCACGAAGGCGAGAAGGTCGATGAGGCGGCCTTGAAGGATCTCATCCGCGCTGCCGTGGCGCTCAACCACTCCACGAAGCCAACACCGGGCTTCGTGGGGGCCCCGGTCAATCTCAAGGGCAAGAGCAAGCCGAAGCCCCGGCGAGCGAGCCGCAAGCGGGCCGACTAGCTTCCTCCCACCCCAGCAAGGAAAGGCGCCTTGCCGGGGACCCCGGATTCGCAGGTCCCGGCCCTGTCTCCTCCCATAGGGGGAAGAGCTTCGGCACCTGCCTCAAATTCCTTTCCCGACGGCCCGGTATACTCATTTTCTTGATACCGAAACCAGGGTGGGGAAGTCTTACGTACTTAGCTGGCGGCGCCTTTCGAGGCGCTGGAGGAGATGCATGCAAAGAGTGAGTGTGGCAGTACTGGCGGTGGCGATGTTGGCGGGAGCGGCGGTGGCGCAAACAGGGAAGCCGGACGTCGAAGCGCGGCGCAAGGCGCTGAACGACCTGCTGGCGGAGCAGTGGGAATACAACCTGCGGACGTCGCCGGAGTTCGCCACCATCATCGGCGACAAGCGCTACAACGACAAGCTGAGCGACTTTTCGCAGAAGGCGATCGACGACGACCTGGCGCAGACCAAGAAGTTCCTGGCCCAGTTCGAGGCGATCGACACTACCGGCTTTCCCGAGCAAGAGGCGCTGAACAAGACGCTGATGGTGCGTCAACTGCGAAGGGAAGTGGAGGGAGAACGCTTCAAGGGTTGGGAGATGCCGGTGAACCAGGGCTCCGGGATCCATATTGATATGCCGCAGTTCGTGACCCTGCTGCCGTTCACCAACGTGAAGGATTACGAGGACTACATTGCGCGCCTGAAGCAGGTGCCGCGGGTGTTCGACGAGAACATGGTGCAGATGCGCAACGGCATGCGCGACGGGCTGATGCCGCCGCGCTTCCTGCTGGAGAAAGTCGTTACGCAGACGCAAACCATCGCCGACATGGCGCCGGACAAGACGCCGTTCGCAGAGCCGGTGGCGAAATTCCCGGCGGAAATCGGCGAAGCCGACCAGAAGCGCTTGCGCGACGCAGTGTTGGAGCAGGTGCGGGTGTCGGTGCTGCCGTCGTACGTGAAGTTCGCGAAGTTCGTGAAAGAGGAATACGCGCCGAAGGGAAGGACGGAGCCGGGCGTGTGGTCGTTGCCCGAGGGCGCAGCGCGGTACGCCTTCGCGGTGCAGCAAGTCACCACCACCCACCTGACGCCGGAGGAAATTCACCAGATCGGGCTCAAGCAGGTGGAGGAGATCGAGACGCAGATGCTGGCGATCGCCAAGAAGCTGGGGTACGCGGACATCAAGAGCCTGAACGCGGCCATGGACAACGATCCCAAGCTGCACGAGCGGCTGTACGCGCACTCGCGGCAGCAGATCGTGGACCTGTATCGCAAGGACATTGACCAGATGTGGCAGGAGCTGCCCAAGCTGTTCGGGCGGCTGCCGAAGGCGAAGCTGGAGGTTAGGCCGATCGAGGAGTTCCGCGAGAAGGAGGCGTCAACGCACTACGATATGGGGACGCCGGACGGCTCGCGGCCCGGGTACGTAATGGTCAACACCGGGGATTTCGAGCACCGCAAGCTGATTTCGGTGGAGTCGACGTCATACCACGAGGGCGTGCCGGGGCATCACATGCAGATCGCCATCGCGCAGGAGATGCCGACGCTGCCGCCGTTCCGCCAGCACGCGTTCTACACCGCGTACACCGAGGGATGGGCGCTCTACTCGGAGCGGCTGGGCAAGGAGGTCGGGTTCTACCAGGACCCGTACAGCGATTACGGGCGGCTACAGGACGAGATGCTGCGCGCCATTCGCCTGGTGGTGGATACCGGGTTCCACTACAAGAAGTGGACGCGGCAGCAAGTGGTGGACTTCTTCCACGCGCACTCGGCGATTGACGAGCCTGACGTGCAGAGCGAGACCGATCGCTACATGGCGTGGCCGGGACAGGCGCTGGGATACAAGATCGGCCAGTTGAAGATCCTGGAACTGCGAGAGCGGGCGCGGAAGCAGTTGGGCGACAAGTTCGACATTCGCGGGTTCCACGATGAAGTCCTGGGCGCGGGCGCGTTGCCGCTGGACGTGCTGGAGGCGCGGGTCAACGGCTGGATCGCGGAGCAGAAGGGAACGGCGGGAGGGAAGTGATTCAGTGGCCAGCGGTCAGTAGATGCGGATTTCGGGAAAGCAGCATCCTCTCGCCATTAGGAACTTCGGTCTAGTTACTGCGAGTGCCCAATCAGCAACACGCGCTGCGAGGATGCGGGGATGGGGAGCGGGTCGGACCAGGTGATGGTGGGAGCGATCTCGCGGGCGGTCTGGACTTGCGCGGCGCCGATGAGCAGGGCAAGACGGCGGTGGGAGGCGGGTGAGCTTTGCAGCAGGCGGACGGCGGTGGGCAGGATTTGTTGGAAGCGCTCCACGGCGCGCAGGGTGACCGTGAGGGAATCTGAGATTGGCGATTTGCGATTTACGATTTGCGCCGCGTAGTCTTCGGCGCGGATAGCGAGGACTTCGACGCCGGTGAGTTGCAGGGCACGGACGGCTTCGCGCAAAAATGTCGCTTTACGATGATTCGATTCCAGGAGCGTGACGCCAAGCGCGGGGCCGTAAATCTTGATCGGGAGGCCGGGAAAGCCGGCGCCGGAACCGAAGTCGAGCAGGCTCCTGGCTGCAGGCTCCAAGTTGCAGGCTGGATAAAGTTGGCGGGCGGCGAAGAGGGATTCGCCGAAGTGGCGGGAGACGATCTGCTCCGGTTGGCGGACGGAGGTCAGGTTGATGCGGGCGTTCCAGCGGATGAGCAGGTCAAGAAAGGTCGCGAGCTGCGAAAGTTGCGCGTCGGTCAAGGTGGCGCCGCCGAGGTAGGGCGCGAGCAGGGCGGCGATGCGCTCGGGTTGCATCAGGCGCAGAATAGCAAAGTTCATGCGCATGAAGCGCGAATGCCGCGGGCGAGCGCGATCGCAAAGTTGCACCCGCTCCGACTTCGAACATGCATTGGGCCGGCGACGAGTCGACGTTCGATGGTGAACGCGCCACGACTCCGCGCACCAAGAAAAACCCCACCCTCGCAAACCAACGACAAGGGTGGGGGTACCCGGTCGCGCTGCAGCGTCGTCCCAGGTCAAATCGTTCCCCTACCTGTACCAAAGAAGGCGTTGTGGTGGTAAGTGGAAGAAAGGCTCCCAGTAGAAGTTCTGTTGAGCGGGCCCCGCGACTGGCTGCTCTAGCGCGCCTGTCGCCCGGCGTAAAGTTCGCCGGAGACCAGACCCGATCTGCCCGTTTTTGGCAAATGTGGGTCTTGTCCGCGCGAGTGATACCCAGTCTGCACTGGCATTCCTTCGCAGTTCATTCCATTAGGTCATGAAGTTCCGCCGAAGTCTGCCTTCTCCAACTACACCGGCGCGCAAAGCGACAACGGCGCCTTGGTTATTGACCCAACTGCGTTGCCCGCCCCAGCCATCTACCAGACCTTCACATCGCCTTACAATACCCTGCCGGGCTGGTATCACAATTACGACTACAACTTCTTCTATCGCAATCTTCGGGAGAATGTTGTCGATCGAATCGGCGCTTACAGGAACGCGCAGCAACCTTGAGCCAGGCGCCGGCGGCGCGACCCCATGGGTTCCGCGGCAGCACCGGAAAATGCCGCTCGCTGCAGTTGATTGAAAGTAAGGTGGATTTTGGTGGACCGGGTCGGGTCGAACCGCGGGTGGCCCCACCGTTTCGCCCGGTTTTGGCGAAGAGCGGGGCCAGCGGTGTGTCATACTACCGAGGCGCATGGCTAGGCGCGGAAGGGACGTGGCGGAGATGGTCGTCACGTATGTTGAAGGGGAGGTAACGGGTTCTAGGGGCAAGCAGACTACCGTGCGTTTCCTGGTTGACAGCGGCGCAACCTACACCCTCCTGCCACACAATGTCTGGCACACTGTGGAACTTGCGCCCAAGCGTAAGGTGACGTTCACGCTGGCCGATGGCACCACGATTGAGCGCGCCGTCTTGGAGGTTCATCTCCGGTTGCCCGAAGGCGAGGGACACACGCCCGTGATCTTGGGAGAACCGGGGGATCAGGCGCTGTTGGGAGTGGTCACGCTGGAGATTTTGGGGCTGGCACTTCATCCCTTCAAACGCACGCTGGAGCCGATGCGCATGACCCTGGCCTCATCGGGCGCGGAGCCTATGGAAATTCCGGTTCGGTTCTGACATCCTATGAAGCACATCCTCATAAAGTGGAGCATTCTCATGATGAAATTTGCCGTGGTTGCCTTGATGTCGCTTACTCTTGCCGTGCCAACCTTCGCCAAACTCCACAAAGACCCCTATCCCGTTCCGTGCAGCCAACTCTGGACCGCGGTCATGGACACCCTCAAGAATTCTGGGCACTACGTCGTCATGGCGTCTGACAACACCGAAATGACCGCTACCTACAACATTACCGGAGCGGTTACCCAGCGAACCAACTCCGTGCTTCTAAAGTCCCAGGGCACCGGTTGCGAGATGCAAACCCAGTCGAGCTTCAGTTCATTGCACCACAACGATGCGGGTGATTTTAAGACGCGCGTGGAAGAGTCCCTGGCCAAGTTGAAGGGGGCGAAGCCTTCCGAGCCCGCCAAATCCCCGGACCCAACCAAGTGATTTTGCCGGGTCCGCACATGGTTCCCGCACGGTCGGCGTTTTGCACACAGATTTGAGAACTTGCCGAAAACAATTGCCGAGACCTTCTCATTCAATGAGTTCGAGCAACTCGGGCGCCAGGTCACCGCCGGCACCGGTGCATTCCGGCTGCTCTACAACTTACACGGATAGCAAACTGGTTATATTTCTCGATACATCCACGAGCCACCTGCCACGCGTGACCAGCCACGACGCACCCGCCTCTAACTGCTTCCAGGGCAGCGAATTTGGCACGCACGCGCAACGGTGAGGACCATCACCGCATTGGCCGCCCGAAAGTGATAGTCATCAGCATTATGATCGCCGCCGTGCAGCCACGGCGTGCGGACTGAAGGAGGCGCCCGTGGCAATCATCACTATCTCGCGAGGATCGTTTAGTGGCGGCAAGATGTTGGCCGAAGCTCTCGCCCGCAGGCTTGGCTACCGCTACATTGATCGCAACCAGGTGATCCGCAAGGCGGCGGAATGGGGCGTGTCGCAGGACGACCTGCGGACCGCCATCGAAAAGCCGCCCAGCTTTCTCGGCCAGTCGCAGCACACGAAATACATCTACCTGGCCTTCATCCAGGCGGCGCTGGCCGAGGACGTCCGGCACGGCGACGCCATCTACCACGGTCTCGCCGGCCATCTGCTCCTCGGCAAGGGACTGCGCGTGCTGCGCACGCGGATCATTGCGCCCATGGAGTTTCGTATCGCCAAGGTGCAGGAGCGGAAGAAGCTCAACCGCAAGGAAGCCATCGCCTACATCGAGACCGTCGACGACGACCGGCGCAAGTGGACGCGGTTCCTCTACGGCGTGGATTGGGCCGACGCGTCGCTCTACGACTTGGTGCTCAACCTGGAGCAGATAAGCCTGGAAGAAGCCTGCGAAGCAATCTGTGTGCTGGCGGCGTCGAAGTGCTTTCAGTCCACGCCCGAAACGCAGGCGGCGATCGAGGATCTCGCGCTGGCGAGCTGCGTCAAGGCCAACCTGGCGATGAATCCGGCCGCTTGCGACCTGCAATTCGAGGTGGTAGCGCAAAGCGGGTCGGTGTCCCTCAAAGGCGACGTTGACACCCCCGGGCAGGCCAAGAAAATCCGCGCCTTCGTGCAGGCCATCCCTGGGGTAAAGGATGTCAACTTGGAGCAACTGACGCTGGCGACGCGAATCTGAAGTTTCGTCAGTTCCGCATCTCCCGGCTAGAATTGGGGTTCTTAGCTGTGGGGTGAAGCGATGAAACGGGTTTTTCCGCTCGCCGTGGTGTTTCTACTGGCGTCGTTCGCCGTCGCGCAACATGAACCCATGTCCGCCGGCGGCGCGCAACCGAAACCGGCGCAATCGCAATCCGAAGAAGGCATGGACCATGCCATGCACGCCATGTCCAGCCGCCACATGGACATGAGCCCGCACATGAAGATGACCGCGATGCGGCCCCTGCG
>JAIQFM010000242.1 GCA_020073285.1 Terriglobia bacterium | reverse complement strand
TGGCACTCTCCCGAATTCTCTTCCCAGTCAAGCCTGAATGAGGTGGTGAAGTTTTCTTTCACGCGCCGGATCGAACTATTAGCCGCGGCGGGGCCGTTTGCCCATTCCCGCGCCGGTAACCTAACTGCCAATGGAACGGGAGACGTGGCGCTCGGAGTGCAAGGAGTTATTCGTCGCGGAGAGGGCGCGCGGCCAACCATCGCATTGAGTTATCTCCGCCGAGTTCGCAGTGGAGACACACCCGACCTCGATATTGGCAGCGCCAGAAATTCCATCGTCCTTCTTCTCAGCGCGGACGTAAAAGGCTTTCACTACGATACCAATTATCTCTTCAGCGAAGTCATCGACAACGCGATTCACCGCGCCCAGTTCGGGCAGACGCTCTCGATTTCGCATCCACTCGTGAGGAAATTCGGTATCTCAGGGGAAATATGGCATTTCACTCAGCCCTTTCTCCGCAGCCATGCCGTCGGCAACTTGTGGGCGCTGAATTACAACCTGCGGAAAAACCTGGTGCTCGATGGCGGTTTCAATCGTGGCCTCACCGGTACATCCACGCGGTGGGAAGTCTTTCTGGGATTCACTTATCTGCTGCCGCATAAAATCTCGGCGAGGAGCACGCCGCCCCATTAAAATTGCGACCATGGAAATCGCCAACATCGAGTCGTTCCTTCCTTATTGCAAGAGCGTCCGCGAGCGCACCATGCGCCTGGCGCGTGTGATTCCGGCCGACAAGCTGGAGTGGACCTACGCCCCTGGGAAATTCACCCTCGGCGACCTGCTGCGCCACATCGCCGCCATCGAGCGTTATCTGTGGGCGGAACTGGTGCAGGGCAAAGCGAGCCGCTACCACGGCTGCGGGCGCGAACTTGCCGACGGCTACGACAACGTGCTCGCCTTCGTGGAGCGCATGCACGCCGAGTCGGTCGAAATCTTCTCGCGCCTCACGCCCGACGACTTGAAGAAAAAATCCGCCACACCCGACGGCTCTCCCATCAGCACATGGAAAATTCTGCGCCTGGTGGTGGAACACGAAATCCACCACCGCGGCGAGATGTATGCCTATCTCGGAATGCTGGGAGTGCAAACGCCGCCACTGTACGGAATGACCTCGGAGCAGGTGAAGGAACTGAGCACGAAAGCCTGAGTTCTTCTGGTATTTAGAACAGTTCCACGGTTGACGTACCCTCATGTCATCCCGCGAGGGAGGGTTCCCGCGCGCTTTCGTAACGGGGTCCCCAGCGCGCCTGCCTTTCGCGTGCTGGGGTGGTCGTGCGCGGGAGACCCGAGTCGAAGGACCTTGGGTTATTTCTTTGCGGCTGCGCCAAACTCAGAAAACGCTATAGTGACTGATTTTGTGGTGATTGAGTGATCTGTCTGTTCGCCGCGCGATTGGCAAATCACTAAATCACAAATCACTAAATCACTCAATGCCAACCACCAGCTACCAACTACCTCGTGCAGACCGCGGTGGGCTGCGCTGCGTGCTTCGCTTTCGCAGCACTCTCCACCCGGTTTCTCCCGTTGTCTTTCGCCCGGTACAGCGCCTGGTCCGCCGCCTCGATCACCAACTCCGGCGTGTTCAGGCGCACTGTCGCCTCCGCCACTCCGATGCTGACCGTCACCGCCGTCCGCGTTTTCGCCCTGCCCACCGGACGTCGTCCCGGCTGCGCGTAACGTCGCTCGTTGCGACGCCTCTGGCTGCGATCCGGCCCGCGAACCATGAACGTTGACTGCTCGATTGCCGCCCGCAATTCTTCCAGATGTTCGCGGCACGGTTCGGCCTTCTGCCCGGCAAACACGATCGCGAACTCCTCGCCGCCGTAGCGAAACGCGCGGCCTCCACCGCTCACCTGCGCCAGACAAGCGGAAACCATGCGCAGCACCTGGTCGCCGGTATCGTGGCCGTAGGTGTCGTTGAATTTCTTGAAGTGGTCCACGTCCACCATCGCAATCGAGTACGTGTCCCGCAGCGCCAGCAGCGCCTGGTTGAACGCGCGCCGTCCCGGCAGCCCCGTCAGCTCATCATGGAATGCCAGCAGGTACGACGTCTCCACCAGGGCGGCGGCGAACATCAGCACGCCCGTCGCCAGGTACAGTGACGACGCCTGGCCCGGCGATGCCGCATGCAGCCCGGCAAAGGCCGCCCACACGCTCCAGAAAAACGCGCAGTCCACCGGCTTGCGCAGCAGCGTCATGCGCATGCCCAGCCACGATGCCGCCGCCGCGAACGCCAGCAACGCCAGTTGCGGCAAGGGCGTCCACGCAAACAGTCCGGGCGGCAGATACGCGCGTTCCGTCCAGCGCGCAAATTCGAGGTTCTCCGGGCGCGCCAGCACCGCCACGCCCACCGCCTGCATCGACAGGATTCCCAGGCCCGATCCCACCGACGTTAGCGTCAAACCGCACTCGCCGATCACCGCGAAAAACACCAGGTTCAGCGGCAGCAGCAGCGCCAGCAGGGCGAATCCCGCATTGGCCGCGGGCGGCGAAGCGTGTTGCAGCATCGCCAGCGCGCGCTCTCCCAGGCACAACACGAGCGCGGCAAACAAGGCTCGGCTGGAGTGGAACCGCCACGCCATGGTCAGCGCGCCCAACATCGCCGCCCATAGCAGGAAGTTGACCACCGGTGGCGCCGTGGCGTGCGCCGCCGGCACCTGTGCCAGCACCAGCGCCGCCACCAACAGCGCGCCTCCGGGCACGACGAAGGAAACCACCGTCCGGGCTGGGGCCGAGTTCACGGCCGCGCCTCCTTGCTCCTACTCATCCTCGATTATGTGCGCTGGATTGCTGCTGGGCAGGTGGCTTACGGGGTACACTTTCTTCGATACAATATCCCCATGCCGACCGTGGACGACATCATGGAGCGCCTCCGCAACTGCTACGACCCGGAGATCCCGCTCAACATTGTTGACCTGGGCCTCATCTACAACGTGCAGGTGGAAAACGAAGGCGATGTGACCGTGGACATGACGCTCACCGCCCAGGGCTGCCCCTCGCACACCGAAATCAGCCGCGACGTGCGCACCACGCTGCTGAGCACGCCCGGGGTGAACACCTGCAAGGTGAACGTTGTTTGGGACCCGCCCTGGACGCCGGACCGCATCAGCTCCGAAGGCCGCCAGAAGCTGGGCATCGAGGAATGAGACATCGGGTGATCGGGCGAACTGGTGATCAGGTGTTTTGCGTAGGCTGAAACAGGTTCTAATCCAGAGGGCTTTCAGATCACCCGATCACGCAATCACCCGATCACCCGATGTTTGATCACCGGATCGCAGCCGCGATTTGCTAAAATGAATTCACCCCGCTAGGTACTCAGTACTCAGCCTTCCGTCGGGACGTGGCTCAGCCTGGTAGAGCACTCGCTTGGGGTGCGAGGGGTCGGCAGTTCAAATCTGCCCGTCCCGACCAACTTTCCCTCCAGAAGCGGCCATTTGCTCGCATTCGGCATTCTAGAACTGCCGACCGCGAGCACCCCAATTCGCGCGCAGTCGCGCAGCGAATGCGCGAAAAAAAGCTTGCGAGGGGTCGGCAGCGCCGCGACGAAGTCGCGCCCGGTCAAATCTGCCCGTCCCGACCAATTTCCAGTGAGTTCTCGCGGCTATTTCAGCCCGCGATGTTCGAGCAGGGGACCGATGTCCGGCGGGCCGCCGTAAAAATGCTCGAACAGGACTTCCGGATTCGCGCTGCGTCCGCGCGAGAGCACCTTGGCCCGCAGAAAGTCGCCGTTGGCGCGCTGCAGACCGCCGTGGGTGTGGAACCACTTTTCAGTATCCCGCGCCAGCACCTCGCTCCAGATGTAGGCGTAATAGCCCGCCGCATAGCCGCCCGCGAAGGCATGCGAGAAATACGTAGAGTGGTAGCGGGGCGGAATCGGAGCGTATTCCACGCCGTCCTTTGCCAAGGCGGCAGCCTCAAACGCCATCACCTTATCGGCTGACGGCGCCTGTGCCGCGGTGATCTGGTGCCAAGCCTGGTCGAGCAGCGCGGCTGCGATGTATTCGGTGGTCGCGTAACCCTGGCCAAATTTCTCGGCCGCGAGCACCTTGTCGAGCAGCGCCTGGGGCATCGGCGCGCCGGTCTGGTAATGCTTGGCATAGTGGGCGAAAACCATCGGCTCGCGCGCCCACATCTCGTTGTACTGCGACGGAAACTCGACAAAATCGCGCGGCACGCTGGTGCCGGAGAGCGAGGGATAGTTCACGTCCGAGAACAGGCCATGCAGCGCGTGCCCGAACTCGTGGAACATGGTGCTGACCTCGTCGAAGGTCAGCAACGTGGGCTGGCCCTGCGGCGGCTTGGGGATGTTGAGGTTGTTGACGACGACTGGCTTCAACCCGAACAGCCCGGACTGTTCGACATAATTGCTCATCCAGGCGCCTCCGCGCTTGTTGTCGCGCGCGAAATAGTCGGCGAGGAACAGCCCTAGCGGAGAGCCATCGGCATTGAAAACCTCGAACACTCGCACGTCCGGCTGGTACACCGGGAGGTCGTGGCGCTCCTTGAAGCTGAGACCGTAGAGCTCGTGCATGGCATAGAACAGCCCGTCCTGCATCACGTGGTTCAACTCGAAGTAAGGCTTCACCTCGGACTGGTCGAAGCCGAAGCGGGCTTTGCGGACCTGTTCGGCGTAGAAGGCCCAGTCCCAGGGCTGCAGTGTGAATGGCGTGCCGTTGCCGGCGCTCGCCTGTTCGTCGATCAGTTTCTGGTTGTCGGCCGCTTCTTTTTTGGCGTTGGCGAGGGCAGGCGGCACGAGCCGGGCGAGCATCTGGTTGACGGCCGCAGGCGTGCCCGCAGTCTCATCCGCCAGCCCATACGCCGCATAATCGGGATACCCCAGCAGGGTGGCCTTTTCTGCGCGCAGCTTCACGATTTGCGCGACGACCGCCGTGTTGTCGTAGGTACCGCCGTCGGCGCGGCCGATCGAGGCTTGGTAGATTTTCTCCCGCAGCGCTCGGTTCCGGAGTTGCTCCAGCAC
>JAIQFM010000241.1 GCA_020073285.1 Terriglobia bacterium | reverse complement strand
GCCGCGTGCGAACAGTGGCGTCTCGAATACGCCCATCGGCCCGTTCCAGACAATGGTTTTGGCGCGCGAAATCGCTTCGCTGAACAGCTCGATGGTTCTTGGTCCGATGTCGAGGCCCATCTTGTCCGGCGGAATCGACTGGCCTTCGCCGACGATGTGCGTCACCGCGTCTTCGGCGATCTTGCCGGCGACCACGTGATCCACAGGCAGCAGGAATTTGACTTTCCTGGCGTGCGCCTCGCTCAGCAACTGTTTTGCGAGGTCGAGCTTGTCTCCCTCGACCAGCGACTTTCCGACCTCGTGGCCCTGCGCCTTGAGGAAGGTGTAGGCCATTCCGCCGCCGATGATGAGCGCGTCCACCTTGTGCAACAGGTTCTTGATGACGCCGATCTTGTCGCTGACCTTGGCGCCGCCGAGGATGGCGACAAACGGCTTGGCGGGCGAGTACAGCGCCTTGCCGAGATATTCGAGTTCCTTCTCCATCAGCAGGCCGGCGGCGGAATGCTCGACGAACCTGGTGATGCCGACGGTGGAAGCATGGGCGCGATGCGCCGTGCCGAAGGCGTCGTTAACGTAATAGTCCGCCAGCTTGGCCAATTCCTTGGAGAACTTTTCGTCGTTGGCTTCTTCTTCGGGATGGAAGCGCAGGTTCTCCAGCAACAGGGTCTGGCCCTTCTCCAGCTTGCCGGCCATTTCCTCCGCCTGGATGCCGACGCAATCGGTGCAGAAGCCGACGTTTTCGCCGCGCCCCAGATTCTTGTCGAGCAGCATGCGCAGACGCTCGGCCACCGGGCGCAGGCTCATCTTCGGGTTGGCCTTGCCCTTGGGACGGCCGAGGTGCGAGGCGAGAATGAGGCGCGCGCCGTGGCGCAGAGCGTACTCGACGGTGGGCAGGGTCTCACGGATGCGTGTGTCGTCGGTGATGCGGCCGCCGTCGTCCACCGGGACGTTGAAATCCACGCGCATGAAAATGCGGTGGTTACTGAGCGGCAGATCGCGGATGGAGAGTTTGTTCATCGTCGACTCCTGCACGCGCGCTGCGAATTCAGACGGCATAAAGCCAGCTTTCAGTTTCCGGTTTCCAGATCGCAGAAACTCGAGTCGAGAAATCGAAAATGAGCGATAGAAATATTGATAACCGCCAACCTGTCTCGCCAAACCCGTGGCGAGACAAGGGTTGGGCAAGGAAAACGCTACAGGCCCTTCTTGCCGATGAAATTGATCAGGTCACGCACGCGGCAGGAATAGCCCCACTCGTTGTCGTACCAGGAGATCACTTTCACGCAATTGCCGGCCACCACGCGGGTGAGCGGCGCGTCCACGATGGAGGAGCGGTCATCGCCACGGAAATCCATGGAGACCAACTCCTGTTCCTCATAGCCGAGATATCCCTGGAGCGGGCCGGACTGCGAGGCCTTCTTCATCGCCGCGTTCACTCCCTCGGCGCTCGTCTTGTTTTCGACAAAGCAGACCAGGTCCACGACCGACACATTGGGCGTAGGCACGCGCATGGCGAAGCCGTCGAGCTTACCCTTGAGTTCCGGAATCACCAGGTAAACGGCCTTGGCCGCGCCGGTGGTAGTCGGAATCATGTTGATGGCCGCCGCGCGCGCGCGCCGCAGGTCCTTGTGGGGGAAATCGAGGATCACCTGGTCGTTGGTGTAGGAGTGAATGGTGGTCATGGTGCCGCTGACGATCTTGAACTCATCGTTGACCACCTTCGCGATGGGCGCCAGGCAGTTGGTGGTACAGGAGGCATTGGAGATGATTCTGTGCCGGGCGGGGTCGTACTTGTCCTCGTTCACGCCCAAGACGATGGTGATGTCTTCGTTCTTGGCGGGCGCGGAGATGATGACCTTCCTCACCGGGCCGCGCAGGTGCTTGCGCGCGTCCTCCGCGTTGGTGAAACGGCCGGTGGACTCCACGACCACTTGCGCTCCGACGGATTCCCAGTCGATCTTGGCCGGGTCCTTCTCGAAGAAAACGCGCACGCTGCGGCCGGCTACTTTGATGGAATCCTGCTCGACACGTACTTCCTGAGTCAGGTTGCCCAGCACGGAGTCGTATTTCAGCAGGTGGGCGAGGGTCTTGGGATCGGTGAGATCGTTGACGGCGACAAACTCGAGATTGGAGTCGCCGAGCGAGGCGCGAAGAATGTTGCGGCCGATGCGGCCAAATCCGTTGATGCCGACTTTGATTGCCATCTTGCCTCCAGAGATCGAGCGCGCACTGCTAGAAGTTTCGGCCCCGTGCGCAGAGCAAAAAATCGTAACACCGCGCGGATACGGGCGCAAATCACGGAAGACGCGGAACCAGGAAGCAGCGTTGCCGAATGTCGGCTCAGTGTGTTCCAATGCGCAACATGCGCAAGTGGCAGAGCGACCGCATGAGGCGGCGCAAACCGAAGCCCGCAGGACCCCCGCAGGCGAGCCAGCAACCCGAACCGCTCCAGCCGGCGTATCCGGATATGGACCGCCCGCTGCACATGTCAGACCACGAGCCGGCGCCGGAGCCGGCGCCCGCGCCGGAGCCGGAGGCGGCGCCCGAGCCGCCGCCCGAGCCACCGCAGGAAACGCCGACGGAATCAATTTCCGCTGAGGCGGGCGAGTCGCCGCGTCCGGGTCGAAGCGGACAGCGTCGCCGCAGCCGGGGTGGACGCGGACGGCGTCGTAGCGGCGCGCCTCCCAAGCCGGTAGTGCCGGCGCCGCCGGAAACGCAGGAACCTGCGGCCACCGAGGTCGCGGGAGAACCGCCCGCCCCGCCCGCGCCGCTGGAACGTCGTCCACCGCAACCAGCGCAGCGCGCGCCACGCCAGCCGAAAGGCGCGGTGGTGCTCGCAATTGGACTGCCGGGCTCGGGCAAGAGCAGCTGGTTCAAGCGCCGCGGTGTAACGCCGTTGTCCAGCGATTTGTTGCGTACCTTGCTGTTCGACGACACCACAGAGCAGCGTTACCAGGACCTGGTATTCAGCACTCTGCGCTCCCTGCTGCGGGCGCGGCTGGTGGCCCGCATGCCGTGGAATTACGTGGACGCCACCAACCTCTCGCCGCGCGAGCGGCATGGATGGATCAAGATGGCGCGCGAGTTCGGCTACGAGGTGCATGCCGTATTTTTCGATGTGCCGGCGAAAGTCTGCATGGAGCGGAACCGGCGCCGGGCGCGGATCGTGCCGGAAGACGTCATGCTGCGCATGGCGGCCAAGCTGCGCCCGCCCAGTTTTGAGGAGGGCTTCAGCAAAATCATCGTGGTGCGGGTGAAGAAGAAGGAAGAAAAGCCGGCGGAGGCGCCGGACGAAGAAGGGCGGAGCGAGCGAGAATAAGTCGGAAGTCAGAAGTGCGAAACAGGAGAGGCGACGCAACGAGCGAAGCTTCCATCCCCGCTACTTCCTATTTCTTATTTCTGACTTCTTAACTTCTTACTTTCATTTCAGGTGCTGCAGCATCTCTTTGAACACCGCCGTTCCCGACGCTCGCATCAGTTCGTACATCATCATCTCGGTGGAGGAGATGACCGCCCCGGCGGCTTCCATGCGGCGCAGGCCGATCTTCCAGTTCCACTCGGTGCGCGAACTGACCGCGTCCGACGCGACGTGCACCAGGTAGCCTTCCTGGATCGCGCCCAGCGCTGTCTGCGTGACACAGATGTGCGATTCCATGCCGCAGAGCAACAGCGTGGTGCGGTTGCCGGGGAGCAGCTTCACCGCCGAGCAGAACTCCTTGCTGCCGAAGCAACCGAATTCCATCTTGTTAATCGCCGGCGTGGGCGGCAGCAGGGAAGCGATCTCGGGCACAATCGGGCCGAGTCCTTTCACGTACTGGGTGGTCGCCAGAATGGGCATTTTCAGGATGCCGGCCAGCCGGATGAGCAATTGCGAATTGCGGATCAGGCGCTCTTTTTCGAAGATGGGCGGCAGCAGACGCTCCTGAATGTCAACGACGACCAGCGAGCAGAGCTCGGCCTCGAGCGGCTGGCGCGCGATTTCCGCCGGATCGTGCACGGTTTCGATCATGCCGGTATGAATTGCCATGACATTCTCCTTCCGGTGCATTGTAATCGCAGTGGAGCGTATCGCAGTGGTCAGTTCATCGGGATTCAGTCCCAATGTGGCTCCGATGGGCGGACTGCCGGAAACGAAGTCACTGACGAACAGATTTGACCGAAGTCCGGAACTGCCCATAAAATCGAGTTGGGTCTGAATTTCGGGGCCGGCCAGGCCCATATGCTGCCCCCTCGTTCAATGGTAGGACAGCTGACTCTGGATCAGCATATCGGGGTTCGAATCCCTGGGGGGCAGCCAAAGGATGTCGGGCCTCATTGGTGCGAGCGCTGACGCTTTCAGCCAAGCGGCGCTTCAGGGTGGGCTTCGTGCAGACCTCAACTGACCAATCATTCCACCCGAACCGCGGTCCAGGCGGTAGCTCCTTTGGTGTCGCGGTGAACCAGAGATCGGCCATCACGTGACACAACATGCCAACGCTGCCCATTAGCCCGGATTATTCGTGAACACGCATTCGACCGACGGCTCGCAGGCGAGCAAGCGGCCTGAGGACAGTGCGGCGGCGCGTGGCACTCGCCAACGACGGCGTTTGTAATCTTCCCAGCCAATGCCAGAGGCCCCCTCGGCCGATTCCGGACATAGCTATGCCTCGCGATTTCGGGGAAACATTGCTGAGTTGCCCGAAGTCTTGCGGACAGAAGTTCGGCAGCTCGTGCTGCTTCCAGTGCGACCACAGATACTCGACCGGGTTCAGTTCCGGAGCGTATCCGGGTAGATACTCCGGCCACAAACGTCCTCTCTGCTGCCTGACAAAGTCCCACACTGCGCGGCTGTGATGACCGGGCAGGCCGTCCCAGATGATCAGCAACTGCCCGGAATGTGCCGCATCAGGTGCGAGAGAAACTCGATGATCTGTGGACTGCGGATCGTGCCGGGAAACAGCCGAAAGTAGAAGTTCCACCACGTCACCCCTGCCATGGCCGACAGCGT
>JAIQFM010000046.1 GCA_020073285.1 Terriglobia bacterium | reverse complement strand
GGGTCCTTCAGCCGCTCTTCCGCGGAACGGGTGGGAATGGCCAGGCGAGCGCGGCGTTCGTAGTGCTTTTCCCGCCGGTAATGCTCGAGAGGAGCGTGGAACTGCACTTCCTCCGGCGCGATCTCCCGGCCTCGCAGATGCCGGTAGATGGAGCGAGCGGCCTGCTTGCCGCTGGCAATGGCATGAATCATCAGCCGCGGTCCGTAGGCGATGTCACCGGCGATAAAGATCCCCGGCGCGGAGGTGGCACAGGTCGCTGGATCGTTGACGATCTGCTGCGGTGAGCGCATCTGGATGCCGTCGCGCTCCGCATCGAGGAAGCTCAGGTCCGCCGATTGCCCGACCGACAGCAGGACGGTGTCGCCCTCGATCTCGGTGGTAACGGCCTCGTCAAACTTGGGAGCGAAGCGCTTGTTCTGGTCATAAACCTGGCTGCAGCGAACAAAGCGTACGCCCCGCACAAACTTCTGCCCGTTGCTCTCCCGCACCAGGATTTGTTTCGGCCCCCAACTGTTGTGCCGGAGGACGCCCTCTTCCTGTCCCTCGAGAATCTCCACCGTGTCGGCGGGCATTTCTTCCAGCGATTCCAGGCAGACCAGATTCACCTGGCGTACGCCCGCCATGCGGGCCGCGGTACGCGAAACGTCGTACTCTTCCTGGCGCAGCACGGTGCGCGCCACGTCATAGGCGACGTTGCCACCGCCCACCACGATCACGCGCTGGCCGAGTTCCACCTTTTTGCCCAGAGCCACGTCGCGGAGAAAATCCACGCCGCCCATCACGCCGATGGCATCCGCGTTCGGGATGGGCAACGCACGCGAGCGTTTGGCGCCGCAGGCGATCACAACCGCAGCGAAGTCGCGCCGCAGGTCGGCAAAACTCACGTCCTTGCCCACCTGGGTATTGCAGCGGATTTCCACGCCCATGGCTTGGATTACCGCCACTTCGGCCTCGATCAGTTGGCGCGGCAGACGGTAGCCCGGGACGCCTGTAGCCAGCATGCCCGCAGGTATGGGATCCATTTCGAAGATGGTCGGGCGGAAACCCATCAACGCGAGATCGTGGCCGGCGGCCAGGCCGGCGGGCCCGCAGCCGATGATCGCGATGCGCTCTTCCGTGGGTTGGGGAAACTCGGCGTTGGCGAGGAAATCGAGAAGGTGACGAAGTTCGTCGAGGTCGTCGCACTGACGATCGGCGTTCTCGCTCTTCAGGTAGGGGAACAGTTCTTTTCCGGCATCCGCCCGGGATTCGCTTCCAAACTTCTCGCACACGAACCGCTTGAGCGCGCGGATGGAGATGGGCTGGTCAATCGTGCCCCGCCGGCAGGCAGTCTCGCACGGCGCTCCGCAGATGCGCCCGCAGATGGAGGCCAGTGGGTTCGGACCGCGAGCGATCAAGTAAGCGTCTTCATACGCGCCAGCCGCAATGGCCCGCACGTAACCGCGCGCATCGGTGTGGACCGGACAGGCGTACTGGCATTTGATCTGCTCGCGCCAATACTCCGGGTCTGCGAATCGGACCTGGTATCGCTGCTGGTCCAACGGCCCCGCCTAAGAAATATGAATATCGGAGGACATTGCACCCCGGATCGAGTCCCGTCTATGACGGAAGTCACACCCCAAAGCGACATTCCTCATTCGGGCGGTCAGAGGTTGCACCTGCTGGTAAGTGCTCAACGACGCTAAACGAAGTCGGGAATGATCCGTCCGCCGTCCGCCTCGGCTGATAGGCGCAGCATGGCTCTTCGGCCATGACATCGCCGGTCAGCGCGTAAGCGCGAGCGCGTGAGCCACCGCAGATGTCTTTGAACTCGCACATGCCACACTTGCCCTTAAGTAGTGTGGTGTCGCGGAGTCCGCGGAAAAGGGGTGAGTTGCGGTAGATGGCACTCAGCGGCGTGCGGCGGATATTGCCCGCCGACTGCGGGAGGAAGCCGCTGGGGTAAACCTCACCCACGTCGGAGATGAACACGAAACCCTTGGCGTCGTTGAGTCCGCGCGGTGCCCGCGCAATGCCGTCGCCCCCCAGTGCTGCCGGAAAATCTTGCGCCGCGGGAACCGACGCTTTGCCGCTAGTGCCGCCGTTTCTCCGCTCTTCCGCACGGCACTGCAACAGGAATCTGCGATAGTGCTGCGCTTCGGTCGTCTTGATGTCAAACCTGACCCGCTTGGTGGCGGCGTACAACTTTTCGAACACTGCTTCGAACTCAACCGCGGTTAGCAGGTCTTCCGCGCTGCCACGCCCGGTCGGCACCAGGAAAAAGACGCTCCACAGCACGATATCCAGCTTCTCCAGCAGCGCCAGCACGGCATCGAAGTCGCCGAGATTGCGGCGCGTCATCGTGGTGTTGATCTGCGCCGGAAGCCCCAGTTTTCGCGCCCACTGCACCGCATTCAGCGTCCGCCGGTACGAGCCGGGAACGCGCCGAAAAGCATCGTGAATCTCGGCGGTGGAGCCATCGAGGCTCACCGCCAACCGCGCCAGTCCGCGCTCCTTCAGACCCGCCAGCGCTTCTTCGGTCAGCAAGGGCGTAGCGCTTGGCGTCATGGACGTATGCACGCCGCGAGCGCTCGCGTATTCCACCAACTCGTAAATGTCGGGCCGCTTCAGTGGATCGCCGCCGCTTAACACGAATACCGGAACTTCCATGGCCGCGATCTCGTCAATCAGTCGCTTCGCTTCCTCCGTTGAAAGCTCGTCACGCCTGCGCAGCGGTTGCGCGCACGCGCGGCAGTGCACGCACGCCAGATCGCACGCCTGCGTCGTCTCCCAGATCGCGATGTAAGGGCGTTCGTTGAAGTCCAACTTGACCGGCGTGTGCATGGGGCACCTCGTTTCCCCAGTAGTACATCATCCCGCTCTAACCGACCCTATGACCTATGTCACACCCGCGTCACTCTGGAGCGGTGTGACAGAAGTCATTCCGCCGCGCCGAGCCAGACCGTAGATTCATGTGCACGGAGGAAGAACATGGTCATCACCGAGAGAACGAGCGTGGCCGAGGTCGTGCAAAATATTCCCAACTCACGCCGCATCTTTGACAAGCACGGACTGCACGGTTGCGGCGGCGGGCAAGGTCCGGCCGAGTCGCTCGCTTTCTTTGCCGCGGTGCACCAGGCGGACTTGCCGACTCTGATCGAAGAGCTCAATCGAGAAACACAACGCCCCCAGGAGCGTTTCGCATACAAGGAGACTCCCGCCGACTATATCTACCGCCGCTTCTTCAAAGCCGGTATTTTCATCGTCCTTACTGTCGGCGCGCTGTGGGGCGCAGTGAACCTGGCGCAGATCGCCATCGGCAAAAGCTTCCTGCAATTGCACCTGGTGCAATCCATCCACGCCCACGCTCACGCCATGATCTTCGGCTGGGTCGGGCTGTTCGTGATGGGATTCGCCTACCAGAGCTTTCCCCGATTCAAGAACACGACCCTCTGGCGCCCCGAACTGGCGAATCTCTCCTTTTACTTGATGCTCGCCGGCATCGTGACCCGCATGTCCGCCGAGTTGCTCATCCACTCCGACCTCGGTCTCGCTTTGGGCGCTTTCGCCGCAGTCGTTGAGTTAATCGCCGTCGTGCTCTTCCTGACCGTGCTCTATCAGACCGCGAGCCAGTCGCTGGAACCGCACAACCGCTACGAGATGTTCCTGGTGGCATCGTTCGTGTGGTTCTTCGTACAGGCGATCCTGAGCGACGTGTTCTTTTTTGCCAAGGCCACCGCCGTCGGTCAGCAGCAACTCATTAAGCGCATCGCGTTGATTGACGGGCCCCTCCGCGACGTTCAGTTGCTCGGGTTCGCGGCCCTGATCATCGCCGGCGTCAGCCAGCGCTTCGTTCCGCTGGTATACGGGCTCAAGCCGCCGAAAAAAGATCGCCAGCGGCTGATCTTCGCTCTCATGAATGGCGCGCTCATCCTAAACGTCATCAGCTATGTCGCCGTACTCACCACCGGCAATCTTGCCTGGGGAATCGGGCTGGAACTCGCGTACTTACTGATGCCACTCTGGGCGTTGTTGCTCGCCATCCAACTCGGCATTTTCGGCAAACCTTCGCAGCCGGACCGCACGTTTAAGTTCGTCCGATCTGCTTACATCTGGCTGATCATCGCCAATGGGATGATGCCGTTCTTCCTGGTCTACGGCATCGCCATGCACCAGGGCTTCGCGCACGCTTACATGGGTGCGCATCGGCATGCGTTCACCGTCGGCTTTATCAGCATGATGATCATGGGAGTCGCTGCTCGTGTGGTGCCCATCCTGGCCGGGGTGGACGCACGCAAGCTATCGAACCTCTGGGGTCCCTTCCTGCTTATCACCATCGGCAACAGCGGTCGCGTGCTGCTGCAGATCGGCACAGACTTTCTTCCCAATGTCGCTTATCCGCTGGTGGGATTGACCGGGTTCCTCGAAGTAACGGCGTTGGCCTGGTGGGGTATCGGTCTGTGGCGCGTGATGAACCGGTCGCGCACGGAGCGTGCGAAAGTACTGTCCGCACCATTTCCGATTCTTGGACAATAAGTCGGACCGGCGTCCGCGCCGCATTTGCTGTCGAACAAGAGCAGCGCAGTTTCGTGATCAGCGTTATCCTGCGAATTCGACCGCAGTCGTCAATCCTGCTTGCGGTTTGAACCATTCGGCCGCTTCTTCCGCGCTGTCGTACGTCTCGAAGATGGTGGCCAAGGACCTGTGGCAACTGGAAGCCATTTTGGGGAGACAAAAATCAGCAACTCAGCAGGAGGTCGCGTAAGATGATTCCGAGCGCCGCTCTTCAACCTCTAACTAAAAGCGGGACATCCTCTGCATTCTATTGGAGCGCGAGAAGCAGCAGTCTCGTTCCAGCCCAATGAAGGCTGCGCTTTCCCATTGCCGAGTACTCGGAAGTACTTCTGATCAAAGGGGCTGTTACCGACATCACTGATCGATTACCCGCAGTTTACCCGCAGTTGCCGCATCACATTTTTGTTCAACGATTGGATGTATGTCATTGAAACATGGTGGCCAGGGACGGAATCGAACCGCCGACGCCAGCCTTTTCAGGGCTGCGCTCTACCATCTGAGCTACCTGGCCACGCTCTTTTCCCGCAGATCATGGGAAAGGTGGCGCTGACCGCGACTGATCAACTTCCGGAGATCTCATTGTAGCAATCGCGCCCACATCCCTCAAATCGCCGCGTGCACGAACCGCCGAGCTGCCGACCACGCACCACAATCGTCGCCGTATTTTTCGCGGTCCATTCTCCTGATCTGCGCTTACTTCCCTGCCGCCGTTCCGTGCTCCTTCAACCATGATGCCAGGTTCTGCGCCTGCGCATTTTTCATGCGCAGGCAGGTATCGAGCCGCTCCAATCCCTGGCGCAAGGGGCGAGGCCCACCCGGGTCAGGATGTTGCGCGAACCACTGCTGTACGTCCTGCTTCGACGGTTCACTACAGAACACGCTCGCCAGTTCGCCGAATCCGAACCCCAAACCGCCGCCGATTTTTTTCTGGATCTCCGCCCAGTGCGACTTGAAATAGGCCCAAGCCAGATCCCGTGTCTCGGCATTTTCGAGCAGGCCACCTATGCCTCGGAATAGGTCCTGGCCCCTGACTTCGGGCGACAACGACAATGCCAGTGTCCGCTGCGCCAGTTCCGGTTGCGGAAAACGTGTCAGCGCCTCCATGTACGCGTACCTCTCCTGCGGCGTCTTGGCCGCCGACATGTGTTGCAGGTACTGGTCGTACAAATTCGCATCGCCATTCACCGCGGCAAGTTCCACCGCCAGGCCTCCGACGTTCGGATCCACCGAAGCCGGGTCCCGCATATACTCCTGCGCCACCGGTGAGACCTGGCGCAGGACCTCCGGATCGCGTCCGCTGAAGCCGAGTGCAAGAATCACGGTCCCGCGCATGCTCTTGACGTCATCGCTGTCGCCCGCTTTCGCCTTCCAGCCGAATTCGTCGAACATCGGCCGGAACTGGTTGCGCACCCAGGCGCGGAACGATTCGCGGTCGGCAGTGTCCACCAGGTAGTCGGAGATGAACGCCACCCGTTCGGCGATCTGCTGCACCACCTGCCGGGTTCGGTCATTGCGCATGCCCTGCGCCAGACTCAGGTATTGCGAGATGGGGTGCTGTCCGGCGCGCGCCAGCGCCCACTCGTCGTTGAGCAGCGAAACCCGCTCCTGCGGCGTCAGCGCCTGTTCGGCGGCGCCCGCCAGCTTCGAGGTCAATTCCGGACTGTACGCCGACCAGTAGTACCCCTGTCCGCCGGCGTTCACGAACACCCACGGCGAGCATCCCGGCAGCGTCACCGACTGCTGTTTCTGCGTCATCAGTTCGCAACGCGCATTGGAGCCCGCCGCGGTCTTGATGCACAGTGGGATCTGCCACACCTCCGGGCTTCCCTGTTTCAGCAACTCCGGATCGTTGAAGAAGCGCGTCTGCGAGAGCTCCACCACGGTCTGCTTGCCGCTGCATTGCGCTTTGACGCTGACCATGGGTGCGCCCGCCTGCTCCACCCAAGTCGGCATCACCTTGTCCACCGGCTTGCCGGAAGCCTGCGCCATGGCATTCCAGAAATCGGCGGCGCGCGTGTTGCCGTAGGCGTACTTCGCGAGGTAGGAATTCACCCCTTGGCGGAACGGCTCCTCGCCCAGCCAGCTTTCCAGCATACGCAACACCGCCGCCGTTTTTCCGTAGGCGATGCCGTCGAACAGCGTCCCGATCTGCGCCGGCGTGTTCGCCTCGTTTCCGGGAGCGTGAATCGGACGCGTGGACTTCAGCCCGTCAACCGCGAGCGGTCCCTGGTTCGGCCAGATGTTCCATTCCGGCTTCCACGCAGCTAGAGGCTTGCTGGTCATCCAGGTGGCGAAGCCTTCATTCAGCCAGACATCGTCCCACCACTGCATGGTTACCAGGTCACCGAACCACTGGTGCGCGATCTCGTGCGCGGTTACTGCGGCGATGCCCTTGCGCTGCCCGATGCTGGCTATGCGGTCATCCGCCAGCAGCGCTTCCTCGCGGTAGATGATGGCGCCGGTGTTTTCCATGGCGCCCGCGCCGAAATCGGGCACGGCAATCAGGTCGAGCTTCTGATACGGGTACTTGATCCCGTAGTACCGGTCGTAAAACTTGAGCTCCTGCTCCGCGGATTCGAGCGCGAATTTTCCCAGGTCTTTCTTGTCGGGCGTGGCACAGACGCGAATCGGAATTCCATCGGCGACGCCCTCCACGCACTGCAGATCGCCCACTACCAGCGCCACCAGGTAGGTGGACATCTTCGGGCTGGTCGCGAATTTCACCGTGTGCTTGCCCTCGCCCGGCCCCGGTGTATCGGAGATAATCTTGCCGTTGGAAATCGGCGTGTCGCCGGCGTCCACCACCGCGCTGATATCGAACGTCGCCTTCATCGCCGGTTCGTCGAAGCACGGAAACGCCCGGCGCGCGTCGGTGGCCTCGAACTGCGTTACCGCGTAATTGCGTGCCTTGGTCTTGCTCAGGTAGAAGCCGCGCAGTGCGTCGTTCAGCGTGCCGGTGAACTTGATGTGGATGGTCGCCGGGCCCGCGGGTGCCGCGTCCGCCAGCGCCAGCGTCGCCATTTCCGCCTTTTCATCCGTGGTGACTTTTGCCGTTTGGGTTGACGCGCCGGAAGTCACGGTCACGTCTTCGAACTTGATCTCGGCGGAGTTCAACACGATATTCGACGTCGGTTTCAGTATCCGGACCTCGATCGTCTCCTCGCCGCTAAAGGTCGCATTTTTCAGGTCGGGCGCGAGCGTGACCTGGTAATGGCTCGGGACCACGTCACCGGGCAGCCGTTGCGCGTTCCCCACGGCCGCCATCGAGAGCAACAGCGCAACTGCAGCAAGCAACCGCTTCATTTTGCCTCCAATAGAAACCGATTTCGAATGAGGGCCGCAATCGAGGGGTGCTGCAAAGGAAATAGACGACCCCAACCACGCGATGGTAGCGGGTATCTTTCTATACGCACTCGTGGTCGGAAAGTTCCCGGATTTTGCCGCCGATGATGGTCATACCGCAAAGGTTCGATCCAAACCAGTACGCAATCTCGCGATAGTCGCGTACGGCGTACACCGCCAGGTCCGCGTCCTTGCCCGCCTCGACGCTCCCCTTGCCAGCGCCCAACCGCAACGCGTGGGCGCCATTGATGGTGGCCGCCGCGATCGCCTCCCCCGGCGACATCTTCATCTGCGTGCACGCCAGCGACAGCACGAACTGCATGTTCGAAGTTGGCGAACTGCCCGGGTTGTAATCCGTCGCCAACGCCACCGGAACGCCTGCGGCAATCAGCTTCCGCGCCGGGGGATAAAGGTTCAGACCCAGGAAGTAGTTTGCCCCCGGCAGCAGCGTCGCCATCGTGTTGCGCCCCGCCAACATGCGCACATCGTCGTCGCTGACGTGATCCATGTGGTCCAGCGACGCCGGCTCAAACTCCAATAGCGGCTCCACCTTCGCCGCGCTGAGTTGACACACATGGGCGCGGGTCCCCAAGCCATGCTTGCGCGCCGCCGCAAAAACCGCGCGCGCTTCATCCATCTCGAATGCGCCTCGTTCGATAAACACATCCACGAACTGCGCCAGCTTCCGACGCGCCGCCTGTGGAATCGTCTCCTCGCAAATCGCGCGCACATACTCTTCTCGCCGATGCAGATACTCCCGCGGGACCACGTGCGCTCCCAACAGCGTCGGCGCCACCGTCCCCGGCCACTCTCGCGCCGCCTCGCGAATCGACTCCAGCGACTTCAGTTCCGCCTCGAGGCTCAATCCGTAGCCCGACTTCGCCTCCACCGTGGTCGTGCCTTGCGCCGTCATTTCATTCAGGACGGAGAGGATTTTTTTCGCCAACGCTCTGCGGCTCGACTTCCGCACCCCGTCAGCGCTCGACCGAATCCCCCCACCGGCCTCGGCGATCTGCTCGTACGTCGCGCCCGCGATCCGTTGCTCGAAGTCCACCAGGCGCGGCGCCGCGAACCCCGGGTGCGTGTGCGAATCCACGAAACCCGGCAGCACCACGCCGCCGCGGCAATCGACCTCCTGCACCGTTTTCTTGTGGAATTTCAGCCAGGAATCGCGCTCCGCGTCGCGCCGCTTGCCGACGGAAACGATCCTTCCACCGTGGCACAGCACCGCGGCGTCGTCTATCAGTCCGCTTTCGCCCAGCTCTCGCCCGCGCCGTGGCCCCGGCGGTCCCTGCAATGTCACAAGCTGCCCGATGTTGGTCAGCAGCAGCGCAGGCATCTATTCCATCGCCTTGCTGAACATGAAATCGTGGTGCCACTCCGCCTTGGTGCCCTGCTGTCGCAGCGCCGTCGCCAGTTGCGCCCAGTGACGCATCCCGTGCAGCAGCGCGTGCACGAAGCATTTCCTTTTGCTCGCCGAAATCGTGCCGGCTGACAGCGTTTTGAAGCTGATGGTCTTGTGCCAATCCGCGTCCGTTGCCCGCGCCATGAACTCGCAGAACTTCCCGCGCGCCGTTGCTCCGATGGCGAACAGGTCGTCCACCGACCCTTTCGCCAACGAGTCAGCCGGGACCTCCGGTTGTTCCAGCAGGCGCTCGCCGTACCGCAGCTCGACTACGAAGATGTGCAACAGCACGCCGCGAACGTCGTGCATCATCGCCAGCTCCATCTTCGCGTCGAGCGCCTCCGGATGGGCGTGAAACCATTCGCGCCATTGTTCGGTTTCCTGCTCGTCGTGGTGGAGAAGCTCGGCGTAGGTGAGCGCCGCCGATGCGCTTGCAGTTCCAGCTTGTGCTGTCATTCGCTTACTTCCCTCCTTCGCGCATCGGAATCCTGACGTTTTTGCGCTCCGAGAAATCGACTGCCTCCTGGTATCCCGCGTCCACGTGCCGCGCCACGCCAATGCCGGGATCGTTGGTCAGCACGCGCTCGATCCGCCTCGCCATGGCGTCGGTTCCATCGGCCACCGTCACTTGCCCCGCGTGCTGCGAATACCCGATGCCCACGCCACCGCCGTTATGAATCGAAACCCAACTCGCGCCGCTCGCCGTGTTCAGCATCGCGTTCAGCAGCGGCCAGTCGGCGACCGCATCGCTGCCGTCCTTCATCGCTTCGGTCTCGCGAAACGGCGACGCCACCGAGCCCGTGTCCAGATGATCGCGCCCGATCACGATCGGCGCCTTGATCTTTCCCTGCTTCACCAGCTCGTTCATCGCCAGCCCGAACTGCGCGCGCTCGCCGTATCCCAGCCAGCAAATGCGCGCCGGCAGTCCCTGAAACTTAATCCGCTTGCGTGCCAGGTTGATCCAGCGCGACAGAATCCGATTGTCCGGGAACAGCTCCAGCACCAGATCGTCCGTGACGTGAATGTCGGAAGCTTCCCCGCTTAGCGCCACCCAGCGGAATGGCCCGCGTCCTTCGCAGAACAGCGGACGGATGTAGGCCGGCACGAACCCCGGAAAGTCGTATGCGTTTTTCACCCCGCGCTCGAACGCCATGGTGCGGATGTTGTTGCCGTAATCGAACGTCACCGCGCCCATCTTTTGCAGCGCCAGCATGCCCTCGACGTGCCGCGCAATCGAATCCAGGGACCGCTCCTGGTACCCTTGCGGATCGCGCTGGCGTAACTCCGCGGCCTGCTCCACCGTCAGCCCTTGCGGGATGTATCCGTTTAGCGGATCGTGCGCGCTCGTCTGATCCGTCAGGATGTCGGGCACTACGCCGCGCGCCGCCAGCTCAGGAATGACGTCGGCGCAATTTCCCACCAGCCCGACCGACACATTCTCTTTCTTGCGCACCGCGTTCTTCAGGATGCGCAGCGCCTCATCCAGCGACGTAACCATGAAATCGCAATACCCGGTCTTCAGCCGCTTCTTGATCCGCTCCGGATCGACCTCAACGCCCAGGAACGCCGCGCCCGTCATGGTGGCCGCCAGCGGCTGCGCTCCGCCCATGCCGCCCATGCCTCCCGAGACGATCAGCTTCCCTTCCAACTCGCCGCCGAAACTCTTCTCGCCCGCCGCCGCAAACGTCTCGAACGTGCCCTGGATGATTCCCTGCGACCCGATATAAATCCACGACCCCGCCGTCATCTGGCCGTACATCATCAACCCGGCGCGCTCCAGTTCGCGGAATCTTTCCCAGTTCGACCAGTGCCCCACCAGGTTGGAATTTGCGATCAGCACCCGCGGCGCGTACTCGTGCGTCCGGAAAATCCCCACCGGCTTGCCCGACTGCACCAGCAGCGTCTCGTCGTTGTTCAGCGACTTCAGCGCCCTGACGATCGCGTGATAGCACTCCCAACTGCGCGCCGCCCGCCCCGTGCCCCCGTACACCACCAAGTCGCGCGGACGTTCCCCAACCTCCTCATCCAGGTTGTTCATCAGCATGCGCATGGCGGCTTCCTGCTGCCAGCCCTTGCAGGAAATCTGCGTCCCGCGCGGCGCCTTCACCGGAACATATGTGCTGGGCTTGATCTCTGTCTCCACCGGCATAACGGGAGAATAGTAGTCCTGCGTGGCTGCAGGCTTCAACTGGATGGCTTGTGATTTCTGATTTGTGATTTGCGATTGGTGACGGAAGCGTTGGCGTGCGGCAACACCTCACCGGCGGTCAAATCACAAATCGCAAATCACCAATCACGAAGATGAAAGATAAGGTCAATGATCGGCATCTCACCACGTGGAATACGCCGTCCCGTCCGCGCCCATCAGGTTCGAACCGCTGTGCACATCCGTAATACCGGGCTGGTTCTGGTCAACGCTGATCAGCACGTCTTCCTGCGCGATCTGCCAGGTTTCGCGCGAATTGGTGAAAGGATCCTTAGGGATCTCGCGCAGGTAGCCTTCCTGCACCAAGTCTTGGAGCGTCTGCGGCGCCTTCGCCTTGTCCATGGTGTACGAATCAACCGCGGAGCGCATGGCAAACAGGTCCTGCCGCAGCACCGCTTCCCTGGCCGCCAGAATGGACCGGGTGTAAACCGGCACCGCGATCGACACCAAGATCAGAATGATGCTGATCACCACCATCAACTCGATGATGGTGAAGCCCCGCGATTTCTTGCCTAGCGCCAACATTCTTTCTTTACCTGTTCCTCGGATCACCTGATCGCCCGATGCCTACCAATCCGAGTACTTCGTCGCATCCAGCGCCGTCCCCGTGGACTGGCTGAACACGTCAAAGACGTTGTCGCCGCACCACGACTGCGACTCCGGATCGTCCTTCATGCAGCGCTTCCCCCAATCGTCCTTGCCGGTTATGGGATCGATGGGAATCTTCCGCAGGAAGCGCACTTTCTTGCCGCCGACGTCCACTCCTTTGACCAGCGTATCCAGGTCCGGCGGATAGCCTTCGGTTCCCAGCTTCACCTGGAACGCGCCGCGGTCGGCCGCATCCTTATAGCGATCTATCGAGTCGCGCATCTCCCACAGCGCCCGCCTCAGATCGCGTTCCCTCTCGCGCTTGATTCGCACCCGCGCAATCGGGATCGCCGCCCCCGTCAGGATCGCCAGGATCGTGATGGCGACAATTAACTCCACCAGCGTCAGCCCGCGCTGCCGACACCACCGCCGTGCCCGCTCTTTCACGTTCTGCTCGGAAATGTGCAAAAGACACAACTCTCGGGGGGGATTGCCTTCCTTATTGTAATCGAGCACACCTGATTTAGAGAACAATAGCTTCCGGTTACGCCTTGAGCCGGCAGCCTTGCAACCTACTTCACCGTCACCATTGCCTGCCCTAAGGTTACCTGCACCGGTTGCATGGCGGGATCGCGCGCCGCCGCCCGAGTAATGCTCAACGATGACTGTCCCGGCGCCTTCGCCATGAAGGTCAGCGTGAACACCGTTCCCTGTCCCGATACTCCCCCGGATCCCGGCGGCCGCGTTGCCGAAATCTGCTCCAGTCCGGGTGCGTCCTCGCGATGCACTATCACCACCGGCTGCCCGTCGCGCGATAAGAACGTTCCGTTCGACACGTTGAGCAACTGCAGCGACTTCGGATCGTAGCTGAGCTGCACTGGCACCGAGTAAATATTGTTCGCGCCGTTGACCGTCACATTCACCGCAAACGTGGAGCCCACCGGCTGTGACACCTGCGGCGGATCGAAGCTCAGGATGGCCGCGCCCGTCGTGCCCGGCGCCGGCTGCGGCGGCGTACCCTGCGTCGCGGGCACGGTTGGCGACGGTGGCGGAGCGGTTTGCGCCGGCCGCGCGGCCGGTGGCGCGCCGCTATTCCCTCCCGAAGTTGGCGCCGGGGGCGGCGACGATGCACGCCGCAGTTCGATGGCATTCGCCGTGCCCACATCGATTGCCCTCAGGTTCACATCGCTGACGTCCTGCGACCGCACGACGTGCGGCACCAGCACGAACACGATCTCATTGGTTCGCCGCTCATCGTTCTGCGCGGAGAAAAAGTATTTCAAGATGGGCACCTGCGACAGCCACGGGTAGCCGCTCGAACTCTTCAGCACGTCTTCTTCCAGCATGCCGCCCATCAGGCTGACTTCGCCCTCCTTCAGCCGGATAGTGTGCTCCACTCGCCGCTGCCCAATCACCGGCTGGTCGATGCCGCCGATGTTCACGTGCGAGCTCACCGACGACACTTCCATCGTGATCTTCAGCGTCACCTCGCGCGATGCGTGCACGGTCGGCTGCACGTCGATGTTTACGCCCACGTCGATGTACTGGAACTGCGTGTTGACCAGCGGGTTGATGCCCACGCCGCCGATGCCCGGCTGGAACGATCCCGTCGCCACCGGCACGCGGTCTCCGATCTTCAGCGTCGCCTTCTGCCCGTCCAGCGCCCGGATTTGCGGATTCTGGATGATCTTGGTGTCGCTGTCGGTCATCAGAAAATTCACCGTCGCCTGCGGAATCGTGACCAGAAAATCGTTCGACGTCAGGTTGGCCAGCTTGTTCAGCGTCACCTGGCCCGTGGTACCGGTGGTAGTCGTGGTCGTGGTCGTCGTCGTCCCGCTCGTGGTCGGCGTTATATTGCCCTGGAGCTGGACCGAGGCCGTGGTCGGCGGCGAGATGCCCAGGTTTTTCAGCTTGTCGCGGCTCACCTGCATCACCGCGATGTCCACCAACACCTCGGGCCGAGCCTTGTCCAGGTCATTGACCAGTTTTTCTGCCAGCGCCACTTGGTCGGGCGTCCCGCGGATCACGATCGCATTCTGTGAGGGCAGCGATATCACGCGCGTGATTTCCACCACCGTGCGCAGCGTGTTGACCACGTCCTGCATTTCCGTGGTCTGCGCCAGGTTCGACAAGTAAAACGTCTTGACCACGTTTTGCTCGATCTCGGTCCGCTTCGCCTTCGTGTCGGCGGCAACGAAGATCGTGTTCGACGTTACCGCGCGCCAGAACGTCTTCGACTGCAGCGCCACGATTTCCAGCGCCTGATTCAGCGAGACGTTGTTCAAGTCAATCGAGATGCGCCGCGACACGTAGTCCGGATCGAACAGCACGTTGATCCCCGCCAGCTTTCCGATCGCCGTATACACGTTCTTGGTGTCCTCGGTCATGCGCATGGTGATCGGGACATTGGAAATCGGCTTGAGCTCGGCCGGGCCCTCGGCCTCCAGAGCGATTCGCCCCAGGTCCGTGGTGCGCGACGGCGCGGCGGCCTGCGGTGGCTGCCCCTGCCCTTTTTCGATCGTCTGGCGCACGCGTCGGATTTCCTGCTGGGCAATATCCAGCGATGGATCAATCTGCGCCGCCCGCATGAACTCCGCCAAGGCCGCTTGCGGATCTCCGTTGTCGCGTAGTTGCTGGCCCCGGTGCACATGCACCGCCGCCGCTTCGAACTTCGAGCGCTCATACGACGCGCGATACCGCAGGTCCCTCGGCTTCAGGTCGTACGCCTGCTTGTAGAATTCGTAGGCCTGTTCCCAGTTTTGCCGCGCCTCGGCGTCGTAGCCCTTGTTGTATAGGCTCTTGGCTTTATCGGCGGCGGCAGGAAGTGCGAGAACCAGCACCATGAGCAGCGCGGTAACTACGCGCCGGACTCCCGCGCCGGCCTTCCATGTCTGCCGAAGGCATTGTCGCTGAAGCAGATACATGAGATTGCGAATTATAGCATTCACCCTGCATCGCACCGTGATTGATCTCCCCGGGCACCCCGATGCAAACGCCGTGCTAGCATAAAAGTTTCGTACCGGAGGTCGTAACTCGCTATGGTGCGGCAAGCGGCTCATCAGACTCGACCCAGTCCGGAAAAAGCGGGGTCCCCGACGCGCGCCGCGCGTGGCGGGGTGCAAAAAAATCCGCACCGCGATCCCGTGGCCGCCGGCCGGCGCGACGCCACCGTCAACCGCGCCGCCCCTCATAACTACTTCCTGACCGATAAGTTCGAGGCCGGCATCGTTCTCACCGGCACCGAGGTTAAGTCCATACGCGGCGGACGCGCAAATCTGAAAGATGCCTACGGTCTGGTGAAGGATGGCGAGCTCTGGCTGCTCAATGCGCATATCGGCCACTATGAGCACGGCAACATCTTTAATCACGAGCCGCTGCGCACTCGCAAATTACTGGTTCACAGCTCCGAACTGCGCAAGCTGATCGGCAAGACCCAGCAAAAGGGGATGACGCTGATCCCCACGCGCATGTATTTCAAGAACGGCCGCGTCAAGGTGGAATTGGCGCTCGCCAAGGGCAAACAGCTCTGGGACAAGCGCGAAACCGAGCGCCGCCGCACCGCCGACCGCGAAGCCCGCGAGGCCGTCGCCCGCTCGCGAAAGAGCTAGAGCAGTTTAGGAATTGCTATAGCCGCCGAGGAACTGTTTTCGAAGGGGCACGGCTTCAGCCGTGCCGTTGAGGCCCGGAAATTCATCCGGCTTTAGCCGCTGAGGGACTGCTTCACGACTACACTATTTCCCAAACCGGTCTAGCCGCGGATTTTCACCGATGAACGCGGATTCTCTGGGTTGTCATTCCGAACGAGGACGCGATTTCTGAGTGACCGCGAAAACTCAACCCGTGTCATTCCGAGCGAGGACGCGCCACACAACCAGAACGCGGCGCCTTTCTGCGTTCGGGATGGCGCGTCCGAGTCCAGGAACCTGCTTTTCCTATCGGCTAACGACCAACGACCGACGACCAACGACGAACGACTGAAAAAACTATGAATACCATGCTCTCTTTCTCTGCTCCCGCCCAGCTTGAAACCGAATGCCTCGTCCTCCCCGTGCTCGACCACGGCGAGAAGGACAAGCCCGACGCGCGCGTCGCCTCCAATGATCCAGCCCTCCAGGACGCCGCCGCCGAACTTATCTCCAGCGGTGAGGTCACCGGCAAAATCTTCGAAACCGTCCTGCTCCACCGCCCGCAGGGCATTCGAGCCAAACGTCTGCTGCTCATCGGCGGCGGCAAGGCGAAAACTTTCTCCGCCTACGAGCTGCGCAGGCTCGCCGGCGCCGCCGTCCGCTTTCTCAAGCCCAAATCCATCCGTAGCTTCGCCTTCGTTCTGCCCGAGCTGCGGGTGGCCCACCCTTCCGCCGAGCGAAGCGATGGCGGAGGGTGGGATCGGGCCGACGCCGTGAAGTCCGTCGTCGAAGGCGCCTTCGTCGGCAACTTCGATCCCGACAAGTACCGCAGCAACCGCAAGGACCAGCTCATTGACGAGTTCACGATCCTGGGTGGCCCACCCTTTGGCGAAGCCAAGGGTGGGGAAAGCGAAGCCGCCCTGCGCGCCGCCATCGAACAGGGCCGCGTCATCGGCGAGTCGCAGAACTTCACCCGCGAACTGGTCAACGAGCCCAGCAACCGCATGACGCCCACCATGATGGCCGACAGCGCGCGCCGCATGGTCGAGTCGCTCCAAGTCCCCGACCTCAAGATCGAAACCTACGGCGCCGACAAAATCAGGGAATTGAAGATGGGCGCCTTCTGGAGCGTGGCTCAGGGCTCGGACGAGCCGCCGGCATTGATCGTAATACGATATGAACCGCCCGACGCGCCCGCCGCGCCGGTCATCGGGCTGGTCGGCAAGGGCGTCACCTTCGACACCGGAGGCATCTCCATCAAGCCCGCCGACGGCATGGAAAAGATGAAATACGACATGGCCGGCGGCGCCACCATGCTCGGCGCCATCCGCGCCATCGCCCTGCTCAGGCCCAAGGTGCGCGTCATCGCGGTTGTCTGCGCTACCGAAAATATGCCCTCCGGCAAGGCGCAAAAGCCGGGCGACGTGCAGATCGCCATGTCCGGCAAGTCCATCGAGATCGTCAACACCGACGCCGAAGGCCGCCTGGTGCTCGCCGACGGCCTTTACTACGCCCGCCAACTCGGCGCCACCCACCTCATCGACGCCGCCACTCTCACCGGCGCCTGCGTGGTGGCGCTCGGCTACATCAACGCCGGCGTCTTCACCAACGACGATGCCATGTGGGAACGCTTCCGCGGCGCTGTGCAACGCGCCGGCGAAAAAATGTGGCGGCTCCCGGTGGACGCCGAGTACCTGGAATTCATCCGCAGCACCATCGCCGACATCAAGAACACCGGCGGGCGCTGGGGCGGCGCCATCACCGCGGCCATGTTCCTCAAGGAATTCGTGGAGGACACGCCCTGGATGCACCTCGACATCGCCGGCACCGCGTGGGAAGAGGAGAGCAAGGCCTGGATCGCCAAGGGCCCTTCCGGTATCGCGGTGCGCTCGCTGGTGGAATTCGTCCGCGACTTCGCCGATGGTGCGCGCTCGCATTAGTGTTGGAGCGCGCTCCTCTGATGTGGCGCGGGCGCCCTCGCCCGCGACGGTGCACCGAGCGGCGCTTGAGCCCGAAACATTACTGAACTTCACCCATTACTGAACTTTGCCCATGCTAAAGCGCGCGCAGCGCGCGGCAGATCGTAGCCCACGGCGTAAGCCGTGGGTAACTTGCCGACTGAACCGCAAGCCCGCTTCAGCGGGCGGCAGAATCTATCAACTCGAACACCGGATAATCGGCCGCGATGCCGGCGAACGCCTCCGCTGGCGACCCCGCCGCAACCGGAAAATAGCGCTGCACCGTGGTCCTGAAAGAGTCCAGATAGGCTTTCAGGATTTCCGGCTTCTCGGAATCCGGGATGGGTCGAATCTGGAACGTGCGCCGCAAGCTGCCTCTCTTCAGTGTGACCTCGCCCGCAGCCTCCGCGTTGCGTACCCACTGCGTACGCCCGCGGGGCGCGACCAGGTACCTCTTCCCACGCAATTCCAAAAGATCAATGGGGGTGGAATAAGCCTTTCCACTCTTGCGCCCGCGCACTTGCACCAGGTAGTTGTGCCGCATGCCCAACCCGAGCCCGACCAGCACCCCGAAAATACGGTTGAAGACGATCTCGACAGCGTTGGCTTTGCGGTAAGCAGGTGGTGTCGGCATGGATTACCTCGGATTCTCTTCTTTTGCCCCTGCCAGTTTCCAGAACTCGCCGGCCAGCCCGATGCTCGCCAATGCCGCCTGCGCTTCCGGCACGGTCTTGGGACGCCATTCGGGGCTGAGCCGGTCGCGGTACCACTCCTGGGCAAGCCTCCATCCCTGCGACAACGCGAGGGTCCCGCCACGCGGCCGGTTCCATTGCGCGCACCAGCGCTCCACATGCTGTTCCGACCGGAACAGAAGCATGGTCTTTCAGGTGAAAGCGATGTCGTCGTACCAGTGGCAGGCGGGAACGGCGATGTGGATCGTGCCCGCTGGCGCGCGCAGCTTCCCGTTGCTGATCTCCAGCAACATGCGGTGATTGCAGCATCCGCAGGCGGCGTCAATGCGGGCGTCGCGATCGAGCATGGCGGGAATGCCGAGTGCGTCCCAGATACAGTTGCCCCACCATCGGCGATTGCCGGCCTGCACTGGAAAAGCGGTGGCCACGGCGGAAAAGGGAGCGGCGCGCCAGAGTTCGCCATTTTCCTGGAGACAGAAGGCATGGGTTTGGACGAGGCGTCGCAGTCCGGCGCGGATCGTGCGAGTTGATGCGCGCATTGCGGCGGCCATTTCGGCGACCGCGGGAGCGCGTCCGCGCTCAATGAAGTGCCGATAGATGCAGAGGCGCAGGGCGGTGTCGGAGGCGGCGGAGTGTTGGGAAGGCGTCAAGGGAATCTCTGCTGAGGAGTAATTCTAGAGCAGATTTCCCACCCTTCGCCAAACGAAACCCGCGATGATGGGGCCCCTGGCGGGCCGGAAACTAGCGGCGACGGGTGTGCCAGCCTTCAGGCGCAGGCGGACTCTGTAGCAAGTAGTCTCCAGACACCCAAACGTTTGCGTCGTCATAAATAGTTGCGAGTCTCTCAAGCCGTTCGCCATTTCGGTCCCATGGCTGCAAGTCGGAATCGAGTTCAGAAAAGAACATCTCTCGCTCTCCGGCCTGGAGCAATCGTTCCGCACCCACAATGACCGAAGCGAGTACCGCTTGGTCATAAGGCTTCAATTCGGGAAGTACAAAACCATATTCCAAGGAGCGCTCCATCATAGCCGCATCGTACGGCATGACTTGCAGGCCTGGCGACGCTGCGAGCTGGCGTAACGTTTGCTCCATTGCACGGAGTTCGTTCCTTACTGCGTCTTCCATTTGTTCGATAAAGTTTCTTACGGTGGTGGCATCTTCGGTGCGAACTCGGTTTTGCCCCAAGGCCCATGTCACATATCGGCGGACGCGCTCGCACTCAAGCCGCGTTTGGAATTTCTGATTTAGGGGATGCCGAGCCTCTGTAAGGCAAATCGCCGGCAGGTGCAATTGGATTTCGTTGCCGGCCGCTCGGCCTATTAGATCGGCAGCCGCTAGCACTTGGTTGTGAGCGGGGGCGCAACAATCGACAACCCAGTTGGTCTCAACAAAGATATGAACCATGTTTAGGCAGGAGATGCTGTCCGCGGTCCCGCTGCGCGAATTTCGCCAGATGCGAGGCTAGGCAAGACATACGCTTCCAACGCAGCCTGCAATTCCGGAGAGACATGCGGAAACTCCTGCCGGTCAGCTAATTCCTGAAGCCAGTGCTGTACAGAAGCCTCAAATTGGCGTGGTTCTATCGCGTAATCAATCCCTCGGAAACGCAATACCGCCGGTGGCATGCGATATGGGCCCAGCTCTTCAATAGAACTTTCGTCTGCTCCGGAATATGTGTTGCGATATAGCCAGAGTTTGTCTGGAAAGACGAGCAACCCGAGTGGACAGCTCATTCTCAAGAGATATGTGCGAATGTCCTCGGCCTGGCTGCGAAATTCACGCTCATTGGTTCTTGCCTCAACTGCGATCAACACCCGAGAAGAGTCGGGGCCGGTTACTACGATGTCTGGATGGAACGCCATTTAGTAACATTATCACTCCACAAGGCATCCAGAATGAAGAGGAAGGAGTAACAGCGACAATCGGGCCAGTTTCGCCGCTCGCATTGCGAATATTAAGGATTTTCTAAACGGCCGCCGAACCGAGTTAGCTACTCCGCGCGTGATTTCTTGACCCTTACTTCGCCCCGTACACCGTCTTCCCGCCCACCACCGTCCGCAGCACTTTGGTCTGCAAAATTTCCGCGGGCGCGACCTTGGCGATGTCGCGGTCCAGCACGACAAAGTCGGCCAGAAATCCCGCCGCGAGTCTTCCCTTCTCCGACTCGGCGAATTCCGCGTAGGCAGCGCCAGTTGTGTAGGCCGCAATCGCCTGGTCAATCGAGATTTTCTGCTCCGGAAAGTACTCTTTCGTTCCTGCTTCGTTCTTGCGCGTGACCGCCGCGTACAGGCCGCGGAATGGCGTGATCGGCTCCACCGGATAGTCGGTGCCGAACGCCAGCACCACGCTGTTCTTCAGAAATTCCGCCCAAGCGTAGGAATGTTTCGCCCGTTCCGCTCCGATGCGCGCCACCGCCCAATTCATGTCCGTCAGCAAATGGTTGGGCTGCATGGAGGCGATGACCTGGAGTTGGCGGAAGCGCGCGAAGTCCTCCGGCGCGACCACCTGCGCGTGTTCGATGCGTAAGCGGAATCCGCCCGGCTGCTTGAGTTGCGGCGCTTTGGGATTTTTTCCCTCGACGTAGCGCTCGGCCGCGGCGAATGCCTCCAGCGCCATGGCGACGCCGCGATCGCCGATGGCGTGGAACCCCATCTGGAAGCCGGCGGCGGCGCGCTCGGCGGCCATCTGGTTCAGCGCCGCCTGTTCGAACTGCGGCAGGCCGGAGTTCGCGGGTTCGTCCGTGTACGGCGCAAGCATGGCCGCCGTGTGCGAGCCGATCGAGCCGTCCATGAAGCCCTTGAGCATGCCGGTGTGCAGCATGGGGTCCCGCGGCGAGTGGAAGACACGCTGCCGCTCCAGCATGTTCAGCGGTTGCGGAAACGGCAGCCATTCGCTGATGCGCAACGTCAGCTTGCCGGCTTTTTCCAGTTCGACGTAGGTGAGGAAATCTTCCCACTGCGAGTTGTCCTGCGCCGAGGTGAGCCCGTAGCGCGCGGCTTCCTGCAGCGCGAGTTCCGCACCGCGGCGCCGTTGCGCCGGCGTCGGTGGCGGAACCTTGCTGCGCACCAGGTTTTGCGCGGTTTCGCGCATGCCGCCCGCGGGTTCACCCTCAGCGTCGCGATCGATGCGGCCACCGGGTGGATCCGGCGTGTGCTTGGTGATCACCGCAATTCTTAGCGCGGCGGAATTGGCGACCAGCATGTGGCCGTCGGTGCGGACGAAGAACGCTGGATGATCGCCAGTCACCGCATCCATGTCGCTGCGCGTAGGAATTTTCTGCACCGACCACTTGGTGTCGTCCCAGCCCCGGCCCACGACCCACTCGCCCGGCGCGGCCGTCTTCACGCGTTCCGCGATGCGTGCCTTCATCTCGTCGAGCGACTTGGCGCCGGAGAGCTCGACGTTCAGCTTCTCGAAACCGCCGCTGGCCAGGTGCAGGTGCGCGTCGTTGAAGCCCGGCATGACAAAGTGTCCGCCGAGATCGATCACCCGCGTGTGCGGGCTTTTCAGTTTGCGGATATCGTCGCTGGCGCCTACCGCCATGATGCGGCCGTTGCGCGCCGCAATCGCCTGCGCGCGCGGATAAACCTTGGCGGGTGCGCCGCCCAAGCCTTCCTCCGCGCCGGTGTAGATGTTGCCATTGATGAAGATCTGGTCGGGGGGTTCGACCTTGCTGTGTTGCGCATGCAGGTTCATTGCGGTGAGCAGCAAAATCGCAACCGCGATTTTCATTCTCCAACTCCGGCTACCGCAAGCGCGATCAGCAGAATGCGCCGCAAGCCAAGATCTCGCCCTGTCGGGTCGTACCACTCGTGCAGCGTGTGCGCGCCGCCGCCCGCGCCGCCGGCCCCGATCGCCACCGCTTCGCGGCCCTGCGAAAGCGGAATATTGGCGTCCGTGGAAGCGCGTTGCAGGCGGGCGTTGTTGTCCAGCAGCGCGTCCACCGCCTGCACCACCGCCAGCATCGGGCTGTCGGAGTTGAGGCGCGCCGCGGGACGGCTGCCGATCAGCTTGATGTCGGCGGCAAGTTCGCCCGGCGAGCGCCCGCCGTAGTTGGCGCGCGGCTCTTGCGCGACGGCGCGTTCGATGGCTTCACGCAGCGCGCGCTCCAGGCGTTCCACTTGCTCACCCGCGACGGAGCGAATGTCCACCTTGATGCTTGCCGACTCGGGAATCGAGTTCACCGAGGTCCCGCCGGTGATCACCCCGATGTTAAACGCGGTTTTCGGCGAGGCGGGTACGGGTGTGCGCGAAAACTGGTCAATCGCGCGCGCCAGAACAACGATGGGATTGGGCGTGCCGAAGTCGCTCCAGGAGTGACCGCCGGGACCGAAGACGGTCACCAGGAACCGCTTGCTGCCCAGCGCTTCGGTGACGATGGTATCGGTGCCGGCGCCGTCGAGCACGAGCGTGGCCGCGATCGTGTCGCGCCAGCGCGGCTCGGCGAATATGTAGCGCATGCCGCGCACGTCGCCTTCGCCTTCCTCGCCGACATTGCCGATGAACGCCAGCGGCCATTCGGTGCGAATGTCGGCGTGTCCCAGCGCGCCCGCCAGCGCCAGCAGCGCGGTGATCCCGGCGCTGTTGTCCGAGACGCCGGGGCCGTACAGGCGATTGCCTTCGCGGCGCATATTTAAGCCCGTGCCGGCGGGAAAAACGGTATCAATGTGCGCCGTGATCGCCATGTACTTGGGCTCGCTCTCGCTCCTGAGCCCGGGTCGGATCCCGATCACGTTGCCGATGTCGTCGATGTGCACGTCCTCGAGGCCGAGCTCGCGGAAACGCGCCGCCAGCCACTCGGCGCGCGCGGACTCGCCGAACGGCGGAGCGGGGATGCGCGTCATCTCCATCTGGCGTTCGATCAGTTGCTCCTCGTGCGCCAGAAACCAGGCGGCGGCCGCTTCCACCGGCGCCAGCGCCGCAATCCGCGCCACTTGTTGCGTGGCGGAGATTTGCGCCGAGGTTCGGGACTCCGCGGCTGATGGGACGTTGGCCATGAATAGAGCTTGCGATATTACCGCAAATGCGCGTGCGGCCGAATTTCAGACTTAAGATCTGGGACTTCAACTTGAGGAATGGCGAGCGCAGCGCGGCACCGCTCTCCTCTTGCAATCTTAAATCTAGCAGACTGCTGAATAACCCGGAGAAAAGCCGTTTTGAAGGGGCACGGCCTCACAGGCTGCTGAAAAATGCCCTCTACGGCTTGTTTTGAAGGGGCGCGGCTTCAGCCGCGCCGGACAAGTCTTTTATTTCTTTCATTCCGAGCGGGCTTCAGCCCGCGAGGAATCTAGGTTTTTGATTTTTTCCGCAGCCTGTGCAGCCGCGCCGTCACAAGCTCTTTAGAGTCCGCGTGAGAACTCTTCTTCGTCAAATGCAGTGGTCCGAAGTACGCGGACTCAGCCCGCGGAGCGGGCGGAATTCGTTAGCCCACCGCGGCAGCGGTGGGAAAAGTGCAACGAAATCGCGGAGCGCCAGCGGCGCGGCACCGTTCTCACACAGGCTCTTTGGTTTTGTCATTATTCCGAGGGGACTTCAGTCCCCGAGGAATCTGCTTTCTGAGTTTTCAGCACGCCCTAGAATTTCAAATCTTAAATTTCGCTGGTTGTCCTTAATGCGCCGTGGTCGCCGACGCCTGGCAGCACTCCAGGATTTCGTTTTTCGTCAGCATGCGGTCGGACCGCTTCGCGCGCTGCAAGATGCGCTCCACGATCTCGCCCGTCGCTTGCAGGCCTTGGCGCTCCAGCCAGAAGATGACGTTGGATTTCCCGCTCATGGGGCCGATCTCGATGATCTGCTCCAGCCCGAAATAATGCGCGGGCACGCCCGAATACACGTTGTTGGCGAGTTCGACGTCGTTCTTCTTGTACGCCTTGATCACCGCGGAGGCGTGCACGCCGGTGCCGGTGCGGTAGGCGTCGTCGCCGACCACGGGATAATTGCGCGGGATGGGCAGGCCGGTGGCGCGCGCGATGGCCTGACAATAATCCTTCAGCTTGGAGAGGTCTTGGTCCCTCCACGGCGGGATTCCCATCAGCCTCAAATTGACCAGCATCTGGTCCATCTGCGTGTTGCCGACGCGCTCACCGATGCCCAGCCCGCAAGCGTGCACGCAGTGCGCCCCGCCCATCAGCGCCGCCATGGAGTTGGCCAGCGCCATGCCGCGATCGCAATGCCCGTGCCAGTCCACGCGGATCATCATGCCCGACGGGACCACCACCTCCTTGACGATAAAGCGCACCAGGTGAAGCGCGCCCATGGGCGTGGCGTGGCCGCAGGTATCGCAGATGACGATGGCCCGCGCGCCACAATTGATCGCCGTCGAGTAAAGGCGCTTCACGGTTTCCGGGTCACAGCGGGTTGTGTCCTCGGTCACGTACATGACGGGCAGCCCGAGCGACACCGCGTACTTCACCGCTCTTTCCGTGGTCTTGAGCAGGAAGTCGTCGCTCCAGCCTTCGGTGTAGCGGCGGATGGGACTGGAGCCGATGAAGGTGGCGGCCTCGATTTCCAGGCCGGTTTTCTGGCTGATTTCGGCGATGGGGCGGATGTCGTTCTCGTGCGTGCGCGCCGCGCAGTTCGCCTTGATCGTCATCTTGTGGTTGGCGATCTCGCGCGCCAGCGCCGTGGCGTGCTCCACCGCGCGCGGTCCGGCGCCGGGCAGGCCGATGTCGAGCGAGTTGATGCCCAGCGCCTCCATCAGGTGCAGGATCTCGATTTTTTCCGCGATCGAAGGATCGCGCACCGACGGCGACTGCAGGCCGTCGCGCAGCGATTCGTCGTTGAGCAGCACCGGCCCGCCGGGCTTGGAGTCCGGCCCCGGCATGTTGTTCCAGTCGTAAATCAGGTCAGAACAATTCACGATAATGTGCTTGGATGCGCGATTCTGCCTCGGCAAGCACGGCCCCGTAGGTCGGTTTATACCTTGACTCCGGCCCCGAACGACAGCGTTTACTTTGCGTCCTTGGGCGGGAGGGTCAGCCCAAATGTCGAGATCGTGCCGCGCCCGGCCACGTTGAGGCCGCTGGGATCCTGCGCATTGGGCAGGTACAGCGTGCGGCAATGCTCGCAACGGTAGATCTCGGCGTCGGGACCGAACGCCTGCTCCACATCCCCGCAGGCTTTCTCCAGCACGTCGCTCATGAAGAACCAGCGCTTCAGGTGGCCGCCGCAGAGTTTGCCCTTCGCGTCTTTCTCATTGCAGGAGCGCTGCCCGGGCTTCTTCACCTTGATTTTGTGTTTCGCAAGCTGGGGAATGTTGCCGGATTGTGCCGTGTCGGGTTGCATTTGCGTGCTCGCCAAGGCCGATACCTCGTGAACTGCCGAATATTTATATGGAAACAGATTATTTTACTGGAGGAACCAGACCGGAAGGAAAGAAAGTTCTGAGATGCCAAGGACGACCACGGGCAGGTGACCAGGATCACCGGCGTCCGGGACATTCACGAATGAAATGAAATGACCACGAGCGGAGCGGCGTCGGAAACCAAAGTATGTCTGGTGCGCGCCATCGGCCGCTGGAGCGTGGCGGCGCTGATGTTCAACACCATCATCGGCGCCAGCGTGTTCGGCGTCCCTTCCCTGCCGGCTGCGCGACTGGGTTCGTTGAGGATGCCGGGCTACCTGATCGCCGCCGCGGGCGTTGCGATCATCGCCGCGTGCCTGGCGGAGTGCTCCCAACTGGCATTGACGCCAGCCCCGAAGGGGCGGCAGAGCCTAGCCCGGCACGTAAGTGCCGGGAACCCGCCTAAGAGGAAGTCCGAGTCCCGTAGGGACGGCACCACGAACACTCCGCAGTAGTTGGCGGTTCTGAGTTGTGAATTGTGAGCGCGGAGTTTGGAGCTGACAACTCGCAAGTCTTCAGCGCCGGAGGCGCACAATTCGTTAGCCCACCGCGGCAGCGGTGGGTAGCCATCGCGCAAAATGACGAGCGCCAGCGGCGCGGCACATCGCTCACAACTCGGAACTCACAACCTCGATCACAATCGCCGCCGCCACAGCGATGCCGACGACTGCAGCGCGCCGCGTACGCGCGCCACCGCGCCGGGCGCAAACAGCCAATCGGCGAAGGCTTCCATCTGGCGCGCGAAGTCGGCGCCGTAGCCGTACCACCAGGTTTTTTTCATGCGCGGCAGGCGGTCGGAATCGAGGTACTGCACCCAAGTCATCTCTTCCAGGCCGGCGCGCCCGTGGGTGCGCCCAATGCCGCTGCACTTGACGCCGCCGTGCGGCGCCTCGCTGATCCCGAAACCGATCACCGCGTCGTTCACCAGCACCGTTCCCGCGGCGATGCGGGCCGCCAGCCGTTCGCCGCGGCGGCGATCGCTCGTCCACACGCTGGCGGCCAGACCGAATTCGGAGTCGTTGGCTAGGCGGATGGCTTCGTCATCGCAATCGAAGGCCATAATGGCCAGCACCGGACCGAAGGTCTCCTCGCGCATGATGCGCATCGAGTGATCAACCTCCGCGATCACCGTCGGCGCATAGAAATTTGCGCCCATCTCGGTTAGGCGGCGGCCGCCCGCCAGCACGCGCGCGCCGCTGGCGACCGCGTCATTCACCTGATCTTCGACGATACGCAGTTGCCGCTCGTGGATCATCGGCCCAATGTCGGTCTCGGGATCGGCGCCGTCTCCCACTCTCAGCTTGCCTGTTTTCTCGACGCACAGCTCCAGGAAACGGTTGTGCAGGCTGCGATGCGCGTAGCAGCGTTCCACCGACAGGCATGCCTGCCCGGCATTGAAGAACGCGCCCCACACCGCCGCGCTGGAAGCGACGTCCAGGTCGGCGTCATCGAGCACCAGCATCGGATCCTTGCCGCCGAGTTCGAGCACCACCGGCAGCAGTCGCGCCGCGCATGTCTGGGCGACGCGGCGTCCGGTGGAAACGCTTCCGGTAAAAATCAGCTTGTCGATGGGCGAGGCGATCAGGGCCGCACCGGTCGCGCCGTCGCCGATGACGACCTGAAAAACTTCGTCCGGCACTCCCGCTGCCGTGAGCAGCGACTTCAGTTCCAGCGCGCTCAGCGGCGTGAACTCCGAAGGCTTGAGCACGACCGCGTTGCCCATCACCAGCGCGGCCAGCACTTCGCCACCGGGAGTCGAAAAAGGAAAATTCCACGGCGAGATGATGCCGACCACGCCGTGCGGACGTCGCAGCAATCGCCCCGCCTTGGCTTTCATGATCGGGTTGCCGTGGGGTACCGGTTCGGCGCGCAGCAATTCCGGCGCCTGTTCGATGGAAAAGCGCGCCGAGTCGAGCACTAAGACAACTTCGCTCA
>JAIQFM010000240.1 GCA_020073285.1 Terriglobia bacterium | reverse complement strand
ACATGACGCTGCGCAATTTCAACGCGCCGCAGGTGCAGTTCACGCTCAACGCCGACCAGGTTGACGTGGTCAAGCTGCAACAAGCGCTGGGCACTGCACCTCCACCGCCGCAACATCGTGCGTCATTCAACCTGGTCCCACGCGCCGAAGCGCAGAAGAAGGCCGGCACGCCGCAAGCCAGCATCCTGGAAAAAATTTCCGGCGGCGGAACCATCACGGTGGGCAGGGTCATCTACGACCAGCTCCTGCTGGAGCAGGTTCACTCCAACGTCCTGTTCGACCACGGCGTCATGCGGCTCGCGCCCATCACCGCCGGCCTGTACGGCGGCCAGCAAGTCGGCGCCATCACGGTGGACATGCGGCCGACGCCCATGGCGGTCACCGTTTCCACCAAGCTCAGCCAGGTGGACGCCAATAAACTGCTCTCGTCGATCAGCTCGGTCAAGCAGACGCTGTACGGTCTGCTGGCGGCGAATGCCAACACCACATTTCGCGCCGCGTCTTCAGCTGACATGGCGCGCACGCTCAACGGCACCATCGCGCTCGACCTCACCAAGGGCAAGCTGGCGCACATCGACTTGCTGAACGAACTGGCGAACGTCGGCAAGTTTGTCGGCAGCGGCTTCAAGTCACCATCCTCGACTGTCAGTGAGCCCTTCACCGACATTGTGCAGCTCACCGGAAATTTCAACGTGGTGAACGGCCTGGCACAGACCAACAACCTGAAAGTGCTGATTCCCGGCGGCAGCATCGGCGCCGAGGGCGCGATGAACCTGGCTACGGAAGAGCTGAACATGCACCTGACCGCCGTGCTCACTAAAGCGATGAGCCAACAGGTGGGCGGAACGCAGGTCGGCGGCTTCATGCAGACCGCGCTCGCCAACCAGCAGGGCGAACTCGTCATTCCCATCCTGCTGACCGGCACGTTCAGCAAGCCGCGCGTCGCGCCCGACCTGCAGAAAATCGCGCAGATGAAATTGCAGAACCTGCTGCCCACCGCCGGCAATCCCGGCGCGCTGGGCAGCACCATCCTGGGCGCGATCGGCGGCAAGGGCGCGCAACAAAAGCAGCAAGGCGGGATCGGCGGCATTCTCGGTGCCCTCACAGGCCAGCAGCAGCAGCAGCAGAATCAGCAGCAGCCGAAACAGCCAGCGGCCTCGCCGCAGCGGCAACCTCAGCCGCAACCGCAAAATCCTCTCGGCGATCTGCTCAATCAGGTGCTCGGCGACAAGAAAAAGCAGCAGCAAAAGCAGCAGCAAAAGCAGCAACCGCCGCCGAAGCAATAGTTGCTGTTTCCGCGCAGTCACATTTTTCAAAAGTGTAGTAACACTTTGCCGCAGCGGGCGCCGTCGGCCGCTGCCGCGGCATCCACTATCGTTCGGCAACCGCGTGTACAATCCCGTCTGCTGAAGCGCAAATCGAAATCCCTGTGACAACGAAACCGCGCATCGTAGTAATCGGCGCCGGGGCCTTTGGCGGCTGGACCGCTCTGCACCTGCTGCGCCGCGGCGCCCGAGTCATCCTGGTAGATGCATGGGGCCCCGGCAACGCGCGAGCCAGTTCGGGCGGCGAGACGCGCATCATTCGCGCCAGCTACGGTCCCGACCGCATCTACGTGCAACTGGTCGCGCGCGCCCTCCAGCTTTGGCGCGAAAACGAACAGCACTGGCAACGCAAGCTCTACCATCGTATTGGCTGCTTGCGCATGGTCGGCAGCGACGATCCCTACGAAAACGCAACCGTGCCCATCCTGCGTGAAGCGGGCGTGGCGTTTGAGACGCTGCCACACGCCGAGCTAGTCCGGCGATTCCCGCAAATCAATTTCGAGGGCGTCATGTGGGCGGTTCTCGAATCCGACGCCGGGTATCTAAAGGCCCGCCGCGCCTGCGAAGCCGTGCTCGAAGGCTTTCAGGCCGAGGGCGGAGAGTTCCGCGCCCTGCGCGCCGATCCCGGCCGCATTGCCTCGGGCCGTATGGCCGGCATCCGGCTCTCCGATGGAACTGCGCTCGAGGCCGACCAGTACGTCTTCGCTTGCGGACCCTGGCTGGGCGAACTCTTTCCCGATGTGATCGGCGATCGCATCAAGCCGACGCGGCAGGAAGTCTTCTTGTTTGGCACCCCGGCCGGCGATGCCCGGTTTACCGACGACGGCCTGCCGGCATTTATTGATCGCAGCGGCCCTCAGTTCTACGGCATCCCCGGCAACCAGTGGCGCGGTCTGAAGCTGGCTGACGATGATCGAGGGCCGGTATTCGATCCCACTGCCGGGGACCGAATGCCCACCAATGAAGGGATCGAAGCTGCCCGGAGATATCTGGAATTCCGCTTTCCGGGAATGAAAGGCGCTCCGCTGGTGGAAGCCCGAGTCTGCCAGTACGAGAACAGCCGCGACGGACACTTCATCGTGGACCGTCACCCCGACGCGCCGGCGGTGTGGCTGGTGGGTGGAGGCTCCGGCCACGGCTTTAAGCACGGGCCGGCGGTCGGGGAGATGGTCGCAGGCCTGGTGTTGGACGACAAATCACCCGATCCGTTCTTTTCGCTTGCGCGCCACGGCATTAAGCTCGGGTAGCCCACCCTTGCGCCCAGGTTTGGCGAAGGGTGGAGCTGTTCGCCTTATTCCGAATCGCAGGGCTTCGATGGGATCCAGGCGTGAAGCCTTGCGTGCCGGATAGAAGCCGAAGAAGATGCCCACCGCCATCGAGAAGACCACGGCGGCGACGATCGGCCAAGGTTTCCGGGCGGCCCAAAATGGCACGGCTTTTCCTTCAGACATGCGGTTCTGGCCTTGCACGACCGCTCACGGCAGTACACTTCGAGCGGTTCAGAGCTGACAAAGGAGATTCCTAAATGACATCTCACAAAAAGCACCCGTGTTCTTTCGGTGCCGCGGTTGCGGTGTTGGTATGCGCTACCTTGTCGGCGGCGCAATCTGCGCCGGCGCAGACGCAGAATATTTCGTTCCGTAGTTTCAGTGGCTGGGCGGCAATCGGCCCTCCGGCAGATGAATATGCCGCCAAGCTAGCAAGCATTTCGACCACCGCTCTCGGCAAGGACGGAACGGTTAGATTCACCAAGTACACGCCCACCCCGGCGGTTCCCAAAGAGTTCAAGAATATTGTGGACGCCGTCTCCGCAGGCGGACCCCGGGCGGGGGGAACAGGATTCGACGCTGCCTATGTTTCCGGGGGCGACATCAACCCGGCATGGGGGTTTATTTACAATTCAGGGGTTCCCTTCGGCCCCAACTTCGATGAGTTCATGGGTTTTCTCTATGGAAAGTCGATCGACGAGGGCACGCTGACCGGACTCGACCTGCTCCAGCAAATCCTTGATAAAAGCGGGAAGAACGTGATGGCGTTCCCCATTGTTGCCAGCAGTCAACAGGGCTCCGGCTACTTCATGCTGCCGGTGGGTAATGTGGGATCGACACCCGGCATCGGCATGGCCGGCTTGTGCCAGCAGAACTGGACGTTCCGATACCTACCACCGGCTCAGTACGTGATTGATCGCGCGTGCGACAACCTGGTAACCGGCGGCGTGATTCCAAACAAGAACATCAAGTTTATCCAAGCCGTCTCCGGGAACGCGTCTCTGGTCAAGGCGGTGGCCGACGGCCAGATTCAGGCGTACGAAATGGCCACTCCCATCGATGACTTTTCCCAGCTTTTTGGACTTCCCGAGGGCAATCCCGGCACGGTGCGGACTCGGTATATGCACTTCCCTGGCTGGCACCAGCCGTTCCTGATCACCTACATGATCGTTAATAAGAACGTGTGGAACAAGTTGAGCCCGGCCCAGCAGGCGCTTGCCATGAGCGTTGCTCGCGACAACGTCGTCTCGTCCTATGGCGAAAACCTCCGGCAGCAAGGCGCCAAGCTGAAGCAGATTCTGACGGCCAACGACGGTGACACCAATCCGGCCAACGACATGGTGCTGGTGCAGTGGCCCGAGAAAGACTTGGCGCTGCTCCGGGATGCGACAATTCAGTTCCTGAACGCTCGGGCCTCCGATGCAAAACTCAGCGAACAAGACCGGAAGGACTACGGTCAGATCCTCGAGTCGCTGCGGATATATGTCAGCGCCAACAATGGATACTGGAAGGTGCGTGAATTACCCAGCGCCCTTCGTTTCCAAGGCTGGCACGATCCTGATGGCAAGAAGAGCTGGGAACAGACCCTGAAGTAGACCTTGCAGGCGGCCGTCGGCAGGACGGACGACGCCGCGAATTGTGGTGCCCCCGCTCCCGTTCCAGCCCAATCCGAATCGGAGACAAAAACTTCGGGCGGCCCTGAGGCCGCCCTCTCTTGTTCCAGGGCTATTGATGCGCTTCCACCTTACGCTGGGGTTGGACGCTCGCCCGGCACGATGCCCGGCTGGGCGCCGCCCGGCGCCGGTTTTATCACCTGCTGCACGCCGTCGTCGTGCGAAGTAGCTGGCTGCACCTTCGCTGGGAGCGCCTTGCCTTCGATGAGCAGCTTGACATCGTTGGCGTCCAGCACTTCGCGCTCCAGCAGGGCCAAAGCGATGCGGTTCAGGGCATCGCGGTGGTTGCCGAGGATGTCCACCGCCGACTTGTAACCGGAATCCACGAAGCGGCGCACTTCCTGGTCAATCTTGATGGCGGTGTCCTCGCTGTAGTCGCGATGCTGCGAGATCTCGCGTCCGAGGAAGATCTGCTCTTCTTTCTTGCCGAAGGACAGCGGGCCGAGGTCGCTCATGCCGAACTCGCAGACCATCTTGCGCGCCAGCTCGGTGGCTTGCTCGATATCGTTGCCAGCGCCGGTGGTCATGGTGTTGAGGAACAGCTCTTCGGCCACGCGTCCGCCCATCATGATGGCCAGGCGGGTCTCGAGGTAGGTCTTGCGGTAGGTATGCTTGTCGTCGATGGGCAACTGCATGGTCACGCCCAGCGCCATGCCGCGCGGGATGATGGTGACCTTGTGCAGCGGGTCGGAGTCGTCGCGCAGCGCGGCCACCAGGGCGTGGCCGGCCTCGTGGAAGGCGGTGA
>JAIQFM010000239.1 GCA_020073285.1 Terriglobia bacterium | reverse complement strand
AGTAGCCTTCGTGGCCCGAGGTCTTCCACAAATCCACGCGCGCCACGTGCGGAGTGTAGACAAGATCGTAGCCGCGGCGGAGATATTCGTCGCGCATCCAGTCTTCCATCTCCTTGCGCATTCGCCCGCCCTTGGGGTGCCAGAAGATGAGGCCCGGCCCGGCAATTTCCTGGATGGAAAACAGATCGAGCTGCTTACCGAGCGCGCGGTGATCGCGCTTCTTCGCCTCTTCCTGCTGCTTGATGAACTCGTCGAGCTCTTTCTTGCTGAAGAACGCGGTGCCGTAGATGCGCTGCAATTGCGGGTTCTTCTCGTCGCCGAGCCAGTAGGCGCCGGCGATGTTGAGCAGCTTGAAGGCCTTGATCTTGCCGGTCGAGGGAATGTGCGGGCCGCGGCAGAAGTCCACGAACTTGCCGGTCTTGTAGAGCGAGATTTTCTCGTCGGGTTGGGTGAACTGTTCGATGAAGTGGCACTTCATGAAGTCACCCTCGCCATGGAACTTCTCCAGCCCTTCCTTGCGCGGCAGCCACTCGCGCGCGTAGGGCTCGTTCCGGGCGACGATCTCCTGCATCTTCTTCTCGATTTTTTCCAGGTCCTCGGGAGTGAACGGAGTAGGACGGTAGAAGTCGTAAAAGAAGCCGGTTTCGGTGGCGGGACCGTGGCCGAGCTTGGTTTCGGGGAAAAGTTCGAGCACGGCGGCGGCCATCAAATGGGCGGACGAATGCCGGTACACCTGCAGCGCCTCGGGATCGCGGTCGGTCAGGATGCGGAGATCGGTGTCGGCCTCCAGCGGCCTGGTCAGGTCAATCAGGTTGCCATCGGTTTTGGCGGCAAGGGCGGCGTCGGCGAGGCGCGGCGAGATGGAGCGCGCGATGTCGAGCGCGGTGGTGCCCTTGGGCACTTCCTTGACGCTGCCGTCGGGCAGCTTGACCTTGATGATGTCGGCTTTTACTTCAACGCTGTCTGGCATGGAAAACTCCGCGAGTACGGGTGAAAAACTTGAGTTTAGAGGAAACGAGGGCCCGGCGCTAGGAGCGCGGGGATGTTCGGCGGGATGGCGAACGCAGTTTCATTGTAAAAATAATTATAACCGGGAATAGGGTGACTAGCGTTAAGGGAATTTCACGACAGTTACGCTCACACCAGAGTAATTTGCCTAGTCATCTGCTCCACACCGAGACTTCGAGAGCGGTCAATTGCCCGAAGCGCGAGAGTGCACGGCGTTCGAACTCGACGGCTACCGCATCGTCCGCAACCCTGGGTGTGGTGCGCGGCATCATCGTGCGCTCGCGTTCGGTGCCGGGGACCATCGGCGCGGGCTTGCAGACGCCGATCGGCGGCAACATCACGTTGCTCACCGATCAGTGCGAAAAAACGCGCGGCGAGTCCTTCGAGGTCGATCACACTTGGTCCCCCGGAGGACGGTCCTCCTTGGGGGGCTTGGACTTATTCGTGCGCGCCGGCTGCTGCTTGCCCTGCACCTTCTGCTGCTGCTTTTCGTGTTCTTGCTGCATTTGCCGGGTCTGTTGCTGGTGCTGCTGCTCCATCTGCCGTTTGCTCGTTTCATCAGCCTTCTGTTGTTCCAGTCTCTGGTGATCCTGCTCCTGCTGCTGCTGGAGTTTTTGCCGTTCCTGGTCCTGCCGCGCGCGTAGCTTCTCCTGCTGTTGCTGGTATTTCTGGTCCGCCTTCGGATTCCCCGTGTTGGGAGTATCGGGGCTTCCAGTAGGCCGAATATCGTTAGCATGGACGGCATCCCCACGCCGGGGAGGACTATTCTCTGAAGGCGAAGGCGGCGTTTCAGCCCGTGGCTTATCTTTGGCACGATTCTCCGCCGGCCTATAAGGCGCTCCTGCCTCTTCGGCCGGAACCACGGCGCGGTCGTTCAATGCTCCCGGCTTAGGAGTAGCAGCAACCGGCGGCTTGCCTTCGTTCACGGAAGCGCGCAGTTGCGAGTTAGCGCGGGCAGCCTCCACATGTCGAGTTTGAACGGCTACCGGCGGGATATGTCTGTCATGCGCCACAGCCTCTTCGTCAGGCCTCGGACGCGCATTGATCCCACCGTCGCCGCCGTTGTAACTAACCCGGCTTACCGTCGCGTTGTTAATCACCGTTGTGTTGTAGAAGTTGTGAACGGTAGTGGTGCTCACGTTGTTCACTGAACGGTTGTAGTAAAACCGTCCATTGTCCCAACGTCCGCCTTCGTATCCGTGACCAAAGTAGCCATAGCCGTAGTCGATCCCGCCATAGAAACCTACCCGTGGAGCCCAGTAGCCTTCAGAAAAAACAAAGCTGTCGCCACTCCAGGCCCAATAGCCTGGGGTCCAGAGCAGACCGACTTCCGGAGCGAACACCCATGTACCCGGCACCCAGTAGTAATCGTCGTCGCCATAAGCCCAGTATCCAGGCGTCCAGATATAACCCTCGCCGGGACAGAGAGGCTGCTCGTACACCGGCAGAGCAGGTGGAGCAATGGTTATGGACACCGCGATCTGCGCGAACGATGCCGCCGAGATGGCCAGCATTACCAGTGCGAACAACAGCGAACGTATGAAGGGAATGCTACGCATTGTGCTTCCTCCTTCTCGATGTCCGCCCGGAATGAACTCCTTCCATTTGCATCTCGCATCCGGGCCTGACAGCAAATCATATGGCGTTGTTGGACTGCGGCCGGTCTTTGCCGGAAACCACGGAGACCGGCCGCGCCCCAGGAATCCGAACTACTTCTGATGCGCTCGCGCGTGTTCCCGGGCTTCTTGCACGCTCGCTTGATGACTGATGGCTGCCACCGCCCGCATGAACGGCGCAGCGGGAGCGGGTGCGGACACATCGCCCAGCAAGATCGTCTTGAAGGGCACATCGCTGCCATAGATGGCCGTAGTGGAGTCGGTGTCATGCTCCACTACTGCGCCTTCCAGGGTCAGACCGGCGAAGACGCCTCGCGCTCGGGAGTAGGTCAGCAACTCCGAGTTCAGTTTCCAATCCGTTCCGGCAGAAGCGTGGCGTCCCACCGGACCGACCGCGGCCGATCCTTCCCCGCTGATCTGAAACTTGCTGGAAAGCAAGTGTTGCAGGCCTTTCTCATTCATCACCAGCATGACCAGGTCCACGCCCTCCACGCCGATCTGCAGGCCCCAACTTCCGCCGCCCACGCTAACGAAAGCGGGTGCGCTCCACCCCGCACTGGTGCGGCACACTGCGACTCCACGCCCATGCTTGGCGCCGACGATGAAGCCTCCTTTGACCAGGTGAGGAACCACCACCATGCACTTGGCGTCATTCAATACTTCTTCCGGAATGCCCTTATCGGGAACGGCGGCGATTTCCTTCAGGACGTCGGCAGAATTCTGCAACCGCTCGCTTGCGTCCTCGCGGGCCGAGCCCGCCCAGGCAAGATTTCCCAGCAGGGTTACCAAACTGAGTGCCACTAGAACCAGATGTCGTTTCACGCTTCCTCCTTTGCGCGGAAGAATTTTGTTTTCTTGCCGGCTCACGAGGTGGCGCGCTATCCGGGAAGATAGCAAGCAGCGTGCCAGACTCACCAAGTCCCTTTCCCTGCTGCTACATAACTTGTCCAGGGGTGCGAAGCGGTGGGTTGGCACTACTCGGTGGAACGTAAATTCTATGTAGGTGGAATAGTAAGGCGAGATGCGGAATTATCTGAGAAAGTTCTGATACAACAAAGAACCTGGCGTGTTCATCCAACTACAATCGGGTTCCAACAATTGGCAATCGACAATCCTTCTCACGCAACTCGCAACTCCGTCACACTTCCGACCGCGAACCCAAGCTGATGACACCGCGAACCTAGCGGGTCCAGTGGACCTTAGCCCCTGTGGCAACCCGCAAACATTGATCTATCCGATATCCACTTCGACTCCGCCGACCCAACTAGCAGCGAGATTGTAGATGGCCGCGGCGATCGCGGCGCCGATGCCACCCATAATCCCGTAAACAATCGGGCACAGGACGATAGCGAACATGCCGATCCCGCGTCCGAACGGCAACCGTGCATGTGGGATGAGTTCCATCCCGGCGATGGCGATCACGCTACAGAACGCACCCAGGATCAAGCCCACAAATCCATAAACTACCAGGCCCACTTTGGCCGCGGAACCCGGAGCAATACGCTTGAGGACAGCCATAACGATACCTCCGGAGGTAGGCGGGAATGTTGCGCGTCTTCCTCTACTCGAGGATACGCAAGCGCGAATCGAAAGTTCCACCCGCCATACCCTCATGCGGCGGGGCTTTCCCGTTTCGGCCTTACCGCAGGTTCGAGGTAGAATGCGCGCACTTCAGCGGTGTCGGGTTCCATTCGAGGTTCTCTTTTGTGAAGCACCTCTTACTGGTTGCAGTGTGCCTTTGTACAAGCGGGCCGGCGGTGCTTCGCGCACAGACCATCGAGGTCACACCCGACCGTGTGCTGGTTGATGAATCCGCCACGATTCGCGCCCATGGACTACAGCCGAACGAGCGCATCTACATTAAGGCGGAACTCACCGACGGAGCAGGCGAACAATGGACTTCCCGCGCCGAGTTCGTCGCCGATGCGGAGGGTATTGTTGACTTGTCCAAGCAGGCGCCGGCCAACGGTTCCTATAACGAAGTTTCCGCCATGGGACTGGTTTGGTCGATGAGGCCCACGGACAACAATGCCACCTATCGACCTCCCCACGACCTGGGATCGCAGATGGTTGCATTCCACTTGCTTCGCAGCGGGCAACCGGTGTCCAGCACGCGTTTGGAGCAGCACATGATCGCCGAGGGCGTCCGGCAGATCAAAGTGCAGGGCACACTGCACGGTGTGCTATTCGTACCCGCAGTCGGAGAGCGTCATCCCGGCGTGCTGGTGCTAGGAGGGTCGGAAGGCGGCCTGCCGCTTCAGAAAGCTGCCTGGCTGGCCTCGCACGGATTCGCGGCCTTGGCGCTAGCCTATTTTCGCTATGAAGATCTGCCGCCCAACCTGGAGGCGATTCCGTTGGAGTACTTCGGCAGAGCTCTCGCCTGGATGCTGCAGAGGCCCGATATAACGCACGAT
>JAIQFM010000045.1 GCA_020073285.1 Terriglobia bacterium | reverse complement strand
TCGTCACGCAGGACCAGCATCTGCTTGGCGTAGTCGAACAGGACGCTTCCGGCGGGGGTGAGGCGGACCGACTTGCCGGCGCGATCCAGCAGCTTCTCGCCGTATTCGATCTCCAGTTGACGGATCTGCGCGCTGACCGCCGACTGCGAGCGGAACACCTTCTGCCCTGCGCGCGAGAAATTGCCGAGCTTGGCCACTTCCATGAAGGTGATCAGCTGATCGAAATCCATCGCTATCCTGCCCGCAATGCTTATAAAGGCGCTGCAGATTATAACTTTGATGAATGGGAAAGCGGTTGATTATTGCACGATTTGGCCCAAGTGGGCGTCCACCGCGGCGGCCGCTTTCCGCCCTTCCGAAATTGCCCATACCACCAGCGACTGCCCACGCCGCATGTCTCCGGCAGAAAATACACCGGGCGCCGATGTGTGATAATCCGCGCCGGTGGCGACATTTCCGCGGGTGTCCAATGCGACGCCGAGTTGTTCGATCATGCCGTTGCGCACCGGGCCGAGGAACCCCATGGCGAGCAGCACGAGATCGGCTTCCATGGTGAACTCGGTACCGGCGATGGGCGTGAAAGCCGGCGGCGGGCCGACGCGGGCGCCGTGCAACCGCTTCAGCTTGCCGTGCTCGTCGCCGGTAAAGGCGGTCGTGGCAATGCTCCACTCGCGGACGCCGCCCTCTTCGTGCGCGCCCTCGGTGCGCAGTTGCATCGGCCATAGCGGCCAGGGGGTTTGCGGCGCGCGTTCCTGGGGAGGCACGGGCATGAGTTCGAACTGGTGCACGGAGATCGGTTTCTGGCGATGCACGGTGCCGAGACAGTCGGCGCCGGTGTCGCCGCCGCCGATGATGACCACGCGCTTGCCGGTGGCCAGGATTTCTTCGCGCGTGGGCACAACGTCGCCCTCGCAGCGCCGGTTCTGCTGCGGGAGAAATTCCATGGCAAAGTGGATGCCGTTCAACTGGCGGCCGGGGACAGGCAGGTCGCGCGGGCTTTCGGCGCCGCCGCACAGCAGGAGCGCGTGGAACTCGCGGCGCAGGTCCTCGACGGGCACGTTGTGGCCGACGTGCGCTTTGGTCATGAACTGCACGCCTTCCGCGGAAAGCTGCTCCAGGCGGCGATCCACGAGGCGTTTTTCGAGCTTGAAATTGGGAATGCCGTAGCGCAGCAGGCCGCCGATGCGGTCCGCCTTCTCGAACACCGCGACCTGGTGGCCGGCGCGGCGCAACTGCTGCGCCGCGGCCAGACCGGCCGGTCCGGAGCCGATGATGGCGACGCGCTTGCCGGTAGCGAACTGCGGCGGCTGCGGGCGGATCCAGCCTTCCTCGAAGCCGCGCTCGATGATGTTCTTCTCGATTTCCTTGATGGTCACCGGCGGCTGGTTGATACCGAGCACGCAGGCGGCTTCGCACGGCGCCGGGCAAATGCGTCCGGTAAATTCGGGAAAATTGTTGGTGGCGTGCAACTGGCGAACGGCCTCGCGCCACAGCCCGCGATAGACGAGGTCGTTCCAATCGGGAATCAGGTTGTTCAGCGGGCATCCGGTGTGGCAGAAGGGAACGCCGCAATCCATGCAGCGCGCGCCCTGCACGCCGAGCTTTTCTTCGGGGAACTCGCGGTAGATCTCGAACCAGTCGTTGATGCGCTCGACGACCGGGCGGCGCGGCGGCAGCTCGCGGGCGTATTCCATGAATCCGGTCGTCTTACCCATGCTGCACCTGCCCGATAGCGGCCGGCGCCACGACCGGCGCCGGGACGTACGGTTGCTCCGTACGCGCGACGCCGAGCACGCGCTTGTACTCGTGCGGGAAAACCTTGATGAAGCGCGGCAGCACCTCCGCCCAATTGCGGAGCACATACTGGGCTCGCGAACTGCGCGTTTCCTTGAAGTGCTTGGCGACGACGGCGCGCAATAGGCCGGCATCCTCGGGATCGAGCACCGGCTCCAGGTCCACGCCCGCGAGATTGCAGCGGCGCTCGGCGAAGTCGCCGATCTCGTCGAGCACGTAGGCGGTCCCGCCATTCATGCCGGCGGCAAAATTGCGGCCGCACTTGCCAAGCACGACGACCAGGCCTTGGGTCATGTACTCGCAGCCGTGGTCGCCGACGCCTTCCACGACCGCGGTCGCGCCGGAATTGCGCACCGCGAAGCGCTCGCCGGCGACGCCGTTGAAGAAGGCCTCGCCGCTGGTGGCGCCGTAGAGCACCACATTGCCGATCAGGATGTTTTCCTCGGGAACGAACTGCGATTCGCGCGGCGGATAAATAATGATGCGGCCGCCGGAAAGGCCTTTGCCGACGTAATCGTTGGCGTCGCCTTCGAGCCTGAGCGTGACACCCTTGGCGAGAAACGCGCCGAAACTCTGACCGGCGGAACCGGTGAAGCGGCAGTGAATGGTGTCGTCGGGCAAGCCGGCGGAGCCGTAGCGGCGCGCAATGTCGCCGCTCAGCATGGCGCCGACGGTGCGGTGCACGTTGCGGATGGGCAGGGAAATCTCGACCAGGGCGCGGTTCTCAAGCGCGTCGCGGGCCGATGCGATGAGCTGATAATCCAGCGCCTGCTGCAGTCCGTGATCCTGCTTCTGCACGCAGCGGCGGGCCACGCGCGTGGGGACTTCGGGGTTGTAGAGAATGGCGGAATAATCCAGACCGCGCGCCTTCCAGTGGTCCAAGGCGGGTTTCATTTCCAGCATGTCGACGCGGCCGATCATTTCATCCATGGTGCGGAAGCCCATCGAGGCCATCAGTTCGCGCACTTGCTCGGCGACGAAGAAGAAATACTGGATGACGTGCTCCGGCTGTCCCTTGAATTGCTTGCGCAGCAGAGGATCCTGGGTGGCGATGCCGACCGAGCAAGTGTTGAGGTGGCACTTGCGCATCATGACGCAGCCCATGGCGACCAGGGGCGCGGTGGCAAAGCCAAATTCCTCGGCGCCGAGCAGCGCGGCGATGACGACGTCGCGCCCGGTTTGGAGTTTGCCGTCGGTCTGCACGCGGATGCGCCCGCGCAGATCGTTCATCACCAGCACTTGCTGGGTTTCGGCGAGCCCCAGCTCCCAGGGAGCGCCGGCGTGCTTCATTGAGCTCATGGGAGAAGCGCCGGTGCCGCCGCTGTCGCCGCTGATCAGCACCACATCGGCGTGCGCCTTGGACACGCCCGCGGCGACCGTGCCCACGCCGACTTCGGCGACCAGCTTGACCGCGATGCGCGCCTGCGGGTTGACGTTCTTCAGGTCGTAGATCAACTGGGCCAGGTCTTCGATGGAGTAGATGTCGTGATGGGGCGGCGGCGAAATGAGCGCGACGCCGGGAATGGAACAGCGCAGGCGGGCGACGATATCATCCACCTTGTGCCCGGGTAGTTGGCCGCCTTCGCCGGGCTTGGCGCCTTGCGCCATCTTGATCTGCAACTCTTCCGCATTGATCAGGTAATTGGCGGTGACGCCGAACCTGGCGGAGGCCACCTGCTTGATCGCGCTACGGCGCCAGTCGCCGTTACCATCGCGCGGGAAGCGGGCCTCATCTTCGCCGCCCTCGCCGGTGTTGGACTTGGCGCCGATGCGGTTCATGGCGATGGCCAGCGTCTCGTGCGCTTCCTTGCTGATGGAGCCGAACGACATGGCGCCGGTGGTGAAGCGCTTCACGACCTCCGCCACCGGTTCGACTTCCTCGAGCGGCACGGGCGTGGCGGCCTGCTTGATTTGCATCAGGCCGCGCAGCGTGCACAGGTTGCGGCCCTGGTCGTCAATGGCGTCGGTGAATTCCTTGAACGTCTGGTAATTCGCCTGGCGGACGGCGTGTTGCAGCTTGCTGACCGTGGTCGGATTGATGAGGTGATACTCGCCACCGGTACGGTAGGTGTAGTTGCCGCCGATGGCCAACTCGGGCTCGCAGTCGGTGATGGGGCGGTAGGCGTGCTCGTGTTTCATGGCCGCCTCGCGCGACAGCACGTCCAGCCCGATGCCGTTGATGCGCGACGGCGTCCCGGTGAAATACCGCTCGACGATCTCGCGGTTCAGCCCGATGGCCTCGAACACCTGCGCGCCCTGGTAGCTCTGCAGGGTCGAGATGCCCATTTTCGAAAACGTCTTCAGCAGACCCTTGTTGATGGCCTTAACGAAGTTCTTGACCGCTTGCTCCGCGTTCAAGTGATCGGGCAGATAGCCGCGGCGAGCCAGGTCTTCGATGGTCTCGATGGCGAGATAAGGATTCACCGCGCTGGCGCCGTAGCCGAGCAGCAGCGCAAAGTGCATGACCTCGCGCGGTTCACCGGACTCGATGATCAACGCGACCTGGGTCCGCGTTTCCTCGCGCACGAGCAAGTTGTGCACCGCGGTCAGCGCCAGCAGGCTGGGAATGGGCGCGTACTCTGGGTCGACACCACGATCGGAAAGGATGAGCAGCGTGTACCCGGCCTTCACCGCCAACGATGCGCGCCGGCAAAGGCCCTCCACCGCGCGCTCCAATCCCTTGCCGTCATCCTCGACGCGGAAGAGCATGGGCAACGTGGTGGCCAGCAGGCCGCCGCGCGAGACGCGACGCAGCTTTTCCAGATCGCGATTGGAGAGAATGGGCGCGCTCAACTTCAGCGTGTGGCAGCTCTCCGGCTTCTCGTCGAGGATGTTGCTCTCGGCGCCGATGTAGCTGGTGAGCGACATGACCATCTGCTCGCGGATGGGATCGATGGGCGGGTTGGTGACCTGCGCGAACAATTGGCGGAAGTAGTGGAACAGCGGCTGCGGCTTGTCGGAGAGGCAGGCGAGAGGCGTGTCGGTGCCCATCGAACCCACCGGCTCCTCGGCCTTGGCCGCCATCGGGGTGAGAATCGCCTTGATGTCTTCGTCGGTATAGCCGAAGGCGCGCTGCCGCTGCAGGATGGTGTCGTGGTCGGGGCCCTGCACGCGAATGGGCTCGGGAAGCTGGTCAATGTGAATCAGGTTTTGCTGCAACCACTCGGCGTAGGGATGGCGGCCGGCGAGACGTTCCTTGATTTCCTTGTCGCCAACGATGCGACCTTCGACGGTGTCCACCAGAAACATCTTGCCGGGCTGCAAGCGGCCCTTGCGCAGGATGGATTTCGGGTCGACCGAGAGCACGCCCACTTCCGAAGCCATGATCGCCAGGCCATCGTCGGTGATGATGTAGCGGCCCGGGCGCAGGCCGTTGCGGTCGAGCGTGGCGCCGATCAAGCGTCCGTCGGTGAAGGCGACGGCGGCCGGGCCGTCCCACGGTTCCATGACGGAGGCGTGGTACTCGTAAAAGGCGCGCTTCCTGGGATTGATGTGCGGGTTGCCATCCCACGCTTCCGGCACCAGCATGGCCATGACGTGCGGCAGGGAGCGGCCGCACTGCAGCAGCAGCTCAACCGCGTTGTCGAGATTGGCGGAGTCGCTGCCGCCCGGCGCGATGATGGGGAACAACTTCTTGATGTCATCGCCAAACAGCGGCGAGGCCAGCACCGACTGCCGGGCGTGCATCCAGTTGACGTTGCCGCGCAGGGTATTGATCTCGCCGTTGTGCGCGATGTAGCGATACGGATGCGCCAGATGCCAGGTGGGAAACGTGTTGGTGGAAAAGCGCTGGTGCACCAGGCAGAGCGCGCTCAGCACGTCGCGATCGGAAAGCTCCTTGTAGAAGCGGTCGATCTGCGGCGCCAGCAGCAGGCCCTTGTACACAATGGTGCGCGCCGACAGCGACGGGACGTAGAAAAATTCTTTTGACTCGATGTCGGAGGCGGCGATTTCGCTCTCCGCGCGCTTGCGCACCACGTACAGACGGCGATCGAGCGCGGCCTCGTCCATGCCAAGGCCGGCGCCGACGAAGATCTGCTGAATGTAAGGCTGTGAGACGCGCGCCACGCGGCCGATTACGCTGCCGTCCACCGGAGTATCGCGCCAGCCAAGAACGCTGAGACCCTCTTCGCGCACGATGCGCTCCAGGATGCCTTCGCAACGCAGTCGGTCGTGGCGCTCCACGGGCAGGAAAATCATGCCGACGCCGTACTGGCCGGGCTCCGGCAGTTCGATTTTCAACCCGCGGCATTCACGCGCGAAAAACTGGTGCGGGATCTGGATGAGCACGCCGGCGCCGTCGCCGGTTTCCGGATCGCAGCCGCAGGCGCCGCGATGCGTGAGGTTAACCAGGACCTCGATGCCCTTGCGCACGATGTCGTGCGTGCGCTGACCCTTGATGCTGGCGACGAAGCCGATGCCACAGGCATCGTGCTCGTGGCGCGGATCGTAGAGTCCTTGCGCGGGCGGCAAGCCGGTTTGTGCTCCGGGTCGATTCATCTTCGTTTCCCGAGGTGATCAGGCACTCGCGGGGGGCGGACGGCGAACGGCCCCAACGATTAACTTCGCCGATTGCCGGCGGGAAGTACAACGCAGAATTTCGCTGCGGCGGATTGAGAAATCTGATGGCGTCGACGAGCGACGTCGGCCGTCAGGTGGGGCGAGGGAACCAGCGCAGCTGTCGTCTTACCGGAGCCCAGCGGCGGACGGCGTTCCGCCTCTGACTAGCGCCATCACGCGGCACTGGCCGGTTGGTTCCGTGAAAATCCGTTTTGGCAACTACGATGGGTTTTTTGTGACTGTCTTGGGCAAACCGACGGAGATGAACGCATACTGCCGGAGGCGGTCCAATTCTGAATTCTCCGCCATCCGGAGAACGCGGTTAAGCAGTTCGTCGGCCTCTTCCTTGCGCATATGATTTGTGGCTGCCCAGAATTTTGGCGGATGAAACCAGATTCGTTGCTCGGGATTGGCGGTCACAAAATCCTCCCCGGGGGGAACTTCAAACTACTAATTATCCACCAATTCCGGCCCGCAGGGAACCTGTGCCGCATCTTTTAACATGCCAGTAACAATTGAGAAGCAGGGTGCTGTGTGGAGATCGCCGGGGCGTCTGTCTAAGTCTCATGGTTGCCGCCGCATACACGATATTTGCCGGCCGCGTACTGAACTGCGGGCTATTCGCCGCTTACCTCCGCGGTTCCACGTTTCCAGGGTTTTATTCGGCGTCGGCAACGCTCGAAAAGACCGGGAAGAATTGCTCCACGTTGGCTACGCGCAGGGCCGTACGCACGCGGTCGGTGACTCCCACCAAACGCAAGCGCTGGCCCGCATTTTGGTGAGAGACATAGCCGTTAACCAGGCAGCCAATACCGGCGGAGTCGATGTACGGCACGCCTGAAAGATCGATGATCAGGCTGGTGGCGCGGTCTGCCCGGACAAGATTTTGGAACTCGAAGGAATTTGCAAGGGTCAGCGGTCAGTCCAGCTTGAGCACGCGTCGGCCGGGGATAGAACTGGGTAGAGTTTCGACGCGCAGCGGGAGGTCGGGCATCGCTGGATTGTAGCGGCCACAACGGCGGAGCGTCAAAGGGTGGTTGACTGCGGCCTTCGTTGCAGGCGTTGAGCCGCTCTTCCGTAGCGGCAGCCATGCGCTCGCTCGAGAAAACCGGGATGGTCCGCTGCGGCCGTCGGGGCGCGGATGCGCAGGTCTATATTGGCACGATGCCAAAATGAACTAGGGGTCCCGGTTGACTCAACTTGGCATTATCCCAGTTTTTCCTTTGGCGGCTAATATTCAACCATGCAGTTGGACCGCGAGCTTTTTGACCGGTCGAGAGATGTTCGGAGCCAAGTGGAATTGACGCTCCAGGAAGCAGCTCGGCTGGTGAGCTGGGGCAATCGCCTTTGTGACGAGAGCCGCAGCCTGAAAGAGGAGTTAATACTGCTTCTGGAGGAAACGCGCGCAGGACAGAAAAAACTTCGCGCCCACCACGGACGGCGGCTCAGAAACGACCTGGCGAATTGAACCGGTCCCGCCTTTTAGGAGACCGCCGTTCCGCCGCGCAGCCGGTCTAGTAACGTCTGCCATGGCTCTGGTGAGCCGCTTTCGACGCGATCTTCCGCCGGAGCTTTACGCGTGGACAAGTTCAGCGCTGACTAATACCTCCCGATAAGTTCGAAGCAGGGCCGGCCCTCATGGCCGTCCGCCTGGTGATTCCGGATGGCACGGGCGATCCGGGCGTAGGCGTCCTCGAGCTCTTTCCTTCGCTGTTCCGGCAAGCTGCGATCTTCCAGCGCGGTAACGATGTCGTCGAACTCCGACTCGAGGCGCTCCAGTTCCGCGCAAAGCATCTCGACCTCCATTTCCACGCGGAGGATTACACCGCGCACATGGCGATGAGCTCCTTCTTGCTCAGTCCCAGGATGCCGTGTTTCCGGCCGACTTTCCTGAAAGCGGCAATCGCCGAATCCAAGTGATGTTTTTCGTGAGCGGCCGACATCTGGGTCCGAATGCGCGCCTGACCCTTGGGCACCACCGGGAAGAAGAAACCGACCGCGTACACACCTTCGTCAAACAGGTCGCGAGCGAAGTCCTGCGCCAGCTTGGCGTCATAGAGCATGACCGGCACGATCGGACTGTCGCCTTCCTTGATGTCGAAGCCCGCCTCCTTGAGCAAACCGCGCCAATACCGGGCGTTCCATTCCAGTTTGTCGCGCCGATCGGTGCTGGCCGTGATCAGGTCCATGACCTTCAGCGCGCCGGCCACGATCACCGGCGCCACCGCGTTGGAGAAAAGATAGGGACGCGCCCGCTGCCGGCACATTTCCACCAACTCGCGGCGCCCGCTGACGCAGCCGCCGGAAGCGCCGCCCAGGGCCTTGCCCAAAGTCGTCGTAATCACATCGATCTTGCCGAGAACTCCACAATGTTCGTGCGTTCCGCGGCCGGTGCGCCCGATGAAACCGGTGGCATGCGAGTCGTCGAGGAACACCATGGCGTTGTACTTTTCGGCCAGTTCAACGATGCGATCCAGCTTGGCCGTGTCGCCGTCCATCGAGAACACGCCGTCGGTGACGATCATGCGAAGGCGCTTGTCCTGGTGCTCGATCAGCTTTTCCTCCAGGTGCTCCATGTCGGAATGCTTGAAGGTGTCCTGCATGGCCTTGCACAGGCGCATGCCGTCGATAATGGAGGCGTGGACCAAGCGGTCGGCGATCATCACGTCCCGCTCATTGAGGCACGCTTCGAAAAAGCCGGCGTTCGCGTCCATGCAGGAAGGGAATAGAAGAGTGTCTTCGGCGCCAAGAAATGCGGTGAGCCGATGCTCCAGCTCCCGATGCATGTCCTGCGTGCCGCAGATGAAGCGCACCGACGACATCCCGTACCCGCGGCTGTCCAGGCCGGCGTGAGCGGCGGCGATCACGTCGGGATGACTGGAAAGACCCAGGTAGTTGTTGGCGCAAACGTTGATGCACTTCCGGAGCCCGCTGCCGAGGGGAAATTCCACTTCGATTTCCGAATGCTGCGGCGAATGAATGTAACGCTCTTCTTTGAACAGGCCGGCGGCCTTGATCGCCTGAATGTCGGCCTGGTAGGAATTGCGGACTGCATCGTCAAAGGCCATAGCTGTCCCTCTTAGTCGAGTTATGAATCCGAAGTCCCCGGGTTATACCGGGACTTGCTGAAAACGACGCACCAGCGCCACGATGCTTTGCACGGTGTCAAAGGCCTGCGGCGTGGCATCGTCGTCGGGAATCTTGATCGAGCACTTCCTCTCCAGGAAACGCTTGAGAGAGACCATGGAAAAGGAATCGACGATGCCCCCCGAAATCAGCGGCGTCGTCTCGGTGACTTCCCGCTCGTCTCCTTCCTCCAGGTACTCCTTGATCACGTAATCGCGCACCATTTTGGTGAGTTCGTCCATTGCCTTGTTCTCCTGTTCACCCAACCACCGCGTGTGTCACTCGTTCATCACGGTTGAAAGATCGCCCACCGGCTCGTGAAACTCCTTGCAGCGCAAAATCCGGCGCACGATCTTGCCGCTGCGGGTCTTAGGCAGGGAATCGACAAACTCGATTTCCTGCGGCATGGCCAGCGGAGAGAGCCGCTTGCGAATGCGGTTCATGATTTCCAATTCCAGATCGGGGGAAGGCTCGTAGCCCCGCTTCAGCGTCACGTACGCCTTGACGACTTCCATGTTGACGGGGTCAGGTTTGGCCACCGCCGCCGATTCGTACACTGCGGGATGCTCCAGCAGCGCCGACTCAATCTCGAAGGGGCCGACCAGGTGGCCGCCGGTATTGATGACGTCGTCGTCCCGCCCCATGAACCAGAAATAGCCGTCCGCATCCAGGGAAGCGCGGTCGCCGCACAGATACCAGCCGTTCTTGAATTTCGCCTGGAAGCCCGCCTCGTTTCGCCAGTAATAGCGGAATTGGGACGGCCAGCCGGGACGCAGCGCAATCAGACCAGCTACACCCGGCTGGCTGACTGGTTCATAGGTCCTCGGATTCAGCACGGTCGCGGTGATGCCCGGAAACGGCTTGCCCATGGAACCGGGTTTGATCGGCATACCGGGAAAGTTGGTGATCACAATGCTGCCCGTTTCCGTCTGCCAGAAGGTGTCGTGAAATGGTTTCCCAAACGCTTCTTCCGACCAGATCACCGCCTCGCCATTGAGCGGCTCGCCCACGCTCGCCAGGTAACGCAGGCTCGACAGGTCGTGCTTGCGGGGCAGATCGGTTCCTTCCTTCATCAAGAGCCGGATGGCAGTGGGCGCCGAATACCAAACCGTCACGCGGCGCTTGGCGAGGAACTCATACCAGCGCTCCGCGTTGAAGCCGCTATCGAGCACCACCTGCGTGATCCCGTTCGACCAGGGGCCGACAATGCCGTAGGACGTACCGGTCACCCATCCCGGGTCGGCGTTGCACCAGTACGTGTCGTCCGGCCGCAGGTCGAGCACGATTTTGGCCGTGAGGTACTGCGAGACGATGGAGTAGTGAACGTGTTGCGCCCCCTTGGGCTGGCCGGTGGTACCCGAGGTGTAATGCAGGACGGAGGGCGACTCGGCGGTGGTCGGATACACCGCAAAATTCTCGACCCGGGGCGCCTGCTCCATCCGGAAAGCGACCTCTCGTGCCTGAAGTGGCGAATCGCCGGCGTCCACCACGATGATGTGGCGCAGTTCCGGCAGTTCCTCGCGAATCTTCCGCACCTTGTGAAGATGTTTCTTCTGGGTAATGATTGCCGAAGTCTTGGCGTCGGCGAGACGCACGAACAGCGACTCGTCACCGAAGGCGGAAAAAAGAGGCTGCGCCACCGCACCGGTCTTCAAGATGCCGACGAAACCGATATACAGCTCGGGAACGCGATCCAGGAAAAGGCACACCCGTTCACCGGGCTGGATGCCGAGTTCGACCAGGAACGAGGCTATGGTGTTGGAAAGCACGCGCAGGTCATCAAACGTGAACCGCTTCTCGTTTCCGAGATAGTCTTCCCAGATAAGCGCGAGCTTGTCCGCCTGACCGAGGCGGCAGATGCGGTCGCTGCACATCCATCCGATATTGAGCGGCTCTCCCGGCTGATAACCCAGTTCACGCTCAGCTAGCGACCAGCTCAACCCGGAGAGAAGTTCCTCGTACGAAGGCAGGTTTCTCATAGCCCATCCGATCTCGGCGCGCGTTACGGCTCACGATTCCAAGATGACCAGGGCGCCGGTTTGTCGTTTGCCGGGAGCGAGGGAGAGGCGGACGTGCCGCACCCCCAAGCGTTCCGACTCCGACTTCATTCGATCGTGGAGCACGATTGCGCACCCGTCGCCAAGCTCGACTTCCACCTCGCGCAGCATGCCCAGATCGGCGACCAGGACTCCCAACGCCTTGAGGGTGGCTTCCTTGGCGGCGAAGCACGCGGCATAGCAGAGTGCCGGTCTTCTATCCCGGTTGCATCGGCTGATCTCTCGGCTGGTGAAGATGCCATCGCCCAACCGCCATTCAGCGCGCGCGAGTTCCCGCTGCACTCGGCTGTTCGCGATGAGGTCGATCCCTAAGCCAACGATCATGACAATTGCGAGGATCAGCGCCGGATGTGAGAACCTCGCCTGCTGGCACGATGATCTACCTCAACGCTCCAGGCTCAGCGGAATTCTCCATTCTGACCGCCCATGACTTCCCGAAATAGGCTTCCGAGGCTACGGTTCGTCTCGAGACGAGCGCAATCGTGGGCCGCTAAATTCCGAAGTGGGAGAGCGAAGTGGGAGAGCTCAGAACGATGAACCGAGGAGGAGACCACGATGCTCAGCATGGGCCCCGGTGCAGTTGTCAGGACGGATACTGACGACGGCCTTCAATCCGGCGGAGGCCACAAGCGGCGGCGCAGTTATAGGCGTCCTCCATCTCCTGGCGGGTGACCTGGCGCGCGATCCTGGCGTAATGATCGTGGTCAACGCAGCCGGCGGGATGGTACTGCGACATCAGGTTCACGTAGGTGTCGAGGCCGAGTTCCCGGGCAATCCAGCGCAACACGTGCGGCGTACCCGCCACCCCGTCCGGCATGACCAGGTGACGCAACAAGATTCCGCGCGAGGCGAGGCCGGTCTCATCCAGGACCAGCGGACCGACCTGGCGATGCATTTCCTTGATGGCGGTACAGGCGACCTCCCGGTAGTCGGCGGCGTGGGAACAACAGGCGGCGGCATCGGCGTCCCAGTACTTGCAATCGGGCATGTAGATGTCGACCACGCCGTCCAGCAGAGCCAGCGCGGTCAGCGAGTCGTAGCCGCTGGTGTTGTACACCAGCGGAAGATGCAAACCCTCCTCCACGGCCAACAGCAGCGCTTCCAGGATTTGCGGGACTACGTGCGAGGGAGTCACCAGGTTGATGTTGTGGCAACCGCTGGCCTGCAGATGCAGGAACATTGTGGCCAGCTCCGGCGCAGGAATGGTTCGGCCTTCGCCAAGCCAACTGAGCTGGTGGTTCTGACAAAACACGCAGCGCAGATTGCACTGCGCGAAGAACACCGTTCCCGAGCCGCGGCTGCCGCTGAGACAAGCCTCTTCACCGAAATGCGGACCGTAGCTGCCGACCCGCGCGTGTCGTCCGGTCCGGCAAACCGAGGCTTCGTCTTCGAGCCGGTCCACGCCGCATTCTCGCGGGCACAATTTGCAGTCGGCGAGCCTGGCGACGGCGCGTTCGACGCGATCGCGCAGTTCGCCGCTCTCCCACAGCTCGATATACGGCGCTCGGAAGCGGCGCCGATCCGGCACTAGTGCTCGCGCTGCCATAAACGAGGTAACCAATATCGCTCTAGTTCGTTGGGAGGGAAAGTAAATATGCGCCGGGTGCAGCGGCGTTATCCCGTTTTGAAACAAACAGAGTGCGGTGCGGAGGTGTGATGCCCGTCACGGCGCAGCCACACGGATTCAGAACCTGCGCCATCACCTAACCGGCAACGTGAACGAGAACACGGACCCATGCCCCGATTGGCTGGTAACGGAAATGGATCCGCCGTGCAACTCGACGATGGCTTTGGCGATTGCCAGTCCCATGCCGGTGCCGTGCATGGAGACTCTCTGGTTGCGCCCACGATAGAACTTCTCGAAGATCATCCCCTGCTCAGCATCGTCGATGCCGGGGCCGTGATCGGCGACCGACGTGACCAGTTGCCGATCGCGCAGCTCGGCGGTGACATGGATGGGCGTCCCCGGCGGCGAATACTTGCCGGCATTATCGAGCAGTTGCGCAAGAACTTCCGTAATCCGTTTCAAGTCCATGCGCAATGGCGGTAGCTGCTCCGGAACGACGACTTCAACCGGGTGGCGCTCCAGCGTGTGCTTGGCCTCCCGCAGCGCCAGGTCCACTGCTTCGCGGATGTGATGGGGCTGGAAGCTGAGCTCGATCTGTTGCGCATCGAGTTGGGCAACTTCCGCGGCTTCGCCTACCATGCGGTTCAGCCGGTCGCTCTCCTCATTGATGACCGTTGCCAACTCCTTCAATTGAGGTTTGTCCAATTCGACTTCCGATAACAGCGTTTCGGCGGAAGCCTTGATCGCCGTAAGCGGCGTGCGAAAGTCGTGTGTCACCGCATCCAGCAGCAAGGAACGGACACGGTCGCTTTCACGTGCCGCCTCTGTCTTGGTCAACTTCATCATGGTGGCGGCGCGCTCGATAGCGATGGCGACCAGGCTTCCGATCGCCTCCAGGGTCTCTCGGGACATGTTGGACCCCACGATGCCCAGGCTCCCGATGGAGCGAACGCCCATGCGGAGCGGCATGAAGCACGTTCCACGTTCCCGGTTCAGGACAGGCTCTCCACGGCCGCTGACTGCCTTCAACTCGTCGATGGGTATTAGCGATTGAACGCTGATGTCGGAGAAGTACGTTTTCTGCTTGTGATCAAGAAAGACGGCGGCCCCGGTCACGCCGAAGGAGTCGACGATATACGACGGCACGTTGTTCAGAAGGCCAAAGACGTTCTCCGAGACGAGGAGTTGCTGGCTGAAAGCGTACAGCCGCTCCACCTCGCGGCGGCGCTGGTTCGATTCCTGGGCTTCACGGCGGGCGCGCTCCGACAGGTGGCTGCCGATGATGGCCGTGATCAAGAAGACGAATAGGGAAACCCAGTTCTGCGGGTCGGCAATGGTGAATTTCAGCAATGGCGGGAGGAAAAAATAGTTGTAAACCAGCGTGGCAACCACCGCCATGAAGACCGCAACCTGGAGCCCCCACGAGGCCGAAACGGCAAGGACAGCCAGCAAGAAGGTGAATCCCACGGTGATGGGATTCACGTGAAGCAGGCGGAAGAAAATCCACACGATGGCAAAATCAATCGCAGCCGCGACCAGGAAGCGTAGGATCCATTGCGCTGGTCTTCTCACGCCGAGATTGTAATCGACAGCCTGTCCCACTCTCGACGAAAATAGCCGCGATGGTCAAGACACCCGAGCAATGGCTGGAAGAAGCGTCCCCACAAAAGAGCAAAGGCATTTTCAAGCTCTTCTTGGGATACGCGCCGGGAGTGGGCAAAACCTACAACATGCTGAGCGAAGGCGCGCGCCGCAGGAGCCGCGGCGAGGACGTGGTGATTGGGGTCGTGGAAACCCATGGGCGCAAGGCGATCGCCGAACTGGCCAGCCTGATCGACACGGTGCCGCGCCGGCAGATCACGTACAAAGGCGCGGCCTTCGAGGAGATGGATGTGGACGCCATCCTGGCGCGAAAGCCGCAGGTGGCGCTGGTGGATGAACTGGCCCACACCAATATCGAAGGCAGCAAGCATCGGAAACGCCACGAAGACGTCGTCGAGTTGCTGGACGCGAAGATCGACGTGCTCTCAACCATGAATGTGCAGCATATCGAGAGCCTGAACCCAATGATTCAGAGCATCACCGGGGTCCAGGTCAGGGAAACCGTTCCCGACTGGGTGATGCAGCGGGTGGATGAGATCGTGATGGCCGATCTCACGCCGGAGGCACTTCAGACGCGCATGAAGCGCGGGGACATCTATCCGGTAGACCGCGCCGAGCGGGCGTTAGGCCACTTTTTCCGTCCCGGCAATCTGATTGCGCTGCGTGAGCTGGCGCTGCAGCAAGTGGCCCGGGCCGTGGATCGGAGCCTGGAGTCCTACCTCGCAAAGGAAGGAACACAGCTCAACCTTGGTGTACGCGAGCGCATTGGCGTGTGCATCAGTTCCAATCCCGCGGCACAGTACCTGATCGCGCGGTCGGCGCGCATGGCGCAACGCATGGACGCGGACCTGCTGGTTATCTACGTCGATACCGGAGTCGACGAAAGCGCGGAGAACCAGCGCACCTTGGCTCAGAACGTTCGCTTTGCGGAAAATCTGGGTGCACAGGTGATTCGTACCGAGGGCAAGGGCGTAGCCGAGCCGGTCGCGAAACTCGTCCGCGAGAAGCACATCACGCAAGTGGTGTTCGGACGCTCGGCCCAGAAGGGCTGGCGCAAGTACCTCTACCTGTCGGCCATTCACAAGTTCCTGCGCGATGCTCCACCGGTGGATGTTCACATCGTGACCCAAGAGATGAAGTGAGCCAAGCCATGGCCGAGGAGAAGCACAAAATATTGATTGTCGATGATGAGCCGCAGATCGCGCGCGTCCTGAAAACGACGTTGTCGAGCCGAGGCTATTCGACGCGCACGGCCGCCGACGGCGATGATGCGCTGCAAGTGATGAAGGAGTGGTCGCCGGACCTCCTCATCACCGACCTGCGCATGCCCAACATGGACGGCCTGGAACTCTGCCGCCACGTTCGCACCAAGTCGCAGATCCCGATCATTGTTTTGTCGGTGCGAGGCGAAGAGCGCACTAAGGTTGAGGCGCTGGACGCGGGCGCCGACGATTACGTCACCAAGCCGTTCAGCACCAATGAACTGCTGGCCCGGGTTCGTGCCGCCCTCCGGCGCGTCTCCGCGGCGCAGCCGCCCGAGTCGGAGGTCATCGCCATCGGAGATTTCCGCATCGATCTGCAAGCCCACTGTGTGCACGTCCGGAATCAAGAAGTGAAGCTGACACCGAAGGAGTTTGACGTCTTGGCGTATCTGGCGCGACGTCACGGCAAGGTCGTCACGCACCGGGGACTCCTGGCGGCGGTCTGGGGTGACACCAGCACGGAGCAACCGGAGTACCTGCGGGTTGTGATTGGCCACCTGCGCAAAAAGCTTGAGCCGGACGAAGCCGCCCCACGCTACATCATTACCGAACCCTGGATCGGCTATCGCTTCAATCCGGGAGATGAGTGACCGGCGGTGAGGCTGCAGTTCTCCTCTCCAGTTATGGGTAGCGCTGTGGGCGCTTCGGGAGAGACCGCAGGTCGAAGATCCAGGATCTTGCCAGCAGCATGGTGACCAGCAAAAGGAAGCCGAGCACTGCCACGGTGGAAATCATATTTCCTCTCTCGCTAAATCAGGCTGACTTGAATGATCGAGTTCCAGCTTCTCTGATTTGATGGCCGACCCGGTAAAGTTTGAATAAGGAGTCCATAAAAAGTTCGTAAAGCGAGATCTGGCTGCCTTTACAGTCAGTGTTTTGGAACTGAATCTTGATTTGGATTCGACATACCCGCAGCGGAAGAGAGCGTCAAGGGAATCGGATTTTCAGGAGATATGTAACTGGCGACTGCTCTGATCCTGCAATCGTCGAACCGACCTCAATGTTGCCGCGCCTGCTGGACCATCTCCACAAAAACGCTTCTGGTTTCCGCCGGATTGCTCACTTCCCGTGAAAATGCGATGCGGCAGCCACGCACGCCATCCTGGGTCCTCAATCGCAGGTGAAACCCGAGCCGGTCGAGCGAGGTTACGGCTGCTTCCTGCGCTTCGATCCCGGCCCAAGCTCGCGCCAGCAGAATAAGCGCATCCTGATGGTCTCGGTTCATGTGCTCCATGATCCCGGCCGCAGCGTCCGCCAGCGGGTCTGGTTCCGCGTGCTGATACTCTTCGGAGGAGATCCAGCCCATCACGCCGAAGCCACCGACGTAGTACACGTCCACCACCTGCATCCGGTAAAAAGAAAAATCTTCGAAGTCCACCCAGTATTTGCTGTTTTCGTGACGGGCCAGGTAGAGCTTGCGCGCTTCGGCGATCTCCCCTTTTTCGTCTATCGCTAGCACGTTTCCCAGCAGGGTGGCCCTCGACGCGCCCAGGGGATCGCCGCTGGCATCCGGTTGTGTTACCAGCAGGCTGGCGCGCGGGTCCGCCAGAAGATTGTGGGTGTGCATGGCCATCGTGCTGATCAGGAAGATGGGGCGCCCACGCTCGTCCAGGCCATAGGGCATCACCGAACCGAAGGGAAAGCCCGGCTGTTTGCGCGACAGGGTGGCGAGGCTGCCAATGCGGCACAAGTACAACAGGGCGCGAGCGCGCTCGGCAAACGAGGGCTCAGGGATCGTGGGCTGGTCAGTCACCGGGCCACCGCTTGCGTGCTTTCTCACCGACGACACTCGCTGCTCTCCGGTCCGTTCCAATGATCTCTTGAATCGATGTTCGCCGCTTTCTGAATTCGATGAAGCGGCGGCGGGACGGAACGAGTTTAATTTAGAAGGGGAGAAAGCCGAAAATGGGACGCTCGTGCAGGTGAATTCTTGGTTAGAATTTCCACTTCTGCGAATTCTTATCTCGTGCGGGGGACTTATGCGCAACCGACAGTGCCTCGTTTTGGCCGTCCTGCTGCTGTATTTCATCTCTGCTTGGGCCGACTCGAAGATCAAGACTCGCAACACCGTCATGGGCCACAACACGGATAGCACCGTGTACATCAAGGGCGCCCGCGAGCGCACCGAGGCCGCGAGCATGGGGATGGGGCCCAGTCTGGTGACCGTCACGCAGTGTGACCAGAAGCGGATCATCACCATCAACCCGCAAGCGAACACCTGCATGGTGATGCCGCTGGGTGAGGAATCGGGGAAATCGACTGCCGCTCCTGCTGCCGCCGGAACCAACCGCAAGGGCGGTACCATCACGTTCAACGTCAATATCGTCGACACCGGCGAGCGGCAGAAGATGCTCGGACTAACCGCGCGCCGTATCAAGACCACGATGAACGCCGAGTCCAGCCCCGATGCCTGCTCGAAAAGCAGCCTGCACACCGAGAGCGACGGCTGGTTCGCCGACATTGCACCGGCGTTCTCCTGCTCCTTGGGCACGATGCCTCCGCCTTCGCGCGGTCGTGGCGGCTGCCAGGACACGGTGCGCTTCAAACGCACGGGCACTGCCTCTCCGGGCTATCCGCTGAAGCAGACGACCACCGTGCAAGCCGAGGGACACAGCTCTACCACCGTCTCGGAAGTCGTCGAGCTGACCAATACTCCGCTCGATGCTTCGCTCTTCGAAATGCCGGCGGGATGCAAAGTCGTCGGCAGCTACCAGGAGCTGCTAAGCATGGGGGATATGGCGGCGGGAATGATGGGCGGACGTCCGCCGATGCCGCCTACAACAGCGCCTGCTCCAGAACCCACCTCACAGCCTGAGCCGCCTGCTCCGGCACCTCCTCCGCCGGCGCCTGCTCCCGCCGTCGCCGCCAAGTCCAGCGGCGTGGTGCGCGTCGGGGTGGTCAAGATCAAGGATGCGAGCGACCAGTATCTGCCCACCGACAATCTCCGCATCAACCTGATGAGCGAGGTCACAGTGCGGCAGATGGAGGCCGTTCCGCTCGAGGCCGACGGCGATCCGGCCATCGCCGCCGAAGCCGCGCAGAAAGCCTGCGACTACATTCTCTACACCGATGCCAGCCAGGTGAAAGATCCGGGATCGGGCGGCGTCGCGTTGCCCGCCACGCTCCGCGGCGTCTCGCTGGATAAGAACAAGTACCAGGCGCTGCTCGCGATGACGCTGTATCGCGTCGGCAAACCACAACCGGAGCTGAAACAGACGCCGCTAGCCGCTGATGGCGAGCAGATGGGCGTCAATGCGGTGATGGCCGCCTTCGAGAAGGAGGCGGACAAACTCGCCGAGCAAGTGAAGAAGGATCGCGAGCCCGTGAAACCGTCCAAGACGAAACCAGCTCCGGTGAGGAAACCCGTGACGCCCAAGAAGCCGCCCAGCAGCAACTGAAACGAAAGTCGATCTTCTTGACTGGCTACTTGTCCGGCTGGAACGACGCGATGAGCTGATCGAATTTCTGCTGATTCGTGGCGATGGTCTTTGCGGGGCCGGTGAACTTGACGAACAGGTTGCCGCCCGGACCTTCGAGAATCGCGCCGAGCAGGCGATAGCCCCCGACCGCCGGCTGAGCGGCAAGCGGACCGCCCATCCCGGAGTACGTGCCGGACGCGTCAATCGTGGTGACGGTCAATCCGTGAATCGTCCGCTTGGCGACCTGCGCCACTGCGGGCTTCCCGTCCGGCGCGCGGAACTGATCCTTCCACCGCTCGATGTTGGCATCGACGCTCCCGCCCTGGCCGACGCCGAAGAAGTAGATAACGCATTCGGCGCCGTTCCTGTCTCCGGGTGCAGGCGCAACCGCGTACGTGGCCACCCGCATCGGTTGAGCGCCTTCGTTCTTCGTCCAGCCAGCCGGCGCCGTCCAGCGCATGCCGGCGGCCGATTCGCCGGCCACGGCAAGCGATGTCAACGAGAGCAACAGGAACACGATCATGGTGCGCATGCCGCAAGTATACCGATTGCCCAAGCGCATCCTTATTTCGCTGATGGTTTTCGGTGAGGTCGGAGGTATTCTATCGAACCGGGCGGGTAGCTCTCGTAGGCTCGTGGCAATTCTCCCCAAGCGAGGAAACTTCAAGCATGAAGCTCCGCATTCTCTCCCTCAGTGCCGACCAGGAACTCACCCTGCTGCGCAAACGCGTTCTGGAATCGGCGGGACACGAAGTGGTGGCGCCGCTTTCGGACAAGGAAGCGCTGGCTGCTGCGTCCGGCGAGATTCGGTTCGACGTTGCCATCGTCTGCTACCGCATGTGGACGGGGAAGGCGAGGCGAGTCATGCGCATCTTCCGCGAAAACAATCCCGAGGGAAAGTTCCTCGTGATGGTGCGGGTGTATGGGGAAGTTCCCGAGCTTGAGGGGGATCGCTACGTAGTGGGCGCCGATGGCCCAGACGCGCTCCTGGGTGTCCTTAAGGAAATGCAGAATGCCCGGTAAAGGCATCCGAGATTGTGGGAAAAATTCGCACCTTGCGTAGTCAAGGTGCGCAACGGTCTGACTATGCTGCTGGGCTAAGCCGCTTTCTCCGTGGCAGTCCGCAGACACGACGCAACCTCGTCGAGGACCTTTTCGTAGTCGGCGGTCATGGCCCGTTCCACTTGAATGCGAGCGCCCTTTACACCCGCTTCTTGCGTCAGCCGCTTGAAGTCAAACTGAAGAAAGTTTTCAACTTGCCTCGGCGTCAGGAACGCGATGGTGACAGTGGCCGACTGGCCGGTCGAGGTCTCGATCTTCACCGAGTACGGGTATTCAGCCTGTTGCGTTTCCGGGGTCATGCGACACCTCCTCTGGAGCGACGAAAGGTGGCGGGAGAATCGGCGCTTTTTTGATCGACAAGAGTGACGGAAAAAAGAATCTGTCAGATTTTAGCGCGACCCGCTGCATGAGTTGTGATGCAGGAATCAAGAAATGTAACCGTGCGGCAACATCTCAGCCGCCACGAATGCTACTGAGGCCGAGAATATAGGCAACAAATAGGCACGGAACCGGCCATCCAACGATCGGGATTATTGTCCGGCTTCAACCGTGAGTTTCAGGCCCATAGTCTTGGTTACGGCGACTAGAGTCGAGAGTTTGGCGATCCCTCCTCGGGATTCGGCGACCCGCCGCAAAGCGACCAAGAGCAGGCGTGGGTCGTCGGCCTCTTCCAATGCCGCTCGCAGGTACTCGGCGGCAAAATCGGGATTCGCACGTAGCTCTCGGACCATTGCTTCGTCGTGGGAAGCGCTGGCCTTGTGTTTCATGGATTGCGCGTCCTTTCCTTGTAGTCGCGGAGGTATTCGATCGCCCGGTTTATGTCCGAGGATTGTCTCCGCTTATTGCCGCCGTACAGTAGTAAGGCGCAGCTCTGCCCATCATCGCGTAATACACCCGATATCCCGGTCCCCAGTCGATCCGCAATTCGGATACGCCATCGCGCAGAGGTTTGCTCTGTCCATTCTCACTCCTGGGTCGGGTGATCTCGGCCACCCTAACCGTGACTGCCTAGGATCGGGTAAACGCGTGGCTCGGGCTCTTCAGTAGCTTTCTTCTTCGCGAACGTGCTGTCTGTAGCAAGCTGGGCAGTATGGTTTGTCACAGCACTCGCAGTCTTCTGCATGACGGCCACAAACTTCCCGACTGCACTTCGCACAGCGGGCGAAGGTCGGACGGGCACATCCTTCCACCGTGCAAGCCATCGCTTCAAATCCTTACGCTTCGCGCCACCTGATACACCGAGCCATCGCAACGAACCAGCTTTTGACTTCGCACGGTTCCCCGGAAGGGTCATGCCGGGGCGTCGGCGTGCCTTGTGGTGTCCACCCCTACTGTAACCCCTTCCTGACGCTATTGAGCGCGGCACACCGTTACGTCCGGAAATCGCAAATGGCTAAACTGTTGGAAATAACGGGTGATGGCGGGAGGCAGTTGGTAGCGCTACCGGGAATCGAACCCGGGTTTGAAGATTGAGAATCTTCCGTCCTAACCCCTAGACGATAGCGCCACTCGCGGGAACTCATTGCGATTGTAACAAGAAGTTTGCCGGCATGTCAGCGGGTGCGTGGCGCGTTGATATCAAATTAGTACAGCAATGGTCAAAACCTGATTCCATATGCGTAAATACCGACGAAAGCCGCCAGCAGAGCGGCTTTTACCGCTCTTGACAACTCTTCCGGGGCGTAGCAGAATGTCCTTTGTAAGGCGAATAAAAAGCGAAAATAGTTTCCCCTTCGCCGGTCGGAAGCGGGTCCCCAGCTTCGCTTTTCGCGCCGTCCATCCCGAGGTTTTGCCATGAACGCAGCAACTGTCCTCATCTCCTTGGAAGAATTGGAAGAAGAGGTTTCACATTTCACGTTGCCAGTCTCACGCGGCGGAACTGCGCGCGAGGTGGAACTACCGCCGGTAATGACCGCTTCACGGCTGGTAGACAGGCCGGCGCCGGCAACCGTGCTCACCGGTATCGAGCCACTCGATTCCCTTACCGGAGGCCTGCCGCGCGGCGCATTAACCGAGATTTGCGGACTGGCGTCGTCGGGGCGAACCAGCGTGTTGCTCGCACTGATGGCGGCCATGACCGCGCATGGCGAGGTCTGCGCCCTGGTGGACACCTGCGACAGCTTCGATCCCAAGTCGGCGGAAGCGGCGGGCGTGGAACTGCCGAAGTTGCTGTGGGTGCGGTGTTCGAAGAACAAGACGATGGCCGATGGTCGATGGTCGATGGCAAAGACGGGGAACTCCGCGGCCATGGGCCATCGACCATCGACCATGGACTGCCTGGAGCAGGCGCTGAAAGCGACCGATCTGTTGTTGCAGGGCGGCGGTTTCGGCCTGGTGGTGGTGGACCTGGGAGACGTGCCGGCGCAGGCGGCGCGGCGGGTGCCGCTGACCTCCTGGTTCCGCTTCCGCCGCGCAGTCGAGAACACTCCGACCATGCTGCTGGTCATCGAGCGGGAGCCGTACGCGAAAACCTGCGCCTCGGTGGTTTTGCAGCTATCCGCTGTCAGCTCTCAGCTATCAGCCAGGCTGCAGACTTCGGGGTTCAGGCTTCAGGAAAAGCCGGAACCGGCGCACGGGCGAGTTTTGTCGGGGTTGGAGATGACGGCGGATGTGTTGAGATCGGCGGCGCAAGGGAAGAAGCCGGTGCGGTCGGCGGGCGCGAGATTTGCCAGCCGAACGCAGTGGGCAGGGTGAGGGAATTTGCGATTTGCGATTTGTGATTGGTGATTTGCCAACCGCTGGTTGCAAAACTGCGCCGCCATCAGCATTAGCTGAGAGCTGACGGCTGATAGCTGAGAGCTGAGAGCTTGTTTATGCCTTTCGCCGCCATCTACGTGCCGGATTTTCCCGTCGAGGCCATGGTGCGTGCCGAGCCGGAGCTGCGCGAGCGTGCCGTCGCGGTGGTCGAGGGCGCGCCGCCGCTGGTGCACGTGGTCGCGGTGAATGAAACCGCGGCGCAAGCCGGGGTTGAGCCGGGCATGACGAAGCTGCAGGCGGAGTCGATGGTCGACGGTCGGTTCACGGGCGAGGGCTCCCGCGCCACACCAGCAACGATTCGCCAGCGATCCGCGGAGCGCGAGGCGGCGGCGCATGCCGCCTTGCTGGATTGTGCCTGCGGATTTTCGCCGCGCGTGGAAGACACCGCGGCCGACACGGTGGTGCTGGACGTGGCTGGACTGGAACGCATTTTCGGGCCGCCGGCGAAGCTGGCGCGCGAGATTGCCCGGCGCTGCTCGGAGCTGGGGCTGGAAGCCAATGTCGCGCTCGCGTCCAACGTAGACGCGGCCGTGCTGGCGGCGCGCGGCTTTGCCGGCGTGACGGTCATCGCCGAAGAAAAAGAGGCGGAGCGGTTGGGCGAGCTTTCGGTGGAGGTTTTGCTGGACAGCAAGTGGTCAGTGGCTCGTGGCCAGTGGCCGGCAAACGCGCTCGGGGGCGAGCGCGCTCCATCGTTTTCGAAAACAAGCACACGCGAGGGCGCCCTTCGACAAGCTCAGGGCAGGCTGTGTGCCACAAGTGCACTGGAAATTCTGGAGACACTGGAGCGCTGGGGTGTGCGCAACCTGCGGGCGCTGGCCGCGCTGCCGGAAGTCGCGGTCGCCGAGCGGCTGGGACAGGAGGGCCTGCGCTTGCAGAAGCTGGCGCGCGGCCAGGCGCGGCGTCCGCTGGTCGTCGCTGAGCCGCCGCTGCGCTTCGAAGAGGCGGCCGAGCTGGAGTATCCGGTGGACCTGATGGAGCCGCTGGCGTTTTTGCTCAACCGCATGCTGGAGCAGTTATGCGCGCGCCTCGCCGCCCGCGCGCTGGCGACCAACGAAATCAAACTTCGCCTGGAGTTGGAATCGGAGCGCGATTGCGGAACTGCGGAACTGCGGAATTGCGGAATTGAAGATAACGCCGAGAGCAATTCGGCAATTCCGCAGTTCGGCAATTCCACAATTCACCAGCGCTCGCTGCGGCTTGCGGTGCCCATGCTGGATGCAAGAGTTTTCCTGAAGCTGCTGCAACTCGATTTGCAGGCGCATCCGCCGCCGGCGCCGGTGACGAAAATCTGGTTGCAGGCGGAGCCGGCGGAGCCGCGTCGCGCGCAAAACGGACTGTTCGTGCCGCAGGCGCCGGAAGCGGAAAAGCTCTCCGTGACGCTGGCGCGTATGGAGCGCGTGGTAGGGAGGTCGACGGTCCCCTCGACGGCGCTCGGGGCAGGCTCTGTTCGGCGGTCTACGGCCGATGGCCGGTCGCCGGGGATTGGTGGCCAGGAACGCCGCGTTGGCTCGCCGGAGATTTTGGATACGCATCGGCCGGACGGATTTCGGATGCGCAAGTTCGTGGTGCCGTCGACCGTCGACCGTCGACCGTCGACGCCAACGCCGCATTCGGAGTCTTCGCCCATCACCGCGCTCCGTGTCTTTCGTCCTCCGCTGGCGGCGGTCGTGACCATGCGCGATGGCCGGCCGGCGCAGCTTGCCTCGCCGGACCGCCCCGCCATGCGCGGGGATGTCGTGTGGTGCGCCGGGCCCTGGCGCTCCTCCGGCGAGTGGTGGACCGAGGAAGTATGGTCGCGCGCGGAGTGGGACGTCGCGGTGCGCAATGAGGAGGGAGTCGTCCTCTATCGCATATTTCGCGACGAGATCGGAGAGCGGTGGCTCGTGGAGGGGAGCTATGACTGAGGAGATTGGGTAATTGGGTAATTTCGTAATTTGGTAATTTGAAAACCAAAACCTTCTCGCGGCGACAATTCCGAGCAAAATTACCCAATTACCAAATTACTAAATTACGAAATTACAAATGTACGTTGAGCTTCATGCCGCTTCCACTTTCAGTTTCCTTGCGGGCGCCAGTGTTCCCGAGGAACTGGCGGCGGTGTGCGCCGGGCACGCCATGCCCGCCATGGCCGTGCTGGACCGCGACGGCGTGTACGGCGCGCCGCGTTTTCACCTCGCCATGAAAAAGGCGGGCATGAGGGCGCACATCGGCAGCGAGATCACGTTTTCACCACGGAGGCACGCACAAGATCCGGTGATTGAACCCCCGGCGCAGATCACCAGATCACCCGATCACCAGATCACCCGATTGCCCCTGCTGGTTGCGAATCGCGAGGGCTACCGGAACCTCTGCCGCCTGGTCACTCGCATGAAAGCGCGTGGCCCGAAAGATGCGCCCGCCGGCGTCATCGCAGCCAGCGAAAACGATCTGCAAGAACATGCGCGCGGCCTGCTCTGCCTCACCGGCGGCGACGACGGCCCGCTCGCACTGGCGCTGCGCCGCGGCGGACGTGAGGAAGGGAAGCGCGAGGTCGAGCGGTTGGTGCGCCTCTTCGGCCGCGAAAATGTCTACGTCGAGTTGCAGCGCCATTTTCTGCGTGACGAGGAAGCGCGCAACATCGCCATCGTCGAGATCGCACGCTCCCTTGGCCTGCCGCTGGTCGCCACCAACGGCGTGCGGCACGCCAAACCCGAAGAGCGCGAAATCCTCGACGTCTTCACCTGTCTCCAGCATCACCGCACCCTCGCGACAGCCGGCCGGCTGCTGGCGCGCAATAGCGAGCGTCATCTCAAGTCGCCGTCCGAGATGGCGCAGCTTTTCGCCGATCTCCCGGAGGCCATCGCGAACACCCGTGAAGTTTCCTCTCGCTTGCAGTTCACGCTCGCCGATCTCGGCTACGAATTTCCGCGCTACCCGGTGCCCGAGGGCGAAACCATGATGTCGTTCCTGCGGCAGCGCACGCAGGAAGGCTTCCAGGAACGCTACGGACGTGCGGCGCGGGACCTGCGGGCGCGCGCGCGCCGCCAGGTGGAGCGCGAACTGGCGCTGATCGAAAAACTCAAGCTCGAAGGATATTTCCTCATCGTCTGGGACATCGTGCGCTTCTGCCGCGAGCGGGGAATTCTGGTTCAGGGACGCGGCTCGGCCGCCAACAGCGCGGTCTGCTACTCGCTCGGCATCACGGCGGTGGATCCCGTCGGCATGGACCTGCTGTTCGAGCGCTTCCTCAGCGAGGAGCGCGGCGAGTGGCCGGATATCGATCTCGATCTCCCCAGCGGCGAGCAGCGCGAGCGCGCCATTCAATACGTGTACCGCCGCTACGGCGAACCCCCACCCCAGCGCGCCAACAGCGGGCGTGCCGGGGACCCCGGCTTCGGCGCCGCCATGACCGCCAACGTCATCACCTACCGCGGGCGCATGGCGGCGCGCGAGATGGGCAAGGTGCTCGGCTTCGACGAAGATACCGTCGGCCGCCTCTCCGCGCTGGTCGGCAGGTGGGAATACAAGGACCCGAACGATACGCTGGAAAAGCAATTTCGCTACGCCGGCTTTGACCTCCGCCATCCCCGCATGCGCAAATTCCTTGTCCTCTGCCTCGCCGTTCAGGACTTGCCGCGCCATCTCGGGCAGCACTCCGGCGGCATGGTCATCTGCCAGGGACAACTCGATTCGGTAGTCCCACTGGAGCCGGCGTCGATGCCCGGCCGCGTGGTCGTGCAGTGGGACAAGGAAGATTGCGCCGACCTCGGCATCATCAAGGTGGATCTGCTGGGGCTGGGCATGATGGCGGTTCTCGAAGATTCCATCCAGCTCATCCGCGATCACTACGGCGAGGACGTTGACTTGGCGCACCTGCCGCCCGACGACCCCGCCGTGTACGCCGCTTTGCAGAAAGCGGACACTGTCGGCATGTTCCAGATCGAAAGTCGGGCGCAGATGTCGTGCCTGCCGCGCCTGCGCCCGCGGAAGTTTTACGACATCGTTGTCCAGGTGGCCATCATCCGCCCCGGCCCGATCGTCGGAAAAATGGTGAACCCGTTTTTGAAGCGCCGTCAGGGAAGAGAAGAGGTCACGTATCCGCATCCGTCGCTGGAGCCGGTGCTGGCGCGCACTCTCGGCGTGCCGCTGTTCCAGGAACAACTGCTGCGCATGGCGATGATCACCGCCGGCTTCAGCGGCGGCGAAGCCGAAGAACTGCGCCGCGCCATGGGCTTCAAACGCTCGGAAAAACGCATGCGCGACATTGAGGTCAAGCTGCGCGCGGGCATGACGCGCAACGGTATCGCCCCCCACGCGCAGGAGCAGGTCATCGATTCCATCACCTCGTTCGCGCTTTACGGATTTCCCGAGTCGCACTCGGCGAGCTTTGCGCTGCTCGCCTACGCCAGCGCCTACCTGAAGACGCACTACCTGGCGGCGTTCACCGCGGCCCTGCTCAACAACCAGCCCATGGGTTTTTATCACCCCTCCACCATCGTCAAGGACGCGCAGCGCCACGGGCTGAAGGTTCTCCCGGTCGATGTAACAAAATCGGATTGGCTGTGCACGTTGGAGCCGACGGTCGACGGTCGACGGTCGATGGCCGAGCAGGACCGAATCCCGCGCTCAG
>JAIQFM010000238.1 GCA_020073285.1 Terriglobia bacterium | reverse complement strand
CTCAAGGGCAAGGTGGTAGTGCTGAATTTCTGGGCGACGTGGTGTCCGCCGTGCGTCGATGAAATGCCGTCGCTGGTGCAGATGCAGTCGCGGCTGCAAGACAAGGGCGTAACCGTGCTGGCGGTCAGCGTGGACGTGGACGAGAACGCGTACAACAAGTTCCTCAAGGACCACGCGGTAGACCTGCTCTCGGTCCGCGATCCCAATCAGAAATCAAACTCGTTGTACGGCACCTTCAAGTATCCCGAAACCTACATCATTGACCGCCAGGGTGTGGTGCGGCGCAAGTTTATCGGTCCGGTCAACTGGACCCAGCCGGAGATCGTGTCCTACCTCAGCAAAATGTAGTTGCTCATGCTCTAGCAGGCTGCTGAAAAACTACTGCTAATCCACAGGGCAGGTGTGCTACGAGAAGGCATGCGAGGCACAGATCATCAGCAGAGCCACATGTTCAGTTATTTGTCGCCGGAGGAGCGGGTGCGCAAGGACCATCCGCTGCGCGCCGTCCGCAGGATGGTGGACGAGGTGCTGCGCGCCCTGTCGCCGCAGTTTGACCGCATGTACGCCAGCGAAGGGCGGCCGTCGATTGCGCCGGAGAAGCTGCTGCGGGCGCAATTGTTGCAGATGCTGTACTCGATTCGCAGCGAGCGGCTGCTGATGGAAGAGATCGACTACAGCGTGTTGTTCCGCTGGTTCGTGGGGTTGAACTTGGACGAAGAAGTGTGGGATGCGACCACGTTCACCAAGAACCGCGACCGGCTGCTGGAAGCCGAGGTAGCGAAGCTGTTTCTGGCGGAGGTGGTCGAGCAAGCGCGGACGCGAGGGCTGACCTCGGACGAGCACTTCACGGTGGACGGCACATTGTTGGAAGCGTGGGCGGGCGCGAAGAGCTTTCAGCGGAAGGACGGGGGCAATCCGCCACCGCCCGACGACTCTGGCAATCCGACGGTGAACTTCCGTGGCGAGAGGCGGTCGAACCGGACGCACGAGTCGAAGACCGATCCGGATGCGAAGCTGGCGCGCAAGGGCGATGGCAAGGAGGCCAAGTTGAGCTACAGCGGAAACCTGCTGGTGGAGAATCGCAACGGACTGATCGTGAATGCGACAGTGTGGGAAGCCAACGGGACGGCCGAGCGCGACACGGCGCTGCTCATGCTGGAGCAGGTTCCGAGCACCAAGCAGGTGACGGTGGGCGGGGACAAGGGTTTCGACACGGCAGACTTCGTGGCCGAGTGCCGCCACATGCAAGTGACGCCGCATGTGGCGCAGAACCAGACGCGGCGCGGCGGCAGTGCGATCGACAAACGGACGACGCGGCATGAAGCCTACGGCGTTAGCCAACGAAAGCGGAAGCGGATCGAAGAATGTTTCGGCTGGCTGAAGACGATCGCCCTGCTGCGTAAGGTCCGGCACCGCGGGATCTTCAAGGTGGACTGGGTGTTCACCTTTGCGTGCGCGGCCTACAACTTGGTGCGCCTACGAAATCTGTCGGTTCAGCCTGTGTAATCGAAAGCCGCAGTGTGTCAGCGGGGCGCAAAAACAGGGGCCATCAGGCCAGCAGACATAAACGAAACAACTTTCTCCCTCGCACTCGGCGACAACCTGAGATAGAGGGCAAGCGAAATCAGAGGTTTTTCAGCAGCCTGCTAGACAACTGATTTTTTTTAGCGGCCACACAGGATGATTCTTCTGGTTTCTGACGAAGCCTGCGATTATCGCAATCTACACCGCACATTGCACTTGAAATAATAATTCGCCCGAACGGGTGGCCCACGCTTTCGCCCCCTCCGCTCAGGGCAGGCTCCATCAGCGTCGTTTCTGGCCTTCGTTTTCCGCGAGCCGCGCCTTCACCAGCTTTTTCACCAGCGCGGCCGGCAGAGGCTTGTCCACCGGGAAGCGAATGGTCCCTTTGGAGACGGAGTAGCCCTTGAGTTCGTTCTTGAACGCAACGATCACGGACGAACCCGGGAACAAACTGCAATGGTCCGCAAACGCGGCGTACCACATCAGCAGGCCCTTGTACACGAACGCGGGAATCCGATAGCTGATGGCCTCGGTGGCTTCCGCCGGCACGGCGGAGCGAATCGTCGCCCGAATCTTTTTCAACGTGCTGCGCGCGGGTTCCGGGACGCCCGCCAGGTATTCGTCCACGGTCTTGGGGACGCGCGGCTTCGCTTTTTTCATACGGGTCAGTCTACCGGGAAGAGGCTTGGGTCGTCAGTCGTCAGCCGTCAACAAAAGCAGATCCTTGTCATCGGGTGATCGGATGATCTGGTGATCTGGTGATCGAAAAACAAAGCCAAGAAGCGGTTGAGCGAGTCGGCGGGAATCGGATAATCGGGTGATCCCCTCGCAACGCTTCGAGGCAGGCTCCTCCGAACGCCCCACTTTTCGCAGTTTGGCGCGCTGACGGAAATTCTTGTCAAGCCCCCTTTTCCTGCCGATTCGAGCCAAGCCGCTGTTAACAAGACGAATAAAGTGTCGGGCGATGTGGCGGGTTTACCCCGTCGGAATTGGTAAAATAGAAGTAGACGATTGGGCGCAGGGATGTTTCCCGTGCGCCCATTTTGCTTTAGGGCATGGCTAAGGCTGTGCCCCTTTTATTTTGGTCCCTTCGGCTCCGTTCAGGGCAGGCTTGGTCGATGGAGTCAATGCAGGTCCCTCGACTCGGACACGCCAACCCGAGCTCACAAAAACAGCGCGCTCTGGTTCTACGGCGCGTCCTCGCTCGGGATGACAACAATATGGAGAATGAGATGCAGCAGCGGAAAGCAATCGTGATTGATATACCGATAAGGAAGTTCATGAACGAGCCACCGCAAAATCGGGTGATCCGGCGATCGGGTGATCGGGTGATCGAACCGCAGAACCAAGAAGCGGTTGAGAGGGGCGAAGGAGATCCGGTGATCGGGAGAACCGGAGATCGGGTGATCGGGCGATCAGGTGATCCGGTGATCGAAACGCAAAGCCAAGAGGCTCTCGAACGGGTTGGACATTCGGGACTACCCCACCCTATCTCGCCAACCCCGGGCGAGATAAGGGTGGGGCAACCGGTTGGGCTCGTCACACGCGAGGGCGCGTGTGCCACAGAAACGGCTGAGGTGTGCACGCGGAGGCGAGGCAATGGGGCGCTGTGCGGGCGTCCGGCGGACGGAGGGCGCGAGGAATGCTGGCTGCACGCGGAGTGGTATTCGCTGCTGCCGGCGGTGTTTGGGATGCCGTACCCGGAAGATGCGGTGGCGATCCACCAGATTCTGGCGAGGACAATGTCCATGGTGGTGGGCGGGGAAATCTCGCCGCAGAAGGCGCAGGCAATCACCATGCTGTGCCGCGAGTTGCGTCGCAACCTGATGTGGTATCAGCGCGAGATGGGGATGTGGTGAGGAGTTGCGAGTTGCAAGTCCCGAGTTGCGAGCTATCGGATGATTGGGAGATCGGGTGATCTGGTGATCGGGTGAAAACCATCGGACGAGATTCGGCGCTCGGGACTCGGCACTCAGTACCAGGTACTCGGTACTTGACACGCATCTTTTCCCGTCGGCGTGCATCTGTCCAACTCATGAACTCGAATCGAATCACAACCCTCGCTTCCCTGCTGCTGTTCGCGGCCATATGCATTACGTGCTCGTCGGCGCAAGACTGGGCGAAGGCGAAGCTGGAGAAAAGCCCGCGTCACGGCGAGTGGGTCACCATCAAGCACGGCGATCGCAACGTGCAGGCGTTCGTCGTCTATCCGGAAGTGAAGACGAAGGCGCCGGTGGTGGTGGTGATCCATGAAATTTTCGGCATGACCGACTGGGTGCGCGGCGTCGCCGACCAGCTTGCGGCCAACGGATACATCGCTATCGCGCCCGACCTGCTCTCCGGCATGGCGCCGGGTGGCGGACGGTCGAGCGATTTTCCCAGCGGCGACGCGGCGCGCGAGGCCAACTCCAAGCTGCCGCCGGAGCAGGTGATGGCCGACCTGAATGCCACCGCCGACTACGCGAAAAAACTGCCGGCGTCGAGCGGTAAGCTGGCGGTCGCGGGATTCTGCTGGGGAGGCGGGATGACGTTCCGCTTCGCCACCGTGCGCAAGGATCTCGCGGCGGCATTTGTGTTTTACGGGCCGCCCCCGCCGGCCGACGCGATCAACAACATCAGCGCGCCGGTGTACGGCTTTTACGCCGGCAACGACGCCCGCATCGACGCGACCATTCCCGACACCGAGCAGAAGACGAAAGCCGCGGGTAAGAAGTACGATCCTGTCAGCTACGAGGGCGCGGGACACGGCTTCATGCGCGCGGGCGAGGATCCCGGCGGAAACGCGGCCAACAAGAAAGCGCACGACGAGGGCTGGCAACGCTGGCTGAAGCTGCTGAAGGCGAGTACCCAGTAGCGAGTACTGAGTAAGAAAAACTATTCAGCTGCGACAAATTAGACGCTAGTCCGCCTGGTCCGAGATTTCTTGGCCGGGATCAAGCGAACCGGCGGCGCGCTCGGCTCGCTGCGCAGGATTTCCTCCTCGGCCTGGAGCCAGTCGTCGAGGGCGCGGCCGTGTTCGCCGCCGCGCTTTTCGAAAAGCAGGTAGGCGCGAATACGGATCTTTTCTTCGACGGACTGTGCCTGAGCGGGATTGCTTGGAACGCGCGCGGCGTTCATGGAAACCTCCGGAAACAGGAATTCGTAGCTAGTGTAGTGGATGGCGCTGCGCAACGGCCGGTCGGTGGCAGCTGGTCACTCCAATGTTTTTCCAGAGTACGAAAAACCGGGCCGGGAGTCGAAGCAATAATTTCTATTTACACCATAAGAATTTCTGTTTTGGGAAAGATTCCGCGATGGCTGGCGCGCAGCAGCGGTCTCGGCAGAAATGTCTGTGCACTCCAAACCACACAACAAATCGCTGATGCCGGAAAACGGGCCACCAGTCTATAATTCGCCCCAGCCAGGGGATGGCACTCCAGCCCTTAATTCAACATGACACTGCAAGCGGGGACGAAGCTCGGGCCCTACGAAATCCAGTCCGTGGCGGGCGCGGGCGGGATGGGCGAGGTGTATCGCGCGCGCGACACGCGGCTGGAACG
>JAIQFM010000237.1 GCA_020073285.1 Terriglobia bacterium | reverse complement strand
ATGGATGCGATCATCATCGCGCGCAACCTGGAGCGCGTCGGCGACCACGCCACCAATATCGCCGAGGACGTGATCTTTTGGGTGCGCGGGGCCGACGTCCGCCACCACTTGGGCGGGGAATCGATCCGCTGATCGGCTCGCCGCAATCTCTTGACACCGGCAAGCTGCGCTGAACCTCGCACCCAGGAAGTCCGTTTACCGGATGGCCACGGCCATCGCTGCCACGCAATTCAATCCGCGCTCGGCGGACTGAGGTAGTAGCTCCGCCCAAACGCAGTCAACCGGCGGATTTCCATCGTGAGGCGATAGATTGCCGCAGCGACACCAAAAAGACTAACCAACCTATTCGCATTCGCGTTTCATCCCATTTAGTACGCTTACGTGCGTGCGCCAATTAGCGCCATTCCCAATTTGGTACAGGCGAGCGCGTTTGCTGACCCGATGCGCCCAAAAGCCGCTACTGGCACGGGTTTTCCCGGCCCAGGCGCGCGTCTCGACGCATGAATCTAAAGGGGTTCCGCCGCTCTTATCACATTCTCTAGTGACTAAAATCACCGAAGGCCCGCCCCCTTTCTGTAACAGTGCACCTCGTCCGACGCAGCCCTCCTCCAGTCCTGCTGTCGGCCCAGGGCCCTTTCTCGCACGGTTCAGTAAGGAGCGCCATTTCGCCCTAGCTCTCCTTGCTGCAGATAAGACACTTAAGAATCGGAGAAGGAGAGCACCACGATGGTTAGGTGAACAGTCTCGTAACCGTTGCTCCTGGCTTTAACGTCGACAACCTTGTGGCCCAGTTCGACCGAGTCCGTCGTGTGATGACCTCGCAACCTTTCGTGTGCGCACTTGCGTTTTCGTGCGCCGGTGGTGACGCAAGAAATGGTCGAACCTGCACAGACAGCAACCGGGCATTGACCGCATGCCTGGTAAGAGTGGGGGAGGGAACTCAATGCGTGTCTTAATCACGGAAGACGACAAAAAGGTCGCCTCATTCATTTGTAAGGGACTCGAGCAGGAATGCTACGCAGTCGATGTCGCCCACGACGGGGCTGAGGGCGCGGCCATGGCCGGAGAGTCGGATTACGACATCTTGATTCTGGATCTGGCGTTGCCCAAGATGTCCGGTCTACAGGTGCTGAGGAAAGTGCGGCAAGCAAAGTGCTGCTTACCGGTGTTGGTGCTGACGTGCAGAGATGCGGTGGAGGACATGGTTGCCGCGTTGGATGCCGGAGCCGACGACTACCTGGTCAAACCTTTCGTCTTTGCGGAGCTGGCGGCGCGGGTGCGAGCGCTGCTGCGCCGTCGGGACCGCAGCATGACCGCGTACCGGATCGCCGATCTGACGCTCGATGTAGCGCATCGGACGGTGAGCCGGGCCGGCCATAAGATCGATCTTTCGAGCAAGGAATTCGCGCTGCTGGAGTACCTGCTGCGGCACGCGCGGCGAACGGTGACGCGCACCAGCATCATCGAACACGTCTGGGACATTCACTTCGACAGCGTCTCCAACGTCGTCGATGTCTATGTAAAGTACCTGCGCGACAAGATCGACAAAGGCTTCTCTCCTCCTCTGATTCGCACCATCCGGGGAGTCGGCTACATGCTGACGGACGAGGATGATGCCGTCGCTTAAGCTGCGCACCAAGCTGGCGCTGTTCTACGCCGCGCTGTTCGCGATCCTGCTGGCGAGCGCAGGGATCACCGTGTACCGCATTATGGCGCTGCGGCTCACCGCGGCTGCCGACGACAATCTCGTAGACCATGGCGCGGGGCTTTGGGGCTACATCCAGTTCCACGCTGGCAAGCCGGTGCTAACGTACGATACGAGCAATCACCAGATCGCATATTTCGTACGCGACGCCACACGCTATTACCAGTTGTATGATGCCGCCAGCGGTGAGTTGCTGCTGGAGTCGACAGACTCGTCCCTGATGCACCTGGCACTGCCGGTAAGCGAGGTCGGACGTCGGGTAGGCCGCCCGGGTATCGACGTGATCGCCGTCGAAGGCGTGGCCTTGCGTTTGCGGAGCGCGCTCTACCAGGCCAATGGGCATTTTTATTTGCTGCGCGTCGGCGTGTCCGTGGAAGAAGACCTGGTAGACCTGGCCGAACTGAAGCGCGTGCTTTTCTTGCTGTTGCCGGTAATGACGCTGGTGGGCGTAGTCGGCGCCTGGTGGATGGCGGGCAAGGTCCTGCGTCCCTTGCAGGAATTGCAGAACGAAGCGAGCGCCATCAGCATTACTCAACTGCATCGCCGCCTGCCGCACCGCGGCACGCGGGACGAATTGGATGCTCTGGCGGCGACTTTCAACCAGGTCTTCACGCTTCTCGAGGATGCGGTCCGGCGCATGAAGCAGTTCTCCGCCTACATGTCCCACGAGCTGAGGACGCCGCTGACCGTGCTGCGAGGAGAGGCGGAAATTGCACTCATGCGGCCGGGCCCGCCGAAAGACTGGCGCGGGCTGCTGACCAGCCAGTTGGAAGAATTCGACAAGTTGGACCGGGTGATAGGACGATTTCTGCTGTTGGCCCGGGCGGAGGCCGGCCAGATCGAATTCGAGATGGTGGAATTCGATCTTTGCGCACTCGCCGCCGGCCTGGGAAAAGAGATGATACCGGTCGCCATGAGCAGGGGAATCTCCTTGAAGGTCGCATGCGGTGGGGAGGCGCGCCTCGTCGCCGACCGGGGCTGGATCGAACGCGTCATCCTGAACCTGCTGGACAACGCCATTAAGTTCACGGCGGGGGGCGGCCAGGTTCATATCGTGGCACGATCTGCCGGTGACCGCGCCATGGTGGAGGTGTCCGACACCGGCAGCGGCATTGCCGAGGCCGAGCTTCCCCACATCTTCGACTGCTTCTATCGCGCCCACGATTCGCGGCCCACACGTCCGGGAGGCGCGGGCCTGGGCCTGGCTCTGACGAAGTGGATTGTGGAGAAGCATGGCGGCGTCATCCAAGTGGATAGCAGGGTGGGCGCGGGGAGCGTGTTTACGATAACTCTCCCCCTGGCGCCGCCGGACTCCTCGGAATCGGCAGCCACAGCCTCCTCGCTTTCGATCGCAGATTAGAAGAATCTAATACTCTTCTAACATCCCTTTAATCCCGCCGTAGTACAAACGCCCACATTAGCGCGCCAACAGTCAGTATGGGGGCGGAACGCAGCCATGGCAGACGAAATCCGTGCGGTCATTAAGAAGCTCGGCCTCTCTTCCAACCTGCTCGACCTCCTGGTCAATGTGCTTGTAGTTCTCAAGCTTCAGCAACTGAACATTGATCTTCTGTGGGAGGCATACACCTCCGGGAAGCCTCCCAGCGATGAGTTGACGAAGATGCGCGAAAGCAATCGCCGCCTTGCGGAAAGCATGGAGCAGATGGTCAGCGTGATGCTCGGCAGCGACCGACTCGGCAACGTGCGCCCAGATTAACCCAAACACAGGCACTGGGTCCCCGCGGCAACACCGGTGAGGCGCCCGATCATGGCCTGGAGGTCAGACCACCCGCGATCATTCCCAACCCCGTCCTGCCCGCAACATTGGTGACTGCCTTGCCGGGCGCCTCACTCGTCCCCGCATTATTAGAAGAATTTAATCCCCGTCTAATTTCCGTCTAATCCCCCGATGCGATGGTGTTTGCGGTAGCGGGGCAAGAGCTCTGCCTGACAAGGAGTGACAGTTGATCTATTTCTCTCGTGCTGATGAATCCGCTGATTTCCGAGCTCAGATCGTCCGTTCAAATCAAACCGCAGCACGGCATTTCAGGATTCGCACTAGCCCAGTGAAGGAGGGCGAGATGCTTACGCGAACAGCTTTGAAACTCATACGCCTGGCATTGATTGTGGCAACACTTTTGTTCGCCATCGAGCCAGGCTTTGCCCAAAAAAAACCGGTTCCAAGTGGACCGAATAACGCCTATCTGAAAATGAGGAAGATGACCATCGCTGAGCGCCAAGCGGCAGCGAAGCGTAACGCGCAGCGCAAGGCAGCGACCGGCCAGAGAAACCAAGTTGCTCCGCCTAAGAGCGAGGTGAAGAAATGAAAAAGACATTCGTTCTCGCCGTGCTCTTGATGGTGGCTGGGCTGGCGTTTGGCCAAGTCGTCGTCAACGACGTCAAAGTGTGCAACTCGTTTGCTGCAGATGGCGTTACTCCAATCTTCAGTGCAGCGGGATTCCCGAACACCACGGGCACCACGGCGTGCACCGATATCTTCGGCGTCCCCAACTACGCCAATAGCCCGCTCCCGGTGCGCAGTTGTTCCGTCGCGACTACCACCACGTGCTTTGGCGACGCGGATTGCGGCCTCACCGGCGGCGTCTGCACGGGCGTCATTACCAGCGGCGGCATGCACAAATTTGTCGACACACTGGCAAGCCCGCTGGCGGGTCTAACGCTTGGCAGCCCGACAAACATTGCAGCAACCGCAACTGTTCCGGCATCCGACTACTACGAAATCGCGCTGGTGCAGAACACGGTGCAGATGCACTCCGAACTGCCCGCCACCACCGTGCGCGGCTATGTGCAGGTCGGCCCCGGCAGTGTTGGTTGCCCTGCCACTCCGCCGCCGATACATTATCTGGGTCCGGTAATCCTGGCCCAGAAAAACAAGCCGGTGCGGATCAAATTCATCAACTGCCTCCCCTCGGCGCTTGCCGCAGGCAACCCGGGCAACCTGATCATCCCCACGGACAACACCTACATGGGAGCAGGAGACAGCCCCGATCCGACCAAACCCTATCTTGAGAATCGCGCCACGCTGCACCTCCACGGCGGCGCCACTCCGTGGATCAGTGACGGGACGCCCCACCAGTGGACGGTCCCGGCAGCAGATTGGCGGGCATCAACTCCCAGCCCCACAGGTCCGGGCGACAACGTCAACCGAGGCCTCAGTACCCAGTTCGTCCCCGACATGTGGTTTAACTCATCCGGGCAGTTCCTTCAAACCTGCACAGGCCAAACTGGTACCTGCCAGCAATTCCCGACAGCGACGAACGATCCGGGCCACGGTGCCATGACTTTCTACTACACCAACCAACAGGGCGGGCGGCTGATGTTCTATCACGACCACGCCTACGGCATTACCCGCCTCAACGT
>JAIQFM010000236.1 GCA_020073285.1 Terriglobia bacterium | reverse complement strand
CGGTGATACACCCCATGCATGAGCACGTGCATCAGCACATCGCGGATCGCGTTGCTGTACTCCTCGCCTTTGGAATTCGTGTATGCGATCTCGTTGTCCAGGTCGACATCCTTGAGCCCTGACAGGTATTGCTCCCACGCTCTTCGCAACTGAACCAGTTGCCGCTCGCAATCATCCAGCCCAAATTCCGGCCACACCGCCGTCCTTTGCGTCTCCAATTGCAGCCGCCCCATCCACAGCAGCTCCGCCGCCACGATGTGCGCCATCACCTTCCGCGCCCGCTCCGGCGGATGCTCCATCTCCTGCAGCGAGCGCAGCGCCTCCCGGTTGGCCCAGTCGTCGTAGAGGAACATTTCGCGTAGGTAGTCCAGCATGGCCATGCGCCTCCCATCAGAAAACAGATGCCCGGCGCCCCGCCTCCGATGAAGCATTTTCCCCTGTTGCAGCGCCCGCTCTCTTACCATCGACCGTCGGCCAGCCTGAAACTTACTTCTTCTCCTTCTTCCCGCCCGAGCCCTCGCTCTTCGACTCACTCTTCGCTTCCGTCTTGGTTTCGGTCTTGGTTTCGGTCTTTGTCTCGGTAGCCGTCTCCGCCTTCTTCTCGCTCGCATTTCTTTCGGACGCGGAACCCTTGCGCGCGTAGTCGGTCGCATACCAGCCGCTGCCCTTGAACCGCACGGAAGACCTCGACATCAGTCGCGAAATTTTTCCGCCGCACTCGGGACACTTCGGCGGCGGCGGGTCGGACAGCCGCTGCAATTTTTCAAAGCGGAAATGGCAATCCTGGCACTCGTACTCGTATAGCGGCACGCTCCGATTGTAGGGGCGCGCGCAAACCAGCGTCAATTCAGCTCTCAGCCGTTAGCTCTTAGCTGGGTCGGTTTGGCTAGAGCCGTTTCATCTTTATCTGTAGCCGATGTCATCCCGAATGTGTAGCCGATGTGATCCCGAGCGAGGGAGGGTTCCCGCGCGCTTTTACCAGCGCGGGAAACCCGAGTCGAGGGATCCCTATCGCGCCACCCATCGCCGCAGCGCATCGGTTATCCAGGTAAGAGGAATCTCGGTGTTTCCTCTCTCGGCTACACCAATTCTGAAACTGTTCCAGCTCTTAGCTGGTTCGGTTTGGAAGTTGCGAACAACTGCTAGACTCTCCTACCGATGAACATCGCGCAAGAAACCGGCGTGCCGCTTACGCCCGGCCCGGCGCTCTACGTGGTTGCCACGCCCATCGGCAATCTCGAGGACATCACCCTGCGCGCCCTCCGCGTCCTGCGCCAGGTGGACCTCATCGCCTGCGAGGACACCCGCCAAACCCTCAAGCTGCTCAACCATTACGGCATCCACACACCCACCATCAGCTACCACGAGCACAATGAACTCACCCGCGCCGCCGAGCTCGTTCTTAAACTTGAAGAGGGCGCGCGCATCGCGCTGGTCACCGACGCCGGCATGCCCGCGGTCTCCGATCCCGGTTTTCGCCTCGTCTCGCTTGCCGTGCGCCATCACATGCCGGTAGTGCCGATTCCGGGCGCGTCGGCGTTCCTTTCCGCGCTGGTCGCCAGCGGCCTGCCGACGGATTCCTTCCACTTCAGCGGCTTTCTGCCGGCCAAGCGCGGCGAACGCCGCACCCTGCTGGAAAGCCTGCGCAACTCGCCGCGTACGCAGATTTTCTACGAGGCGCCGCACCGCATTGTCGAGACTATGGAAGACGCGGTCGCGGTGCTGGGTGGCTCGCGCCACGTGGTGATCGCGCGTGAAGTTACCAAGCTGCACGAGGAATTCCTGCGCGGCCGCGCCGACGCCATCCTCGATCGCGTGCGCGTCCATCCTCCAAAGGGAGAAATCACGCTGCTCATCGGCAAGGCGGAAGAGGAGCAGCAAGTCCCTGCACCGCAGGTTACGCCCGCAGCCGTGCGTGATCGCGTCCGGGAGCTGATGTCGTCGGAGCAGCTCGACGAAAAAGCCGCGCTGAAGAAGGTCGCTCGCGAACTCGGCATCTCCAAGAGCGAAGCCTACCGCGAACTGCAGCGCGCGAAGTAATCGCCGCCAACCTGTGCATGGCGCTGATCGCGAAGTCAGGGATTTGTCGTTAGTCGCTGGTCGTTAGTCGCTAGCCGGAGTTGCCCACGATCTGCGAGCGACCAACGACCAACGACCTTCCGCTACTTCCTGGCCAGCACCACGCGCGGAATCCCCTGCAGATCAGGCACGATGCGCACATCGCTCCAATCTCGCAAAACCTCACGCACAGCCGCTTCCTGCGAGAAGCCGATCTCCATCGCCAGCGTGCCGCCGGGCTTCAGTGCAGCGCGCGCTTGCGGAGCGAGGCGGCGGATGACGTCCATGCCCTCGGGTCCGGCAAAAACCGCGCCACGCGGTTCGTACTTGCGGACCTCAAGTTGCACCTTGTCGTACTCGCTCTCGCCGACGTAGGGCGGATTGGAAGCGATGATGTCGAACCGGCCGGGTACGCCCTGCAGCAGGTCGGCAAGGTGGAATGTGACCCGATGGTCGAGCGCGAGGCGGGCGGCGTTGGCGCGCGCAATCTCCAGCGCAGCTTCGGAAATTTCCGTGGCATGAATTTCCGCCTGCGGCAGTTCGGACGCCAGCGCCAGCGCCACGCATCCCGACCCGGTTCCAACATCCACTATCCGAGGGTGAAATACCGGGATGTCATCCCGAATCCTCGGCTGAAATATCCGGATGTCATCCCGAGCGAGGGAAGGCGGTTGCCCCACCCTTGTCTCGCCCGATGTTGGCGAGATAGGGTGGGGAAGTTTCTTGCACAACTCCAGCACTGCTTCCACCAAGTGCTCGGTCTCCGGACGCGGGATCAGCACCGCCGGCCCGACGATGAAATCCAGTCCCCAGAATTCCTGGTGCCCGACGATGTACTGCGAAGGCACGCCGCGGGCGCGGGTGGCCAGCGTCTCGTCGTAGCGCTCGATTTCTTCCGCCGACAGTTCCCGCTCCGGGTGTGCGTACAGATACGCGCGATCGCATCCGAGCACAAACATCAGCAGCACCTCGGCATTCATCCGCGCCGAGCCGACGCGGTTCTCCTCCAGCATCGCAACCGCCGCCCGCAGTGCTTCCTTCAATTGCATGACAGAGCGATTTAACCACAGTGGACACGGAGACGTGGAATCGCACCCTGACCGTGTGCCACACGCGCGTGGCACACGCGCGGAGCGCCAGCGGCGCGGCACATTTCGGGCCTGCTCCGCCCCGATTTCCTCGGTGTCCTCTGTGTCCTCTGTGGCCAAAACCGAAGCAGTGGCTAAGCTAACACCGCCTGCTCCTTCAGCTTTTCCGCCTGGAAGTGCGTCGAGAGCGCTTCGATGAACGGCTGCAGCTTGCCGTCCATGACTTCGCTGAGCTGGTGCAGGTTGAGCCCGATCCGATGGTCGGTGACCCGGTTCTGCGGAAAATTGTAAGTGCGGATTTTTTCGCTGCGGTCTCCCGAACCCACCATCGCGCGACGCTCTTTCGCCAGCGCCGCCTGCTGTTTTTCGCGTTCCATGTCGTACAGGCGGGAGCGCAAAACGCGCATGCCTTTTTCGCGGTTCTTGATCTGCGACTTTTCGTCCTGACAGCTCACCACCGTGTTAGTGGGGATGTGCGTGATGCGCACCGCGGAGTACGTGGTGTTCACCGACTGGCCGCCGGGGCCGGAGGAGCAGAAGGTGTCAATGCGAAGGTCCTTGGCATCGATCTTGACGTCCACGTCTTCGGCTTCCGGCATCACGGCCACGGTCACCGCCGAAGTGTGCACGCGGCCCTGTTGCTCGGTTTCGGGAACGCGTTGCACGCGATGCACGCCGCCCTCATACTTGAGTTTGGAATACGCGCCGCGCCCCTCGATCATGGCGATCACTTCCTTCAAGCCGCCAATGCCCGACTCCGACGACGACAGCACTTCCACCTTCCAGCGCTGCGACTCGGCGTAGCGCGAGTACATCCGGAACAGCTCGGCGGCGAACAGCGAGGCCTCGTCGCCGCCGGTTCCAGCGCGGATTTCCAGGATGACGTTCTTCTCGTCATTCGGATCCTTGGGGATGAGCAGCACCTTCAAATCCTGCTCCACCTGCGTCAGGCGCTGTTCCAGCGAGTGCAGTTCTTCCTGCGCCATCTCCTTCATCTCGGGATCGGATTCGAGCATCTCGCGCGTTTCCGCAATCCCGCGCTTCAGATCTTTGTACTCGCGGTACTTCTCGACGATGGCCGCAACTTCACTGTGCGCCTTGGCGGTCTTCTGATACTTACCGGAATCCTGCATGATCTCCGGCGACGCCAGCGCCTTCGTCAGCTCTTCGTAGCGAGCCTCGATTTGTTCCAAACGGTCAAACATAGAGTCGTTAGTCGCTGGTCGTTAGTCGTTGGCCGGGTTCGCCTTCGATCCCGCGCCAGTTCCACTCTCCTCCAGCGAATGTATTAATGCATTGAGGCCCTGCGCAAGTGGTCCACTCAATTCCAATAGCTCGCGCCCCCGCTCCTCGCTTAAGTATTGTAACTGGACTGCCAACCGAATCTGCGTCTCCAATTCGAGAAGAGACCCGCGCGCATGGTATAGGAACCGGCTGAATTCAGGGTTTGACCGGTGCCCCTTGCCTTCTGCGATGTTGCTGGGCACCGATACTGCCGCCCGGCGCATTTGGTTCACCAGGCCGTACAACTCGGATTTCGGGAACTGAGCGGTCGCCTGATAAACGTTGCGAGCGAGTTCCATTCCCTGTTGCCACACTCGCAAGTCGACGTACGAACCGCGAATGCAGATTCCTCCGTGACGCCGCGAACAATACCCGGCAGCCTGAGAGTGGGATTGTACGGGAGAAGACAGGGAAAATGCCGATCTTACGTTCGTCAATCGTTGCGCAATTTTCCAGTTCGTGTGGGCTCTTGCCCCTGGCGGCCAACGACTAACGACCAACGACGCCCTAGCCCGGATAATTCGCGAAGTTGAAGGTGCGAAAGCCTCTTGTGCTACAAACATGTTGTCAAGACAGTGTTTGTAGCGACGCAAGAGGCTTCCGCGTGAATGACGATAACACGACACAGTGTTTGTTGTTCTCCGACATTTTTCCCAAGTCCGTGGTG
>JAIQFM010000235.1 GCA_020073285.1 Terriglobia bacterium | reverse complement strand
CGTTCCATTGATTTGTGGAAGCAGCAGATCGATATCATCCAGGCCCACCACGGTCTGATCAGCTTTATTATCCACCCCGATTACATGGTCGGCAGCAGAGAGCGTGACGCCTATCGCGAGCTCCTGACGTATGTCACGGGCTTGGCGAGCGATCGCGGAGTCTGGCTCGCTTTTCCCGGCGAGATCAATTGCTGGTGGCGTCAGCGTCGCGGCATGCGGTTAGTCCGGCAAGGACAGGGTTGGCACATTGAAGGCGAGGGCAGTGAGCGGGCACGGCTCGCGTACGCACACATCGTTGACGGCAGCCTCAGGTACCGCATCGTGCCTCAACCGAAAACGCCGCAATCTGTGTTGAGTCCGGGTGCGCGGGCTCGAGGTTCGGGGAAATAGTCGACTAATCCTGCCGTTATGACCGCCCTGTACAGAATCGATCCGCTGCAGGATGCTCGGTGGGACGAGCTTCTGCAATGGCACCCCGAGGCCTCAGTCTTTCATACTCCGGCGTGGCTTGAATCTTTGCGCCGCACCTACAGATACGAACCCGTTGTATTCACCACGTGTGCGCCGGCCGAGCAAATGAGCAATGGCATCGCATTCTGCCGTGTGGACAGTTGGCTGACAGGCTCGCGCCTGGTCTCTATTCCATTTGCCGATCACTGCCAACCGTTGGTCAGCACCCCGGATGAATTGCCGTGTTTGCTTGCTTTGCTGCGCCTTCATTTTGAGAACGAGGATTGCAGATACCTCGAACTTCGGCCGTTGGTTCTTGACGCAGACGGTCTGGAAGGCAACGCCAATTTCACCAAGAGCGCGGCCTTCTACTACCATGGGCTCGACCTCCGGCCCGACCTCGACACTTTGTTCAACGGATTTCACAAAAGCTGTGTCCAGAGAAAGATCCGCCGTGCTGAAAGGGAAGGTCTGGCATATGAGGACGGGCGTTCGGAAGCGCTGTTGAGGCAATTCTACCGTCTATTAATTCAGACCCGTCGCCGCCATGGCGTTCCCACGCAACCGCTCGCTTGGTTCCGGAACCTGGCTGATTGCCTGGGCGAGGCATTGAAAATCCGAATGGTTTGCCAAGGAGAACGTCCTGTCGCTGCCATTCTCACACTGCAGTATAAGAACCGACTGGTCTATAAGTATGGGGCGTCGGACGCAGCGTTGCACCATTTAGGAGGCATGCCGGTTTTGTTTTGGCGTACTATCCAGGATGCAAAAAGGCTGGGATTGGAGGAACTTGATCTGGGCCGATCTGACGTCGAGGACAGAGGTTTAATTGATTTCAAACGTCATTTAGGCGCGGCACATTTTCAACTTCATTATTATCGGTATCCACCTCGGCCCGTCTCCACAGCGACAGGATGGACAAAGAGCCTCGCTTCGAAGATGTGTGCTCGACTGCCGATTTCAATTTACGCCGCAAGCAGTTGTTTCTATCGGCACTTAGGCTGATTGTGCATACATCCTGACGTAAGTTAGGCGGATATATCAGCTTACAATAAAAGTTTGTCACCGGAGTTCACGGGCCATGACAAACGCCCAACGCAGGATGGCCGTCCGCTGCGGCGCTACCGCAGGCGGTGGCGCGTGGAGCGACTCTTCGCTTGGCCGCACACGTTTCCGTTCGCACGGGCGGGGTTGGCGCTTGGCCCAGCGTTGGACCTCGTTTTGAGTTCCCGAAATCGGCCGCTTCCCAAAGCAGGCATATACGCCCATGCCAAGTTGCGCCATTGGATTGCTTCCGGACCTCCCTTGTTCTAGCGTTCAGCTATAGGGTCGCAACGCAAAATAATTAACCAGTTCTCTTTTTTCCCCTAGCCGACACACCGGTCGTGTGCGAGAGGCCGCCATGTCCCCCATTCGTGGCATTCGCCTTTTGTGCTGTGTTCTGTTCTACCTCGGGTCGGTCTTTACGCTCCGAGCCGCTCCCCTGGCTGCCGACGCGGTGGCGTGGGGCGACAGGTCCGGCAATAGCGCCAGTATCAGTAGCAGCACGTTCAGTACGCTCTCGCCCAATGAGCTGCTGTTGGCGTTCGTGGCCAGCGACGGCAGCACCAGACGAATCACCGTGACCAGCGTGAGCGGCGCCGGCCTCACCTGGGTCCTGGTTGCCCGCACCAACGCCCAGTTGGGCACCGCCGAGGTGTGGCGCGCCTTCGCTTCCTCTCCGCTCACCAACGTCTCGGTACGCGCCAACCTGTCGCAGAGCACCTCCGCCTCCATCACCGTCGTCAGCTTCGCTGGCGCGGACAGCTCGGGCGCCTTCGGCTCCGGTGCCATCGGCGTGACTGCATCCGCCAACGCTAGGTCCGGCGCGCCTTCCGCCTCGCTTGTGACCACGCGCAATGGCTCGTGGGTCTTCGCTGTCGGCAATGACTGGGATCGCGCCGTTGCCCGCACCTTGGGACCCAACCAGACTTTGGTCCACCAATACCTGGCCACCGTGGGCGACACCTATTGGGTTCAGCGCCAGAACAGCCCCACTCCCCTGAGCGGTACCACGGTGATCATCAACGACACCACCCCGACCTCCGACCGCTACAATCTCACCCTGGTGGAGGTCCTGCCCGCGCCCGGCGGCGTTCCTCCCACCTATTCCATCGCCGGCGTGATCACTCCCGCAGCTGCGGGTGCGGGCGCCACGGTCACCCTGAGCGGCGCGGCCGGCGCCACCACTACCGCGGATTCGTCCGGCGCGTACTCGTTCGCCAACCTCGCGAATGGCAGCTACACCGTCACGCCTGCAAAGTCCGGCTACAGCTTCAGCCCGGTCAGCCGCTCTGTCACTTTGAACGGATCCAATGCATCCGGCGTGAACTTCACCGCCTCCGCACAAACCTATTCCATCGCCGGCGTGATCACTCCCGCAGCTGCGGGTGCGGGCGCCACGGTTACTCTCAGCGGCGCGGCCGGCGCTACCACTACCGCGGATTCGTCCGGCGCGTACTCGTTCGCCAACCTCGCGAATGGCAGCTACACCGTCACGCCTGCAAAGTCCGGCTACACCTTCAGCCCGGTCAGCCGTTCTGTCACTTTGAACGGATCCAATGCATCCGGCATGGACTTCACCGCCTCCGCCCTGGCCACCGGTTCGCTGGCTATGGATGCGGTCGTCTTCGTTGATCGCTCCTCTAGCAGTACCACCCTCACGACGGGCACGTTCTCCACCTCAACCGCGAACGAGTTGCTGCTGGCCTTCATCTCCAGCGACGGCCTCTCCGCCGGCGTTACCGTCACCAGTGTCAGCGGCGCAAGTTTGACCTGGGTCTTGGTGGTCCGCACCAATACGCAATTGGGAACGGCGGAGATCTGGCGCGCCTTTTCTCCCGCTGTCCTGACGAACGTCTCTGTAAGTGCCACGCTGTCGCAGAGAGTGGCCGCCTCCATGACCGTGGTCAGCTTCACCGGCGTCGAGACCTCAGGTTCCTTCGGTTCGGGTGCAGTCGGCGCCACCGCCAGGGCCAGTGCATCCTCGGGCGCGCCCTCCGCGTCGCTTGTGACCACGCGCAACGGCTCCTGGGTCTTCGGCGTCGGCACCGACTGGGACCATGCGGTCGCCCACACCGTCGGTGCCAATCAGACCATGGTCCATCAATATCTCGCCACGGTCGGTGACACCTACTGGTTGCAGCGGCAGAACAGTCCCACGCCGTTGGGCAGCACGACGGTCACCATTAATGACACTTCTCCTACCGCCGACCGCTACAATCTCAGCCTGGTTGAGGTGCTCCCAACGGCGGGTACGGTGATCACCGGTTACACGATCTCCGGTACCATCACTCCGGCTGCCGACGGCGCCGGGGCCGCACTGGCCCTCAGCGGCGCGGCCAGCGCCTCCACTACCGCCGACGCCTCCGGCAACTACAACTTCAGCGCCCTGACCAATGGGACGTACTCAGTGACGCCCAGCAAGAGCGGGTACAGCTTTAGTCCTGCAGCCCAGTCGGCGACGATCAACGGCGCCAATGTCTCGAACGTGAATTTCACGGCCAGCGCTGGTACTCCGGTTGCAGTCTCCCTCTTGCCGGCGTCGGCATTGCTGTTGACCGGGGGCACACAGCAATTCACCGCCACCGTGACCGGCACCACCAACACGGCCGTGACTTGGTCGGCGACTGGCGGAACGGTCTCCTCCAGCGGCCTGTTCACCGCTCCTGGAAACGCCGGCACCTACACGGTCACCGCGACCAGTGTGGCTGACACTTCCAAGGCAGCTTCGGCCACGGTGACGGTCACCGCTCGTCCTGCCAACACCATGTTGCTGGGCGATCAGAACGTGGAGAGCCGCGTGGACTCGCTCCCACTAGGCCAAGCCGAGGCCTTCCAGGCGACGGCCTCCGGCAGTGGTTCCCTGCGCTCCGTGGTCGTGTACCTGGATTCGTCCTCCACCGTCTCTCAGCTCATGGCCGGCGTGTATGCCGATGCCAACGGACATCCTGGTGCGTTGCTGTCTCAGGGCAGCAGCACGCCGGTGCAGGCGGGAGCGTGGAACCCGGTCTCATTGCCGGCGGTCAACCTGGTTTCCGGCACGCCTTACTGGATCGCCATCCTCGGTACGGGCAGTGGAACGCTGGCCTATCGTGACTCCAACAGCGGCTGTGCCGGCGAGAGCAGTGCCCAGAGCTTACTCACCTCGCTGCCTTCGACCTGGAGCACTGGCGTGGTTAATTCCATCTGTCCAGTCTCGGCCTTCGGCGACGCGGCCAACATCGTGCTCTTCGACAACTTTCCGGGGACCGCGCTGGGCCCGTTCTGGACCATCATCTCCCGCCACGGGGAATACGCGCAGAACGAAACCGAGTGCAACATCGCTCAGCAGGTCGCCGTCAACAACGGCCTGACGATTACCACCGCGGCGCAGAACTGGAGTTGCGGCGATTTCAACGTGGACGGCACGGTGCGGCACGCGCCCTCGACTTGGCCGTACATCACCGGCGACATCCAGTGGACAAACTTCAACTTAACTTACGGCACGATCGAGATCAGCGCGCAATTTCCGGCTAGTAACACCAGACTGTGGCCGGCGCTGTGGATGCTGGGCTCCAACTGCCAGATCACCAACATATACAGCGGCGACGTGGGATTTTCCGGCTG
>JAIQFM010000234.1 GCA_020073285.1 Terriglobia bacterium | reverse complement strand
TCCACCGCCGGGTAGATGCCCAGCTCGGTGAGCGCGCGCGATAGCACGGTGGTGGCGTCGAGGTGAGCGAACGTGGTCGCCGGCGCGGGATCGGTGAGGTCGTCGGCGGGCACGTAAATCGCCTGCACCGAGGTGACCGAACCCTTTTTCGTCGAGGTGATGCGTTCCTGCAACTCGCCCATTTCGGTGGCCAGGTTGGGCTGGTACCCGACGGCGGAGGGCATGCGTCCCAGCAGCGTCGAGACTTCGGCGCCCGCCTGCGTGAAGCGGAAGATGTTGTCAATGAAGAGCAGCGTGTCCGAGCCTTCCACGTCACGGAAGTATTCGGCGACCGTGAGCGCCGTCAGGGCCACGCGCAGGCGCGCGCCAGGAGGCTCGGTCATCTGGCCGTAGATGAGCGCGGCCTTGGATTCGGCGGGCTTGCCGGGCACGATGACCTTGGACTCGCTCATTTCCAGCCACAAATCGTTGCCCTCGCGGGTGCGCTCGCCGACTCCGGCGAAAACGGAATAACCGCCGTGCTGCTTGGCGACGTTGTTAATCAATTCCATGATCACAACGGTTTTGCCGACTCCCGCGCCGCCGAACAGCCCGATCTTGCCGCCCTTCAAGAACGGCTGGATCAGGTCCACAACCTTGACGCCGGTCTCGAACATCTCCGCGGAAGTGGCTTGCTCGTCGAAGGCGGGCGCCAGGCGATGGATGGGCAACCTGTCGGTCGCCTCGATGGGGCCGAGGTTGTCCACCGGCTCGCCGATCACATTCATGACTCGCCCCAGCGTGCCCCTGCCCACCGGGACCCGGATGGGCCCGCCCAGATCGATGGCCTTCATGCCGCGCACCATGCCGTCGGTGGGCTGCATGGCGACGCAGCGCACGCGGCCCTCGCCGAGGTGCTGCTGGACTTCAAGGATGACGTCAATCGGCGTCGGCACGTTGAAGCCTTCGCTCACCACGTGCAGCGCCTCGTAAATGGGCGGCAGGTTGGCTTCGCCGAACTGCACGTCCACCGCCGGCCCGGCGATTTGAATCACTTTTCCGATGTTTTCTGCCATAAGAGCTATCAGCTTTCAGCTTTCAGCTTTCAGCTTGTGCTCCCGCCGGTTTGGCTGAGAGCTGAAAGCTAATGGCTGACAGCTTTATTGTGCGGCTGCGCCGCTGACGATCTCGATAATCTCTTTCGTAATCTTCGCCTGGCGCACGCGGTTCATCGCCAGGGTCAGCTTGTCAATCATCTCGTCGGCGTTGCTGGAGGCCGATTCCATGGCGGTCATGCGGGCCGCGTGTTCGGACGCGATGGACTCCAGCATCGAGCGGTAAATCTGCACCGCGACATACTTCGGCAGCAGGTTGCGGAACAGTTCGCCGGGCGATTGCTCGTAAAGGTAATCCACCTGCGCGGTGGCGAAGGCAGCGGCCCGGCGATCCATCTCGCGGGTGTCCGCCTCGCCGAGGGAAATCCCGGCCGCCTGGGCCGCCTCGGCGCGCTTCTCGCGTTCTTCCTTGCTCACCTCTTCCGCTTGCGCCACGGTTTGTTCACCGATCTCCTCAATCGGCAGCACCTTTTCGACGATGAGCCGCTGCGCGATCACCGACTTGAACTCGTTGTAGATCACGTACACGGAATCAATCTCGCCCTTGGTGTAGCGGTCGATCACGCCCTCGGAAAAATCGCGCACGTACTCGAAGCTCAGCTTGCCGAGCACTCCGATGTGCTCGCCCACCGTCTGGACCGGGCCGGCGCGCTCGGTTTGTTCCGGAGTTGCGGTCGGGAACCGGCGGCGGAACAAATCGCGCCCCTTGCGGCCGACGGCTTCGATGTCAACGATTTTGCCTTCGTTCGCCGCGAAAAAGCGGAAGGCGGCCTTGATGATGTTGGCGTTAAACGCCCCCGCCAAGCCGCGGTCGGCGGTGACTACGATGACCAGGATGTTTTTCTCCGGACGTTGCGCCAGCAGCGGATGGCGTGGCTCGCCCGTTTCCGGGTCGAAGATTTCGGCGCGCGAGACCAGCGACTTCAGGACGTTAGTGAGCATCTGCGCGTACGGTCTCGCTGACAGCGCCCGGTCCTGCGCCCGGCGCAGCCGCGCCGCCGAAATCATCTTCATCGCCTTGGTGATCTGCCGCGTGTTGCGCACGCTGCGAATCCGGCGTCGAATATCGAGGATGTTCGCCATTCAGCTCTTAGCTCTTAGCCATTAGCCCTTAGCCATTAGCCCTAAAGACTTGTCATTCCGACCCTGAGCGAGCGCCGCGAGTCGAAAGGGAAGAATCTGCTGTCCGCTCACAACTCAGAACTCGCAATTCGCTACTTCTTCCCTGCCTTGGACTGCTCCGCCACTGCCCCGTTCATGATCGCCAACTGGCGCGCAATTTCCAGCACGCCGAGCGCGGTCGCCTGCGCGACTTTGTCCGCCGCCCGCGCCAGCCGCTTGGTGTCCTCGATCAAGGTGTCGATCTCTTCCACCGTCATTACGCCCTCCGTTCGGCAGTTCAGCCGTCCCGACGGGACTCGGGAACGAGCCCCCCGGGTCCCGGCACTGAAGTGCCGCGCTATTCTAATTCCATCCCTACCGAGATGATCTCTTCCCCGCCGCCTGAAGCCTGTAGCCTGCAGCTTACGCCTTTGCCGCCGCCACCTGGCGTTCGCTGACGAACCGCTCCTTGCTCTCCTTCACGATTTTCGTCATTGCGGCCTTGAGTTCTTCATCGAGCACTTTCTTTTCCTCGATCTGCTTCAGCAGGCCGGGATTCATGGCGTCGACGTAGGCGTACAACGCCTTTTCGAACTCGCGGCACTGCTCCACCGGCACGTCGTCCAGGTGTCCGCCGGTGCCGGCAAAGATGATCAGAATCTGTTTGCTGAACGACAGCGGAGCGTACTGGTCCTGCTTGAGGATCTCGACCAGCCGTTGGCCGCGGTTGAGCTGCGCCTGCGTCGCTTTGTCCAGATCGCTGCCAAACTGCGCGAAGGCCGCCAACTCGCGGTACTGCGCCAGTTCCAGTTTCAAGGTGCCCGCGACCTGGCGCATGGCTTTAATCTGCGCGCTGCCGCCGACGCGGCTCACCGACAAACCGACGTTCACGGCCGGACGGATGCCGGAGTTGAACAGGTCGGTTTCCAGGTAAATCTGGCCGTCGGTGATGGAAATGACGTTGGTCGGAATGTAGGCGGAAACATCGCCCGCCTGGGTCTCGATCACCGGCAGCGAGGTCAGCGAGCCGCCGCCGTTCTTGTCGCTCAGCTTGGCGGCGCGCTCCAGCAGGCGCGAGTGCAGGTAGAAAACGTCGCCCGGGTAGGCTTCGCGCCCCGGGGGACGCCGCAGCAGCAGCGAGATCTCGCGGTACGACGCCGCGTGCTTCGAAAGATCGTCGTAAATGGTGAGCGCGTGCCGCTTGCTGTCGCGGAAGTACTCGCCCATGGCGCACGCCGCGTAGGGAGCGATGTACTGCATGGGCGCGGGCTCGGAAGCCGAGGCGGCGACCACGATGGTGTAGTCCATGGCGCCCTTGTCTTCCAGGATCTTCACCACCTGCGCGATGGACGAGCGCTTCTGCCCGATGGCGCAGTAGATGCAGATCAGGTCGCGGCCCTTGTTGTTGATGATGGTGTCCAGCACGATGGCGGTCTTGCCGGTCTGGCGGTCGCCGATGATCAGCTCACGCTGTCCGCGCCCGATCGGGATCATGGCGTCAATCGCCTTCAGACCGGTGGCCATCGGCTCGCGCACCGGCTGGCGGTCAATGACGCCTGGCGCGATGCGTTCGACAGCAAGGAACTCTTTGGTGGCGATCGGGCCCTTGTCGTCGATCGGTTCGCCCAGCGAGTTGACCACGCGGCCGATCAGCGCCTCGCCCACCGGCACGCTGGCGATGCGCCCGGTGCGTTTGACCTCGTCGCCTTCCTTGATCTCCGTGTACTCGCCGAGCAACACCACGCCGACCTGCGCTTCTTCCAGGTTCATGGCGATGCCGGCTACGCCGTGCGGGAAGGAGAGCAGTTCGCCGGCCATGACCTTGTCCAGGCCATAGACGCGCGCGATGCCGTCACCGAGCGAGATGACCGAGCCAACTTCGTCCACCGCGATGCGCGATTCGTAGTTCTCAATCTGCTCGCGAATCAGTTTCGTTATTTCGTCAGCTTTGATTTGTGCCATAGAAAACCAGCTCTTAGCTCTTAGCCATTAGCTCTTAGCTCGCTTCGCTAAGAGGTTGAATCGTTGTCGACCAAAACTCCTGAGGGCCCGCCGCACCGCAGCCACTCGGCTTTAGCTAAGAGCCAAAAGCTAATAGCTAAAAGCTTTCTATTCCGCCGCGAGCTGTTCCTTCATTCTGTGCAATTGCCCTTTGACCGAACCGTCGTAAATCGTGCTGCCCAGCCGGACGATGGCGCCCCCGAGAATCCTGGGTTCAATCGCGTAATGAGCGCGAACTTTCTTGCCGGTCATGGTCGCGATCTTGCCTTCCAGCGCGCCTTTCTCGATGGCGGACAGCTCGCGCGCGCTGGTGACTTCGGCTTCCGCGAACCCCTGCCGCGTGTCCAGTTCGCTTTCCACCTGGCGCGCGATCTCCGGCAACTGCTCGATGCGGTGATGGTCGATCAGTACCGCGACGAAATTCCGCACCAGCTTGACGATGTTTTGGCGCTCGACAATCGCGTCCAGCAAGCTGCGCTTCTGCTCCGCCGGGATGGCCGGGTTCTCCCAGATGCGCGGCAAGACCGGGTTGCTCTTCACGACGGCGACCAGGTCGTAAAGCTGCGCCATCACCATGGCCGGACCGAAGTTCAGGCCGTACACGGCATCGGCGAAGGCGCGGGCATAACGGCTGGTGATCGCGGCCATCTACTTGCCCTCCTCGTCGCCGTTTTGGCCGAGCTGTCCGACGAAGTTCTGCACCAGCGCGCGGTCGGTGGCCGCATCCACCTGGATGCGCTTTTCCGCCAGCGAAACCGCCAATTCCGCTGCATACGCCTTCAAATCGCGTTGCGCGAGGCGGGCGGCGGCTTCGACCTCCTGCCCGGCCGACTCCACGATTTTGCGCGCGTCTTCCTCGGCGGCGGCCTTGATGCGCTGCTCTTCGCCGGCGGCTTCGGCCTCGGCCTGCGATCGCATGGCCGC
>JAIQFM010000044.1 GCA_020073285.1 Terriglobia bacterium | reverse complement strand
TCGCGCAGGTACACGCAATCGGTGAACGTCCCGCCGGTATCGACTGCAATTTTCATGAGAGTTTCAGTTTAAGTTTCAGTTCTGGTCGCGAGCATCACCGCTGAAACCGAAACTGAAACTGAAACGGAATCACAACACCGCCGTCTCCTCCAGCAGTCTCCCGGTCGCGAACCGGTTCACGCTGAGCAGTTCCGGATTCACCACATCCGTGCTCCCGGTCAAAATCAAGTCGCTGAGAATTTTTCCCGTCGAAGGCGCGTGCATCACGCCGTGCCCGCTGAAGCCATTGGCCAGAAAAAACCCGCGCACCTCGTCCACCGCGCCCAGAATGCAGTGATGATCCGGCGTCACCTCGTATAGTCCCGCCCACGCGCGTTTGGGATTGACCGCCAGGTTCTCGAACACCGGCACCCGCTCCGCCGCACGTGTTAGCACTTTCTCGATGAACGACGGTTCAAAGTCGGTTTTGAATCCCGGCGTCTCTTCCGGATCGTTCCACGCCAGCAGGAACCCCAACGACTCCGGCCGAAAATGAAATCCACTGGTCATATCGATGATCATCGGCGCCGTGTGCGGGAACCGATCGAACGGTTCGGTTGGCACCAGCATGCGCCGCAGCGGCTCGACGGGCAGTTCCACGCCGGCCATCGCGGCCACCTCCGCCGCCCACGCGCCCGCCGCGTTCACCACCGTGTTCGTCGCCACCATGCCGCGGGTGGTCTCCACCGCAGTCACTCGCGTGCGTTCGACCTTGATTCCCGTGACCTGCGTGTTCTTCCAAATCCGCGCGCCGTGCTCCAAGGCCCAGCTCATGAATCCGTTCATCGCGCTGTACGGGTCCACGAATCCGTCGCTCGCGCAATAGCTTCCACCCACGATGTCGTCGCCCTTCAACTGCGGATAAGTCGAGCGAATCTCGTCCGCCGACACCAGCCGCGCCGTCTTCAGCCCCAGCTCCACCTGGCGCTCCAGGTTCGCGCTCAGGTATTGCATGTGCGCATCGCGCGTGGCTACGAACAGATATCCTTGCGGCCGGTATCCGCACGGATATCCCAGTGTCTCCTCGAACGCCGCGTAGAAGGGGATCGAGTACAGCGACATCCTTATATTCACCGGCGTGGCGAACTGCGCCCGCACGCCGCCCATGCTTTTGCCGGTCGAACCTTTGCCTTGCGACGTCTCGCGCTCGATCACCAGCACGCTGCGGCATCCCGCCGCCGTCAGGTGATACGCAATGCTCGACCCGACAATTCCCCCACCCACAATCACCACATCCGCAGTTTCCATTTGCTTCCGCCGCCTGACGCCTGGAGCCTACACAATGCAGCCTGCTTTCCGGACCGCATATCGTAGCCCATGCTCGCACTCCACCTTCGTGCCATCCGAGATTTCTTCAGTTGCAAATTCGTTACTTAGTAACAAAAAGGCATTCCCATTTCGGAAACTCGTTGTATCCTTGCCGCCGTCGAATGGCGCACTTTGGCGTTCGTGGGGCGTCCTTGGCCAGTTAACCAGCGACAACCAACCATCCTTCCAAAATTAGCATCTTGACGGTGACCTATGCAGGAGGGTTCTGCGGCTTACTTGCGATTCCAATGCTGGCCGGCGCCGTTATTGCGCCTGCCGCAAGCGCCTTTTCCCTTCGCCGTAACCTCCGCATCGCTCGGCATCTGTTTCCCGGTTAACCCGTGTGACTTGATCCTTAACACATGTCATTCGTCAGCCCTTATGTGTAGCAATGCCCATCATGGTCCCGCTTCGTGGGACCGTGCGCGGGCTCATCGGTTCCATAGATAACAAACCAAGGAGGTCGGGCGTAGCCGGCTATGAAGTCCATATCGGCAGTCTTCCTCGTTTTGATCTTCGCGGCGGCTCTTGCCGGCGCGCAGTCCAACCCGGCGTCTCAGGCAGCAGGTGCGGACCAATATGTCGGCGCGGCTACCTGCCAGGGGTGCCACGATGAACTCTACAAGGGTTTCGAGGCTTCTCCACACTGGATGACCACCCAGGAAACCAAGATGACCCACGGCGCGCACGGTTGCGAATCGTGCCATGGTCCGGGGGCGGCGCACGTGGAAGGCGGCGGCGACAAATCCAAGATCTTCACCTTCGTCGGCGCCAAGAGCGACGACATCACCAAGCGCTGCCTAACCTGCCACGAAGCCAAGCCTGAACAGCGCGAATTCATGCGGTCAGTGCACAACGAGAACGGCGTCAGTTGCACCAGTTGCCACTCCATCCACCACACCAAGTCGGAATATCTGCTGGTGAGCAAGCAGCCCACGCTGTGTTACTCGTGCCACACGGAACAGAGAGCCGACTTCCAGAAGACGTTCCGCCATCGGGTAAACGAGGGCTTGATCAAGTGCACTGACTGCCACAATGTGCACGGCGCGCTGCGCGATCGCCAGGTGCGGTCGGCGCCCAATCAGGATCTGGTCTGCTACAAGTGCCACGCCGACAAACGGGGTCCGTTTGTCTTCGAGCACGAACCCGTCAGGGTTGAGGGATGCATGGCCTGCCACACCCCGCACTCCTCGGTCTATCCGCGCATGTTGATCACCGCACGCGTCGACACACTGTGCCTCCAGTGCCATGTGCAAATCCCGCAAGGCCCGCACACCAACCCGAGAGTGCAAACTTGCATCATGTGCCACGCCAGCATTCACGGCTCAAACATCAGCACAACTCTCCGCAGGTAAGAAAGGAGAAGAACCATGGCAAATCGAATTCAAAATTCGCCACGGCCTCTCCTTCGTGGAGAAAAGCCGTGGGACAGGAGCCGACCTATGAACCGGAAGCATGCAATTTTTGTCGCGATCCTCATGCTGGCGCTGCCGCTGTTCGCCTCGGCGCAGGACCAGGATAGCCAGGGCCGCGATTGGGGCGACTATACCGTGTTCCAGTCCATCGAGCTCGGCGGTCACATCGTGGGCGTCGAAGGCAATCAGGCGATGTACTCTACTTTCGTCAATATCGGGACCGGCCCACGAATTCTGTCCGAGGAACTGTCAATGCAATCCAAGACCCACCAGGGCTTGCTCTTTGACAACCTCTACGTGAGCAGCTTCGGATTCGGCGGCGACCCGGAAAACATGGCCCGCCTGCGGATCTCCAAGAACAAGTGGTACAACTTCGTCGGCCTCTACCGGCGCGACAAGAATTTCTTCGACTACGACCTGTTCGCCAATCCGCTGAACCTGAATGCCGGCGTCACCAGGTGCGCCGTCGGTTGCGTGAACAACGTCAATCCGCAGACACTGCTGTGGTTCTCCAATAGCCCGCACCTGCAGGCCACCACCCGCAACATGGGCGACTTCATGCTGACGCTCCTGCCCGAGTCGGCCATTAGCTTCCGCCTCGGTTACGCCCGCAACAACACCAGCGGGACCATCGACAGCACGGCGGGCCAACCCTTTGTAACGATTCTGACGGAGAACTCCGGGTGGCGTTCCGACCGTTACCAGTTCGGGGTGGACGTGAAGTTACTTCCCCGGACCACGATCGCCGCCGATGTGTTCTACGAGCACGACAAGAACGACCTCGCCTTCCAGAACGTTCCACAATTTGTGCTCGGCGCCAGCGGACTTCCGGTCGATATTGGCCTCAATTTCTTGCCGAATACGACTAACCCGCCGTGCATCACCAGCGCCGGTCCCCCTCCTGTGCTCGCCCTCAATACGACCTGCACCGCTGCTGCCTTGGGCTTGTTCAAGAGCGGCAACGTCCGCACCAATATTCCGACCGGGCAGTTGTCGCTCGTGTCCAACTATTTCCGCAAGCTGGATATCGCCGCCAGTGGCACCTATAGTTCGTCGAGTTCCGATTTCCTGAACTTTCGCGAGTTCTACTACGGTTCAGCCCCCACTTTGTTGACCGGTCCGGCGAGCAACGACCGTGTTTCGGCCAACGCCGACCTGGGCGCGACCTACCACCTCAGCAAACATTGGAGTGTTTCCGACAAGTTCCGTTGGATGAATTGGCGCCAGCCGGGCTCGCTCAATCTGACCACCTTAAACTGCAGTCACGCTGCCGGCACCACTCTGCTGAGTGCCTTCCTGAACCCTTGCAGCCAAGCCGCCGCCCTGTTTGGCTCAATCACCGCGCTCAATCCGGGCGCCACGGTTGCCGGTAACGCCACCAGTGGAACCTTCGAGACCATCACCGGGTACGGGACGCTCATCGGGGAGCGCTCGTACTTCAACACGGCGAAGCTGAATTTTCAGCCCAGTCGTGTGTTCAGCGCCTACGCCGGTTACCGCTACGGACGTCGTGACCTGAACTCGGGCACTGGTCTTACCGCCGCCGGTGCCTTCCTCAACCCCCCTCCCAACATCTCCGTCACCAACACCACAACCATCACCAATGTCTGCCAACTGTCCGCCAATCCCGCTGCCTGTACCACGATCAGCCTGAGTACAGCCCCCGGCGTTGACACCGAGAAGATCGACCAGCACACGTTGCTGCTTGGCACGGCGCTTCGTCCGGTCGAAGCCTGGCGGATCAATGCCGATCTGGAGTGGTTGTATGCCAACAACGCCTTTACCGACATTAGTCCGCGTCGCCAGCAACGGGCCCGCCTCTACAGCACCATCAAGGTGAATCGTTGGATGAGCGTGAATGGCGGCCTGCATTTCGTCTCCTCACGCAACGACTTTGTCAAATCGGAGACCATTGAAAACACCACCACTCCGGTGTTTCCGTCGGCTGCCCTCAATGGCTCGCTGGCGCCTTTCCAGTTTCCTTTCTACGGCCACAAAGACCATTGGCGCTACTACACCTTCGGCTTGAGTCTGAGCCCCAACTCGAAGTTCACCTTCGATGCTGGCTGGACTTTGCTCGACCAGCACATCGACTCCGCCACCTGCATGCCCTTGGCATCCACCTCGTTCGCCCCGGCCGGCTCGCTCCCCGCCGGTCTCACCGCTCCAACGGCGGCGGCGAATGCCTGTGCTACCGGCACTCAGTCTTGGGCGTTGCTTCTGGACTATCAGGAGAGGACGAACTCCGGCTACACCAACATTTCCTTCCAGCCGGTCAAGCGCGTTACTCTGAGCCTGGGCTATGAAGTCACGGGCGATAACGGGCGCACCAACTGGCTGCGTTCCGATACGGGAGCGTCTCTGCAGGTGTTCGGCGACATGTTCGGCAATGTACCGCCGCTCGCTGGCAATTCCGTGACCTGTCCTGCAGGTATCACGCAAGTGACATCGGCAGCGGGTGTCAATATCGGCTGTGCTTTTGCCGGTCCGTTTGCCGATCAGCCGCTCGGTCCCCAGGCCCTCACCTGGCACAAGGCTCATGCCGGCGTTGCCTTTGAAGTCGCCAAGGGAGTCCAGTTCAAGGGCCTGTGGAGCTACTATGACGACAACTCGAAGGACGAGGTCCCAAGTCTGGTATCGCTAAGGGTAGTCGCTCCTCGTGGTTTCCACGCTAACGTTGGTACTCTTTCGTTGAAGTACTCCTTCTAATTCCGCTTGCCAGAGCCAACCTACGGGGCGGTCGTGAGGCCGCCCCCGAATTTCTTGCATCCCCCTACCGCGGACCGCCCCACGCACGGACGGGCAGGACCGTCGGTCGCACTGTTCTGTCGTGAGCTTCACCTGAGGCTGTGCCTGGCCGTTGGATGGCCTTTCGTCCAACTTCTGCCGCGGATGAAGGGCTCATCTTGACGCGCTGCTCTCCTTTGTGCTACACACGCGCTCCCATAGAGGTCTGGTAATCAGGCCAATGCGCTCGGCGCGCTAACAACATGCGGTAGACCGGCTGGACTGGATCCCCCAAGATGCCTGGCTTGCTCAACTCGTGCTGGGCGGTGCTGGCCTTCTGTGCTGCCCTGCACTACCTGCGAAGCACCGCTCACTCCGGTACCCCAGGACGCCTCCAGCGGGCCTTGGCCCTGGGTTGCGCGCTGGCCCTTTTGTTCCCCGTCGTCTCCGCTGACGACGATCTGCAACAGCAGCAGATGGCATCCGAGGCTGGCGCTGTCTCCAGGATCATCAAAGCCTCGGCTGACCACGATAATTGCAAGGCTCCCCTTTCAGCGGTGCTGCCCGCTGTGCTCGCCATGCCCGCTTTGGCGAGCTCGGTGGAATCCCCCGTCGACTTCCAACCGCCTGTGTGCCGCACGCTCAGGGCACACGCCACCGGCGACCGCTCACCTCCGCAAGTCTGACCCAAGTCTGTTCTGAACTACGCCCGGCCATGTGGTGTTGGCGCGTAGAAGGTGCCATTTCGATGGATGGCACAAGTCTCCCTGGTGGGACGAATACTTCGTCCGCGTCGGCTGCGCAACGCGTTGACCGGTTTCGAAGACTTCGTCCGTGAGCTGGGGATCACAAGCACCCGGCAACTTGCCCTCAATTTTCAGGGCTGCCTGGTCAAGCCAATTGGGGATGTCTTCCCTAGGAGAGAAAAACCAATGCGACACTCGCTGATCTTGTCCCTGGTGGTGTATCTCGTCGCGCTAAGCTCGCCAACCTTCGCCGGGGAACCGCCAACACCCGGCGATAAATCTGCCAAACCCTATTCGTCATCCTCGACCGGCGCTAGCAAGGAAGAAGTTCAGCAGTTGCGCGGCGAGTTGGCGTCACAACAGGAAACCATGGCGTCACAACAGAAGACCATTGAAGAGCTGAAAGCGATGGTCTCTGAGATGGCGCAGCGGCTGGGGACGATCGATGCCCGCGTCCTGCCCACGGCCGGAACGCAAGGCGCGCACGTGCAGACGCTCGGCTACACGCCATCGCTGGAGGAAGCTCTCTACGGCGGGGCAGCCTCGGGGCAAACCGACCTTGTGCCCCAAAAAGCACCTGAAAAGAAGCCGCCCGACAAGTTCGAGTTCAGCTACTCTGGCACCAAGGTCCAGATCTACGGCCATTCCGACGTCTCGTACGACTACGTCGACAACGGCATCTCTGCCGCCATGGAAGCGACCAACCCACTGCTTACGACGCCGGCTCTCGTGGCGCGTGCCAACAACGGATGGCTCGGCCAGGTTTCGAGCAACTTGTCGTACTTCGGTGTTCGCGGTTCGCACAAGATCAACGATTATCTGACCGGCGTGTTCCAGTTCGAGACCGAGGTCATGATGTCCGACACCCCGGGACCGACCTCCGACCTGCAGTGCAAGTACTGTCTCGGGTCGCGCGACACTTATGTGGGGATCTCAGGTCCGTGGGGCGCGGTCAAGCTCGGGAAGGAGGATGCGCCCTACAAGAAGACGACCACTGGCGCCTTCGATCCTTTCATTAACACCATCGGCGACCAGAGGAGCATTTTCGGCAACAGTGGTGGCGACAACCGCGCCGAGTTCATGGGCCGCATATCCCACGCCATCTGGTACGAGACCCCGACCCACAAGGGGCTTTATGCCAGCATCCTCTTCGCTCCCGGGCAAAACCGCTCCAGCGACAACGGCGCTTACCCCCGCGGCGAGCCCAATTGCGCCGGCGGCAATGGTGCGTTCACTCTCAGCTTCGCCAACAAAGGGAACGTCACCGAAGGAGCCGACCTCTACGGGCTAGTTGGGCCGAATATCAATCCCTGCAACGACGGCGCTTTTGGCAACGTGGTGAGCCTGGCGGGCACTTATCGCGGTTATGGCTTGTACGCCTTCGCCGGCTACGAACATCATGGCAACGTCAATCGCGACGGTGACTTGATTGGCGTTGACAATGAATCAGCCTTCAAGGTCGGCGCGGAGTACACCATCAAGGCCTCCGGCACGACCCCGAGCTTTGTCTATGAGCACCTGAAGCGCTCCAACTCGCAAACCGACGAACGCCTCAACGAACGCACCCGGCCTCTCGCCACCTGGCTGGCGATCAGGCAGAAGCTGACCAAGCAGGACACCTTGAATTTCTCATGGATTCACGCCGGCAAGTCACCTGGTGACCCGGGGTTCTGCACTGCCGTAAGTGCGGATGGGGCCACCTGTACAGACGCCTTACCGCTCAACACGGTCAACAACAGCGCCAACATGTACGCCGCTGGCGTGAAGCACAGGTGGTCCAGGAACATGACCAGCTACTTCGTCTATGCTCGTCAGGCCAACCACCCCGACGCGCACTACGATCTGGGCGCCGTCGGACACGGCCTGATTGTGGACAAGAAAGACTTCACTGGAACTGGCTTCCCCGGCACCACACTCCAGGGGATCTCAGGCGGACTGACCTTCGATTTTTAGCCGTCTGGCCCCAGTTCGCGGATGTGGGGCAGAGGCAGCGGGCAGGGCTCGACCTTCCCGCCGCCTCTGCCTTGCTCTTTGGGAATGCCCAGTACCGCTGCAGGTAGCCTCAGGTCGCCTGCAGGTGTCCTGTGCGTTAAGTTACTGATTCCATTAATGGGATGGGGTACTAGTCTAGATACAACCTCCCCGCCACTAGTAAACACGTCGCTCCTAATCTCTCGGCGTGCGCGGCGTCGAGCGCGGCAGTTCCACCGGAATGTTGGTCAGCGCGTAGCCGAGCACGCTCATCACCGCCGCGTTCTCCTGCAGTTCGCGTGGCACGATCTTGTCCAGCGTGTCCGCCGCTGTGTGGTGATAGTCGAAGTATGTGCGACTGTCCTGAATGGGGCTGAAGCTGGGCACGCCCGCGGCCGTGAGGTAGCCGATGTCGCTGCCTACGTCCTCAGACGCGCGCAGTGCGCCTGCGCCTGAACTCTGCAGGACGCTTGCCACCGGACGCAGCAGCCCTTGGATTTGCGGTGGCCCGGCGAAGGCGATGCCCATGGCATGACCCGCGCCAAGATCGCTCTCCACGGCCGCGAAATGGTTGGCGATTTCGGTGGCGTGCTGCTTGACGTAAGACCGCGCGCCGAGCAATCCGCCTTCCTCATCCATCCAGGCGATGACTCGCAGCGTGCGCTTTGGTTTCAGCTCGAGTTGCTTCATCACCTGCGCCGCCTGCATCGCGACCGCGACGCCCGCGGCATCGTCAATCGCTCCCGTGCCCAGGTCCCAGGAATCGAGATGGCCGCTAACGATCACCACCTGCTCCGGATGCTCGCTGCCCTTGAGGTCGCCGATGACGTTGTAGCTTTCCACTGGCGGCAGTTCCTGCGGAGTGAGCGTCAGGTGCATTCCCACACGGCCCTGGCGCGTGAGATGCTCGATGAGATCGGCATCCTCGGCGGTGACCGCGCCGGCGGGAATCTTGGGAGCATCGGCGGCGTACGACATGACGCCGGTGTGCGGCAGTCGGTAATCGGCGCCACCCACGGAGCGAATCAGGGACGCCACCGCGCCCAACCGCGCCGCAGCCGAGCCGCCGCGCCCGCGATAGACAACCGCTTGCCCGTAAGCCTGCTCGGACATGCCTGCGGCGGCGAGTCGCTTGTCGAACTTGACGTTGAACAGGACGATCCTGCCCCGAACTTTTTCGCGGCCGAGCGCGTTGAGTTCGTCGAAGTTGTTCACCACCACGACTTCGGCGGTGATTCCCTCTGCCGGCGTCGCGACGCTGCCGCCCAGCGCGGTGAGCACTATCTTCTGCGTGGTCTTGGGCGCCTGGCCGGGGAATTCGACCAGTTCGGCGGTCTCCGCGCCTCGCATCCAATGCGGCACGGTGCATTTCTCCAGCGTGACCTCGAGGCCGAGCTTGCGCATCTCCGCCGCGATGTACTCCACCGCCTGCTGCGCCTGTGCCGAGCCGGCCATGCGCGGCCCGATGTTGTCCGTCAAGTGAGCCGTGATCTGGTAGGCGTAATCGCTGGCGAGCGCCGCCTGCTGCACTTTCTTCATGTCGTCCATCGCCGGCGGCGGAAATGGATTGGGCGTGGCGTCGCGCGGCCGCTGCGCACGGACTGGCAAGAATACTAATATGCACAATAACGCCGGGAGTATTGCCTTGGATCGTGACATTTCTTCACCTTGCACAACTGGACTTTGACGGAAACCAAGAATACTATCAGCAGCCGCGCTGAACGCAGGAATAGACTTGGACCCGCGAGCCGGCGTGCAGTAGGCTGACCGGTTTGCTTCACACCTGGCAGGAGCGCAGAGATGACATTCACATCATTCGCGAAGCGGGTATTCATCCCCACCTTGGCGTTGTTCCTGTTCGTTGCCGTTGCGCACGCGCAGAAAGGCGCGCCGACCGCTGCGGAAACGAAAACGCCCGACATCATGGAGAATTGGAAGTTCCGCAACCTGGGCCCGGCGGCGGGCGGCGGGCGCGTGGCGGCGGTGGCGGGAATACCCGGCAACGCGAACGTGTACTACGTGGGCGCGTGCGCGGGCGGAGTGTGGAAGACCACCGACGCGGGGCTGACGTGGAAGGCGATCTTCGAGAAGCAGCCGACGGCATCGATTGGCGCGATCGCGCTGGCGCCATCGAACCCGAATCTCGTTTGGGTGGGAACCGGCGAGGCGAACCCGCGCAATGACGTGGTCACCGGAAAGGGCGTGTACTTCTCGCCCGACGCCGGCGCAAGCTGGAAATTCATGGGTCTGGAGAACGCCGGGCAGATTTCGCAGATCGTCGTGCACCCGTCGAACCCGGACATGGTTTATGTCGGCGTGCTCGGGCACGTGTGGGGTCCGAACCCGGAGCGCGGCGTTTTCCGCACCACCGACGGCGGGAAAACCTGGCAGAAGGTCCTCTATGTTGACGACAAGACGGGCGTGAGCGACTTGGTCATGGACCCGTCGAACCCGATGGCGCTGTTCGCCGGAATGTGGGAGTTCGTGCGTTATCCGTGGATGCTGGTGAGCGGCGGCAATCAGACCGGAATCTATCGCTCGACCGATGGCGGTACAACGTGGAAGAAGCTGAGCGAGGGCTTGCCCAAGGGGCCGCTGGGGCGCATCGGGCTATCGGTCGCGCCCAGCAACGGCAACCACGTGTACGCGCTGATCGAGGCGAAGAAGGGCACGCTGTGGGATTCGACCGACCTGGGCGAGCACTGGAAGCTGGTCAGCTCCGATATCCGCTACGTCTATCGCGGCTTCTACTTCACCACGCTGTACGTCTCACCGGACAGCGAGAACCACATTTACTTTTTGTCGTACCAGATGCTGGAGTCGCACGACGGCGGCAAGACGGCGCAGGTGATCGGGCGCACGGTGCATGTGGACCATCACGCTTTCTGGATTGACCCGAAAGATCCCGGCCGCATGATCAATGGCAACGACGGCGGCGCCTACGTCTCCACCGACGCGGGCAAGAACTGGCGCTACCTGGACAACATCCCCATCGAGCAGTTCTACATGGTGGCCTTCGACGACAACCGTCCGTACCTGCTGTGCGGCGGACTGCAGGACAACAACGGCTGGTGTGGACCCTCGAACAGCTTGTCACGCGGCGGGATCGTGGGCGCCGACTGGTGGACGGCGGTGGGCGGCGACGGCGAGTACATCGTGCCGGCCGGAGGCAAGTCGAACCTGATTTACGGCGATTCGCAGAATGGGTCGATCACGCGCATGAACCTGACGACGGGCACGTCGGATTTTGTGCGGCCGTACCTGCACGGCGCGACCGACATGGCGCCCAAGGATCTGAAGTACCGTTTCAACTGGACGTCCCCGATTGCGGTGGCGCCGAACGATTGGAAGACCGTGTATCTCGGGGGCAACGTGCTGTTCCAATCCACCGACGCGGGCAAGACGTGGAACCCGATCAGCCCCGATCTGACGCGCAACGACAAGTCGAAGCAGTTGCCCAGCGGCGGCCCGGTGGAACTGGACATGAGCGGTGCGGAGACGTTTGACACGATCCTGTCCATGGCGCTGTCGCCGAGCGATGCCAACCTGATCTGGGTGGGCACCGACGACGGACTGGTGCAGGTGACGCGCGACGGCGGCAAGACGTGGTCGAACGTCACGCCGCCCAAGGTGCCGGAGTGGGGACGCGTGCAGCAGATCGAGGTCTCGCCATTCGCGCCGGGAACGGCGTACGTCGCGCTCGATTACCACGAAGTCGAGAACGACAAGCCGTACGTTTTCAAGACGCACGACTTCGGCAAGACGTGGACTTCCATCGCCAAGGGGCTGCCGGGGGACGATCCGGCGCGCGTGGTGCGCGAGAATCCGAACCAGAAGGGCATGCTGGTGGTCGGCACCGATGCCGGCCTGTTCTACTCGTACGACGAAGGCGAGCGCTGGACGGCGATGAAGGGCAATTTCCCGGCGGCGCCGATTTACGACATCAAGTTCCACAAGGCGAACCGCGACCTCATCGTGGCCACGCACGGGCGCGGGCTGTTCGTGCTGGACGACATCACGCCGCTGGAGGAGACGACAGCGCAGGTGCTGGCCAAGAACTTCCACCTGTACTCGTCACAGCCGGGTGTGAAATGGCGGATGCGGGCGGGCGAGAAGCACGGATTCAGCGCGCGCGGAGACTTTTCGGCGCCGAACCCGCCGACCGGAGTGGTGATCTCGTATCACCTGGGTAAGTCACTGGAACCAGGGACGGAGCAGCCCAGGGGGCGCGGGACGCAAAACTCCCGCCCTGTCTCGCCCCCTAGCTCCGCTTCGGGGCAAGCTCCCCCGGGCGAGACAAGGGTGGGGCAACCGCAGCTTCCGCAGGGCTGCGAGGCAGTGCGCGCGGAAGAGGCCGGACCGGAAAAAGAAGAGCAGCCCGCCAGCGAAGCTGTCGAAGGTCGCGGCCAGCGGCGCGGGCCGGTCAAAATCGTGGTCACGGATGCGAACGGGCAGATGGTGAACACGCTTTACGGGCCGGGGAAGCAGGGACTGAATCGGGTCACGTGGAACATGCGGTACGACGATGCCAAGCGGCTGAACTCGGCGCGGCGTCCGGATGAAGAGAACGAGTTCTTCAATCCGGGCGGGCCGGCGGCGTTGCCGGGCAATTACAAGGTCGCAGTGACGGCGGCGGGGAAGACGGAGAAAACAGGAATTGCGGTGGAGGCCGATCCTCGCCTGCCGTTCGATATGGAAGCGGGGCGGGCGCAGTTGCAGCAGGCGCTGGAACTGCGCAACTGGATGAACGCGATGAACGAGTCGCTGAACCGGATGGACAGCCTGAAATCGCAGATCGCGACCGTGTTGCGGCTGCTGGGGCCGGAGGCGGAGAACAGCGGGGTGGAGAACGCCGCGTATCAGCCGGTTCTGGCGCAGGCGCGCGCCTTGCAGCGCAAGCTGAACGCGGTGGAGGACAAGGTGTTCAACGCCGCCGGGGTGAACGACCCGGTGGCGCGGCTGCATAACCTGGCGCGCTTCCATGACCGCCTGCAAAGCGCGTACCGGGCCGTATCGCAGCCATATAACCAGGCGCCGACGCCGCTGGCGATGGAAGACGTGGCGGCGGCGAAGAAGGAACTGGATGCGTACCTGACGGAGTTCAACGAGTTCTTGCGCACCGACGTGGCGGCGTTTAACAAGCTGGCGCTGGAGAAGGGCGCGAATACGCTGTTTGCCGGCGGGCCGATCGAGCTGAAGGCAGGGGCGGCGGCAAGTTCAGGACAGTAGGAAACAGTCGTTAGTCGTTAGTCGTTCGCGATCGGCGCGGGCATAGTTCGTGTGGCCATTCCCTCTCGCGTGCAGCCAACGCGCACGCCCACCGAGAATGGCCATCGACCAACGACTAACGACCAACGACCAAGTCCATGGCGCGGATTCAATCCCCTGGGGGACCGTTCACCCCTCACACCCGCTCGTGACATGTGTCACTGACCCGTGTGCGCCCGGCGAAGGAACATCGGTCGACCGGTGAGGGTGGTTTTATGCGCCGGGCGCGAGGTTCGGTGCGGGACAGCGAACACGGACGGCGATGGTTCTGGGCGACGTTGGTGCTTTCCAGCATCAGCATCGTGGCGCTGGTGTTCGCCTTTTGGGAACTGGTGGAAAACCACTACTTCCGCGAGCTGAATTACGTCTCGCTGCATTACCTGTACATCAGCCGGGGCATTGCGTCGTCGCTGCTGCTGGCGTCGTGGGCGGCGTGGTTCGTGCTGCGCCAGCGCCGGATTACCGAGGAGGAACTGCGGCGGTCGCGCGAGCGCTATCGCGGGCTGCTGGAATCGTCGCCGGGCGCGGTGGCTCTGTTCGACGGCTCGCTGCGCGTCCAGGAATGGAACGCGGCAGCGGAGAGGCTCTACGGATTTTCCAAGGCCGAAGTGATCGGCAATGCGTTGCCGACGGTCCCCAAGAACAAGGAAGACGAGCTGCAGGCTTTTCTGGAGGCGGTGGACGCCGGTACAGCGGTGCTCGACCAGGAAACGCAGCGGCGCAACCGTCAGGACGAGGCGATCGAGGTGCAACTCAGCTTGCTGCCCTTTAGCGAGGGCGGACGGCGGTACGTCATGGAAGTTACGCATGACATCCGCGAGCGGGTGCGGCTGCGGCAGACGCTGTTGGAACTGGAGAAGCTGACGACCATGGGCAAGATGGCGGCGGGCACGGCGCATCACCTGAACACGCCGATGGCGTCCATGCTGCTGCGCGTGCAGATGATGCGCGAGCGGGCGCAGCACAACCATGGATGCGCGTCGGATCTGGAGCAACTGGAGAACACGATTGGGTTCTGCCAGCAATTCGTGCGCCGGCTGCTGGATTTTTCGCGCAAGCCCGCGCCGCGGAAGCAGCCGGAAGAAGTGGCGCCGCTGGTGGAGGCGGTGCTCGGGTTCATGGCGCCGTCGTTCAGCGCGAAGAAAGTGCGCGCGACCGCGGAATTAGCGGAGATTGCGGGCGCCAGGGTGCTGGCCGACCGCAACCAGATCGAAACCCTGCTGCTGACGCTGCTCAGCAATGCGCTGGACGCGGTGTCCACCGGCGGCGAGATCAAGATCCGCGGGCACGAATCACGCGACACGCTGGAAATCGAGATCCGCGACAACGGCTGCGGCATTTCCGACAGCGATATCGCGCATGTGTTCGAGCCGTTTTTCACCACCAAGCCGCCGGGCAAGGGAACGGGCCTGGGACTGGCGATCGCGCGCAACATCGTGGCGGAACACGGCGGCACGATTCGCCTGGACCCTGCGCCGGGCCAGGGCGCGGTGGCGGCGGTACGGTTGCCGCTGTGGGCGGCGAGCCGCATGAATGCGGCGGCTTTGGCGCAGGAGGCGACCTCGTGACGGCGGACGGCGCCAGCGCGGAGATCCTGATCGTCGACGACGATGCCGGACTGGCGGGCACGTTGCGCGATTTTCTCGTCGAGCAGGGATACACAGCCGTGGTGGCGCTGTCGGGCGCGGAGGCGTTGGCGGCGAACCAGGAAAATCCGCGCTTGGCCGTCGCGCTGGTTGATTTGGTGATGCCGCTGACCGATGGGCTGACCCTGATGGAGCAGATTCATCAGCGCAATCCCGACCTGCCGGTGGTCATCATGACCGGCTACGCGACGGTGGAGACGGCGGTGGAGGCGATCAAGCGTGGCGCCGAGGACTATCTCACCAAGCCGTTCGACCGGCAGGCGGTGCAGAAGAAAGTCGGGCGGTTGATGGAAGTTCACCGGCTGCGGCAGCGCGTGGCGCAACTGGAAGCCAATCTGAAGGAAGTCCACGACCCATTCGAGCAGTTGGTGTTCGTGTCGCCGCAGATGCAGCGCGTGGTGGAGCGCGCGCGGGCGGCGGCGGCCAGCGATGCGGCAGTGCTGATCGTCGGTGAAACCGGCACCGGCAAGGAGATGCTGGCGCGGGCAATTCATGGCGCCAGCCGGAGAGCGGGCGAGCCGTTCGTCGCGATCAACTGCGGCGCGCTGCCGCGCGACCTGGTAGAGAGCGAGCTGTTCGGATTCCGCCGCGGCGCGTTCACCGGCGCCTACAACGATGCTCCGGGAGTGTTCGTTTCGGCGGGGCGCGGCACCGTGTTCCTCGATGAGATCGGCGAGATGCCGAAGGAGGCGCAGGTCAAGCTGCTGCGCGTGCTGCAGGAAAAAGAACTGCGCCCGGTCGGCAGCACGCGGCCGGTGCCGGTGGACGTGCGCATCGTCGCGGCGACGAACCGGCCGCTGGCGCAGTTGCGCTCCGAGCTGCTGCGCGAGGATTTGTATTTCCGCATCGCCACCGTAGTGATCGAAGTCCCGCCGCTGCGCGCGCGCCGCGAAGACATCCTCGTCCTTGCCCAGCATTGCGCGGCGCAGTTGTCCGATCGTTATGGGCGGCATATCACGCTGGCCCGCTCGGCGACCGAGTTGCTGCTGAACCACGGTTTCGCCGGCAACGTGCGCGAGTTGCAAAACGTGCTGGAGAGCGTGACCGCGTTGTCGCAGGCAGACCCGCAGACAATCACCGACAAGGACCTGAAGCCACTGGTGGGCGCGCCGGCGTCGTCGAATGCGCGTTTTGAGGAGCACCCGCTGGCCCTGGAGGAGATGGAGCGGGTGGCGATCGAGCGCGCCTTGCGCATCTGTCAGGGCAATCGCACGCGGGCGGCGGCGCTGCTCGGGATCTCGCGCGACACGCTCTACCGCAAGATGCGCGACCTCAAGATCCGCGAGGGGGCGGAGCAGGCGAAATGAGCCGTGTCCAGCGGGAATTCGTGTTGTGGGTGGGGATCGCGGTTGCCGCGTTGCTGCTGTTCGCCGGCATTCTCCGCTTCCAGTATCGGAACACGCAAAACCGATTCGCCATCGCGGTGACGCCGCAACCGGCGCGGGGCGACGCCGTCTTCCGCGCCAAGGGATGCGCCAAGTGCCACGGTGAGAACGCGGCGGGAGGACAGCTAGGGCCGGCGCTGCGTGAGCGCGCCGCCAGCCTGCCGCAACTGGTAACCGCCATGTGGAACCACGCCCCGCGGATGTACGAGGCGATGAACCAGGCGAAGCTGCCGTATCCCACGTTGAGTTATGACGAGACCGGCCAACTGGTCGCCTATCTGTACCTGACCGGCTATTCCGACGAGCCCGGCGATGCGCGCCGCGGGCAGGAATTGTTCCGCACAAAGCAATGTGCCCGCTGTCACACCTCCGATGGTAATCCCGGCGGCGCTCCCGGGGTACAGCAACTGGCGGCGGCGGATTCGCCCATCACCTGGACGCAGGCGCTGTGGAACCACGGGTCGGCGATGGAGAGCGGCATGCGCCGGGAGGGAATCGCCTGGCCGCGTTTCCAGGCCAACGAACTGCGCGACCTGTACGCCTACGTGCGGCAGGCGAGCGGCAGGTCGGGTAGCGAGACGCCGGTGCCGGCCGCCGATCCGGACCGCGGCTGGCAGGTGTTCCAGGCGAAGTACTGCATCAATTGCCACTCGCTGAGGAAGCCGCCCGGCGTGGCGGAGGTCACCTCCCCGCCGCAGCGTCCGCAGGGGCCGGTGCTGGGGACCGACGGCAAGCTGCCGCCGACGTTTTCACAATTCGGCGCGGCGATGTTGAACCATTTTCCCGATATGCATCGCGCCATGCGCTCGGTGGGGCAGACGCCGCCCAGGTTTGAATCGCAGGAAATCCTGGACCTGGCGGTGTTTCTCTACGGGCTCCACTACCTGGAACCGTCGGGATCGCCGCAGGTGGGAGCCAGCATCTTCGCCTGGCGCGGGTGCGCGGATTGCCACGGAGCACGCGCGGAAGGGACGGCGCGAGGGCCGGCGCTGCGCGGGCGAGGTCAGCCGTACACGGCGGTGCGGCTGGCGACCAATCTCTGGGGCCACGGCACCAAGATGTATGAGCGGAGCCGCAAAGCGGGGCGGACGTGGCCGGTGCTGCAGGAAAGCGATGTCGGGGACCTGCTGTCGTTTCTGAATACGCCGATCGAATCGCGCCGGTAGCCTATTGGATCGTGCTCACCGTGATCAGCAGCATTGCGGCGCCGGTATCCACATGCACGTTCTTCTTTGATTCCAGAACAATCTCGCCCATCGGACTTGAATTCCCGGCGTGCGCAATGTCGAGGCGGCCATAAAAGCCATAAGCGCCGCAAGCGGATGACGAAAACACCCACAGCGCCAGTCTGCGATCGCCGCTGGCAGTTTCGCACCCGGCACGTGGCACGGCCAGCAGCACGGCCAGCACGCCATCTTTGACCGGATCACCGACCACTGTGGCGTCGTGCATAACGTGCCCACCGCCTCGATACACCACGTCATCGCCGACCTGGGTGGTTGTCCAGTTCGCCGGCGATTCGCCCAAGATGGGGCCGTGCTGCGGCAGTTGCGCATCCTGCACCTCCCGCGGTGACGCGACGGCGCGCAAGCTGGTGGCGATCGCAATGTCTCGATCGTTGGCGCGGACCCGATCAAAGCGCAGGCGGATGTACGTCCTGCGGCCGACCTTCGTACCCGCCTGCAACACGTGCCCGGTCACGCGCGAGCCGGCGCGAATCCTGCCTCCTGACGGCAAGGGCACATCCTGCGCGATGCTGGCGGTAATCGGCTGGCCGGATACCACTTTCCTGACATCGAGCGTGGAGTTCAGCGTGATCGGCAGTGCGGTCGCCGGTGGAATCTCCTGGGCACGGGCGGTCGCTGCCGAAATTAGGAGCACGGTCGTAGCGATTTTAAATGCGCTCATAACACAGCACTCTAACCGATAAGCGGGAAGCGCATCTGCCCTCACCTGATTCGAACGAACGTCCGATTTTCTGACGCCGCCCGATTCTCGGACAGGCAAAGCCGTACAACCGACCCTTCTCCCTGCCGCCTCAAATTTGCTTAAGTCAAGCCCCGGCAAGAAGTTAGCGCCTTTTGCACAGGTCGGACCACGGTGGCCCCGCACGTGCGAACGTTTGTTCCATGAAGCGAGGGAATAGGAGGAAGGGAACGATGCCTGCTACGAACCGCGAGCCTTGGTCGGCCTCTCCGGTGGACAGCATTTCATCGCAGCGACCCCTTCCTCCCTCCCCGATTAAAGGAGCTACCGCCATGCGACGCGTGGACACGCTTGCTTTCCTGGGTCTCTTCCTGCTGTTTGCCGGCGCCGGAACCTTTCTCAGCAAATACACCTTCATGCCGCTGTGGGTGGTCTGGTTGGTCGGCCCGCTGCTCTGGTACCTGGGGTTTGCCGTCCTGATCTCGTGGATGCTGTGGCGGCTGTTTGTGCCGGCGGCCGGCGAAGCGCGCGAGCCAGCGCAAGAGGAGCACGCCAAGCCGGTGCGCGTCAGCAATTTTGTGGAACACGATTACGACTACGAACCCCTGGAGCCGAGAATGCGGAAAGTACCTGTCTATGGCACGCTGATCATACTCATACTGCTCTCTTCGCTGTTTATCTCCCAGTCCTACGCCGCGGACAATGCCGCCGCGGTGTTCACCAGCAAATGCGCCATGTGCCACGGAGCCGACGGTCACGGCAAGACGGCCATGGGCGCGAAGCTCAACATCAAGGACCTAACCTCACCCGAAGTGCAAAAGTCGCCCGACGCCGAGCTGACGCAGATCATCGCCAAGGGCAAAAACAAGATGCCAGCGTATGATGGCAAGCTGACGAAGGACGAGATTGCGCAACTGAGCGCGTACGTGAAGGCGCTCGGGAAGAAGAAATAGCGCATAGTAGGGCGGAATTCGTTCCGCGCCACACGCACATTCGGGAGGCAAGAATGCAAGTCTTCGAGGCGACAACCTCGCCCCGCGGAGCGGGAGACTCCGGATCACCCAGGGACAACGTGCGGCGCCGATTCATCCAAGTTCTCCTCGGAGGAGGACTGTTGGCCTCGGCCGCGTCGTTCATTTACCCGGTCCTGCGCTACCTGATCCCGCCGGCCGCCACCGACATGGGCGGCGACACGGTTGTGGCCGCGCGCGTCGGCGAGCTGAAACCGAATACCGCCAAGATCTTCCGCTTCGGCAGCCGGCCCGGGCTGCTGATTCTCGGCGCCGACGGCGAATACCGCGCCATGTCGGCCACCTGTACTCACCTGAGTTGTACCGTGCAATACCGCAGCGACCTGAAGCAGGTGTGGTGCGCCTGTCACAACGGCACCTACGACCTGGCGGGGCGCAACGTCTCCGGGCCGCCACCGCGTCCGCTGGAACTGTTCGACGTGCACGTGCAGGGCGAGGAAATCGTCGTGCGGCGGAAACGGGAGGCGTGAGATGAGCGCATTCGCTCTCGTCAAAGACTGGCTCGACGAGCGCTTCGGCTGGGCCGAACTCACCAAGCCGCTGCGCAAGAAGACCGTCCCCATGCACCGGCTCTCGTACTGGTATTTCCTCGGCGGGATCACCCTGTTCCTCTTCGTCATTCAAGTTTGTACCGGCATTCTCCTGCTGCTGTATTACCGCCCCAGCGCCAATGAGGCCTTCGAAAGCGTGCAGTACATCACCACCCAGGTGCAGTTCGGGTGGCTGGTGCGGTCCATCCATTCCTGGTCGGCGAACCTGATGATCCTGACCGCCTTCGCCCACATGTTCAGCGTGCTGTTCCTGAAGGCGTACCGCAAGCCGCGGGAACTGACCTGGATCACGGGCGCGCTGCTGCTGTTCCTGGCCATGGGCTTCGGCTTCAGCGGGTACCTGCTGCCGTGGAACACGCTGGCGTTTTTCGCCACCAAGGTAGGGACCGAGGTCGCCGGGCAGGTGCCGATCGTCGGCCAGTGGATCGTCATCTTCCTGCGCGGCGGCGAGGACGTCACCGGCGCCACGCTCACCCGCTTCTTCGGCTTCCACGTGGCGGTACTGCCGGGCATTACGACGCTGCTGCTCGGGGTCCACATTCTCCTGGTACAGAGGTTCGGTATCAGCGTGCCGCCGTCGGTGGAAGAGCAATGGAAGCGCGATCCCTCCGCGGCGCGCGAGATGAAGTTTTTCCCCAACTTTGCCCTGCGGGAAATGATCGCGTGGTACATCGCGCTCGGAGTGCTGGGCGCGCTGGCCGCGCTGTCGCCGTGGGGACTGGGCGCGAAGGCGGATCCGTTCGTTCCGGCGCCCGCCGGCATCAAGCCCGAGTGGTACTTCTTGTTCATGTTCCAGACGTTGAAGCTGATTCCCGCCAAGATCTGGTTCATCGACGGCGATCTGTTGGGCGTGCTCGGCTTCGGGCTGGCCGGCGCGGTCTGGGTGCTGCTGCCATTTGTCGAGGGACTCAAGTGGCGGCTGGCGCGCGTGTTCGTAACCGGGCTGGGAGTGTTCGCACTGGCGTACATCGTGTCAATGACGATCTATGGCTACGTGGCGAAATGAGCGGGGCGAGAGAACAATATGAGTGCCATTCATAACGAGATCATGCAAACGCGCGATGGGGAGCGGTTGAGGGGGACCGCTTCCGCGCGCGCGTCGCAGGCCTGGTTTTTGCTGGCGGTGGCCATCTGGGTTGCGGTAGCGATGTTCGCGGCGTCGCAGGCACATTCCGCGGCGCTGCCGCAAGCGGTGCAAAGCACGTGCGTGGACTGCCACTCCGCTCTCGACGCCAACCTGAAAGTCACCGGCGAGCAGTACGCGCAAGACATCCACGCGCAAAAGGGACTGACCTGCGCCGGCTGTCACGGCGGCGATCCCACCAGCATGGAAGCCATGGACAAGAAAAAGGGCTTCAAGGGACACATTGACCGCAAGGCGATCCCGGAACTCTGTGCGAAGTGTCACGCCGATGGCGCCTACATGCGGCAGTACAACCCGTCGCTGCGCACCGACCAGTTGGCGCAATACAAGACCAGCGTGCACGGCAAGCGGCTGGCGGGCGGCGATAGCAAGGTCGCGGTCTGCATCGATTGCCACGGCGTGCACGGCATCCGCGCGGTGAAGGATCCACGCTCGAAAGTGTTTCCGCTGAACGTGGCTGACACCTGTGCGCGCTGCCATGCCGACGGCAAGTACATGCAGGGATATCCGATCAAGCACGACCAGTTCGCCGGATACAGCACCAGCGTGCATCACGAGGCGCTGACCGTGCGCGGCGATCTGAGCGCGCCGACCTGCACCACCTGTCACGGCAACCACGGCGCGGCGCCGCCGGGCGTGGCCAGCGTGGTCAATGTGTGCTCGACGTGCCACGTCTTCCAGGCGCAATTGTTCGAATCCAGCCCGCACAAGCCGGCGTTCGCGGCCGCCGGGCTGCCGGGATGCGTCACCTGCCACAGCAATCACCGCATCGTGCACCCGAGCGACTCGATGGTCGGCACCGGCCCGCAGGCGGTGTGCACCGAGTGCCACACCCAGGGCGATGCCGGATTCGTGGCGGCGGGGCACATCAAGGAGCAACTGGTCGCGCTGCAAGCCGCCATCGGCAGATCCGACGAGGTGCTGAGGCGCGCCGAGGAGTCCGGCATGGAGGTCAGCCAGGCGCAACTGGACCTGACATCCGCCCGCGATCAGCTCACCAAGGCGCGCGTGACCCTGCACAGCTTCACGCCGAAGAAGATTGACGACGACATCAAAGTCGGCCAGGTAACGGCGGAGAAAACCCGGCTTGCCGGCGAGAAGGCGCTGCGCGAACGCGACTACCGCCGCATGGGACTGGGAATATCGCTGGTGACGATCCTGGCTATGCTGGTTGGACTGAAGCTGTACATCGGTCAAATCGAGCGCAAGTAGTCCTTGGCCGCTCTTGGCCCCCTGAACCCGGCCCAGTCTGCGGGATTGAACCCACCTCCGTACCCACAATTTACAATTCTTCACTTGCACTTATAGCACATGTTAATTACATTTGAGGCAGATATGGCAGATGTAGCATCTATTTCGGAAGCCCCTGGGAATGGATCGAACCTGATCCCAAAGAGGAGGCATGGGAGGTGAAAGGAACTATGACACCCAAGGAGGAAACACTGATTCCTAGTGCCGGAGCCGCCGCTGGCGCTACCGCAGTTTCAGAGAAAGACCAGCGTGAAATACACGACATCTACCAAAAACTGCGCACTGCGGAGGCTAAGCTTTTCGGTCCGGATGGCAGGACTCAAGCACTGCCGAACAGTCTCTACTCGTTTCTTTGCACGCTGCTTGCCGATCTGAAGGCTGGCCACTCGGTAACCATAATGCAAAACGACGCCTTGCTGACCACTGTCGAGGCCAGCAAGGTGCTTGGCATGTCTCGTCAATTCTTGATCGGCTTGCTGGAAAAGAAGGAAATCCCGTGCCACATGGTAGGAACCCACAGACGTTTGTATGCCCGTGATGTGCTTGCGTATAAAGCCAAACGTGACGCTGCGCGCCGCAAAACGTTAGACGACTTGGCGCGCCAGGAATACGAACAGGGTACCTACGACAGAGTGCCCGATGATTTTAAATCAGGACAATGAGTACACGGCTCTGCTCGATGCCAATGTGCTCGTACCGATGTGCCTCGTTAGTGGTGCTCGAAAAACTGGACGCGCAAGCGATCAATATTGGTCTGCAGCGTGCAAACATCCTGGCCACCCTAAAGCGGGTGGCGCCGAACTTCGTCGCTATAGTGGATAAGTTCTTAGTCTGACCGCTCGTGCCACCCTGCCACGGCAGCCCATCACACCCCAGATTTGTGCCAAGTGAATCATCGTGGTTTGGCCGTCCACGTGTCCGTCGTGCTACGATTCTCCGTTTTTTGATCGTGGGGGGAGGATCGTGGAAATGTTCAGGCGCGCTGCCGTCCCGCTATTTGTCCTGCTTGCTTCCGCACTGTTTGCCCAGACTTACAACCAGGCGCTGTTCAGCGGCATGAAATGGAGAGGCATCGGACCTTATCGCGGCGGACGCGTCATTGCTGTCACCGGCGTGCCCGGCGATCCCAATACGTTTTATTTCGGCGGCGTCGCCGGCGGCGTGTGGAAGACGGCCGATGCCGGCGCCACCTGGAAGCCGCTTACCGACAAGGAGCCGTTCACCTCCATCGGTTCGATCGCCGTGGCCGACTCCGACCACAATACCATCTATGTCGGCACGGGCGAGGCCTGCATCCGCGGCAACATCACCTACGGCGACGGCGTTTGGAAATCAGTTGACGGCGGCAAGTCGTGGAAGCACGTCGGGCTGCCGGACTCGCGGCAGATTGGCGCCGTCATCGTCGATCCGAAAAATCCCAATCTCGTGTACGTCGCCGCCCTCGGGCACGTGTACGCGCCGAGCGCGGAACGCGGCATCTACCGCACCACCGACGGCGGCGCCACCTGGCAGAAAGTTCTGTTCGTCAATGACAAGACCGGCGGCATTGACGTGGTGTTCGATCCCCAGAACCCGAACACGCTGTTCGCCGCCACGTGGGAGGTGTACCGCACGCCGTGGAGCTTGAATAGCGGCGGGCCCGGCAGCGGGCTGTATCGCTCGACCGACGGCGGCAACACCTGGAAGCGGCTGGAAGGACACGGCCTGCCGCAGGGAATTCTGGGGCGGATCGGCGTGTCGGTTTCCGGCGCGGATTCCGACCGCGTGTACGCGCTGATCGAGGCGAAGGAGGGCGGGCTGTTCCGCTCCGACGACGGCGGCGATACCTGGACGCGCGTCAATGACGACGAGCGTTACCGCCAGCGCGCCTGGTACTTCACCCACATTTTTGCCGATCCGAAGACGGTGGACACCGTGTACGTCGAGAATACCGGCCTGTTCCGCTCGGTGGACGGCGGCAAGACGTTTACCCTGCTACCGGCGCCGCACGGCGATCATCACGGGCTATGGATTGACCCGACCAATCCCAAGAGCATCATCAACGGCAACGACGGCGGCGCCACCATCAGCGTGGATGGCGGCCAGACCTGGAGCACCCAGCTCAATCAGCCGACGGCGCAGTTCTATCACGTCATCGCCGACAACCAATTTCCGTATTACCTCTACGGCGCGCAGCAGGACAACAGCAGCGTGGGCATTGCCAGCTATGCCGACGATGGCGTGATCGCCCGCCAGAACTGGTTCGATTTTGGCGGCGAGACCGGCTTCATCGCGCCCGACCCACGCGACGTCAACACCGTCTACGGCAACAACGAGGCTACCATCTTCCGCTTCAACAAGGCCGACCAGCAGACCCAGGACGTTTCCGTGTGGCCGCTGGACGTGGCCGGCCACGGCGCGGTGGACCTGGACGTGCTGCGCTTCAACTGGACCTCGCCGCTATTTATATCGCCTTACGATAAGACTACGCTCTATACCGCCGGGGACAAGGTGTACAAGAGCGCCGACGGCGGCATGAGCTGGACCGCCATCAGCAAAGACCTGACGCGCAACGACAAAAGTAAGCAGCAGCCCTCCGGCGGCCCCGTCACGCTCGACATCACCTCGGTCGAGTACTACGACACCATTTTCGCGCTCGCCGAATCGCCGCTACAGCAAGGTCTACTCTGGGCCGGCACCGACGATGGCTTGGTGTGGGTCACGCGCGATGGCGGCAACACCTGGACCAACGTCACGCCCAAAGCGCTGCCGGAATGGAGCATGGTGAGCATCATCGATCCGTCGCCGCACGATCCCGGCGCGGCCTACATGGCCGTGGACCGCCACAAGCTCGACGATCAGAAGCCGTACATCTACAAGACATCGGATTTCGGCAAGACTTGGACGCTGGTGGTGAACGGGATAGCGCAGGGCTCGTACGTGCGCTCGGTGCGCGAAGATCCCGGACGCAAGGGCCTGCTGTTCGCGGGCACGGAGCGCGGCGTGTATGCATCCTTCGACGACGGCGCGCACTGGCAGGCCATGCAACTGAACCTGCCCGTCTCGCCGATCCACGACCTCGTGGTGCACGACAACGACCTGGTGGTCGCCACGCACGGGCGCTCGTTCTGGATCCTGGACGACATCACGCCGCTGCGTCAGCTCACCACGCAAACCGCTTCCGCGCCGGCGATGCTTTATAAACCCGAGCCAGCCGTCCGTTTGCATTATCCCGACCAGGTGGAACGCCGTCGTCCGGTGGGCGAGAACCCGCCCAAGGGCGCAATCATCGACTATTACTTCGCTTCCAAGCCGAAGGAGGAGATCACGCTCGATATCCTCGACGCGCAAGGCAAGCTCGTGCGCCACTTGTCGAGCAAGGAGAAGAAAACTTTCGAGCAGCCGCCGGAATGGCCCGACCAGGAAATTCCCCAAGAAACCATACCCGCTGAAGCGGGCATGAACCGCTATGCCTGGGACCTGCGTTACGAGTCGCCGGTTAAGATTCCGGGCGCGTTCTACGCCGGCCTTGGCCCGGTGGGACCGCTCGCGCTGCCGGGAACCTACCAGGTGAAGCTGACCGCGGGATCGTTCACCCAGACGGCGCCGCTGGAACTGCGCATGGACCCGCGGCTGAAGAAGGTCACGCAAGCGGATCTGCAAAAGGAATTCGAGCTGGCAATGAAAATCAGCGATCGTAACAACGAGCTCCACGTAGCGGTGAACCAGATCCGCGAGCTGCGCGCCGAGCTCACGACGCTGAAGAAGTGGTCGGGCGAGAGCGCCCAAGCCAAGCAGGTGATCGAGACCGCGGATGCGCTCGACAAGAAGATGACGCCGATCGAGGAAACACTGATGCAGGTAAAAATGAAAAGCTCCGAGGGCAACCTGCGCTACCCGAACCAGCTCAACGAGCAGTTCGACTCGCTCAGCCACACCATCGAGTACGCCGACGCCGCGCCTTCCCGCTCTCAATACGCCGTCTATGACGAGCTCAACGGCAAGCTGCAAGGGCAGTTGAAGACCTTGCGCGATGCCTTCGCTCGCGACCTGCCGGCGTTGAACGAGCTCATGCGCAAGACCGGCGTGCCCGCGCTGACCGTGCCCTCGGGAACGCCGGCCGGCTCGTAGTGAAAACAATCAGCCGCTGATGAACGCTGATGCACGATGATGACACGAAAAAATCAGCGGACATCTGCGTTCCTCTGCGGCTGATTACTTGCCGGAACAGCGCCGAACTGCGCAAGTTGGGGCTCGACGAGCGCCAAAAGCGCACGCCGGTCCAGTCCCGCAAGGGCGGAAGAGAATAACCCGGCGGGTAAACGCGGGAAGATGCCTCATGGAAAAACGAGTCCCGCTGGGGCGCCGCGGAAGGTGGAAAACTACCGCTCCACCTGAAACATATATCTCCCGCTGTCCAACGACACCATGCCCTCCGCCACCTTCAGGAATGCGCGTGCCGCGTGCGACAGGTTGGCGTTTTTGCGGTACACCAGCCGCAGCCGCCGCTCCAGCTTCAGGTCGGCCACCGAGACCCGCACCAGGTCGCCGCGCGCCAGTTCCTCCTCCAGGCACAAGCTCGGCACCAGCGCCACTCCGTTCTCCATCTTCACGAACTTCTTGATCGCCTCGATCGTGGGCAGTTCGGTGTCCATATTCAGCGGCGTCCTGTGGCGCTTAAACGCCTGAATGACTTTGTCGCGGAAGGGCGACGGCACGTGGTGAGCCACGAACGACTCCACCCCGAGCTGCTTGATGCTCACCTGTTTGGACTTGGCCAGCGTATGCCGCGGATACACCACGAACGCCAGTTCGTCGCGGTACACCACGATGCTGCGCAGCAGCGGATCCTCGGGATTGAACGAGAGCACCCCCAGGTCGACGTTGTGCTCCAGAATTTCCTGTGGGGTACGGCTGGCCAGCGAGCGCTCGACCGTGGTTTTCACCAGGGGGTACAGTCGGCGGAACTCGGCCAAAACCGGCAGCAGGTACAGGCAGGTGTACTCGTTGGCGGCGATGTTCAGCCTGCCCTTGCGCATCTCGCGCATTTCAACCAGCGCCGCGGCCGCCTCCCCGCGGAGGTTCAGCAGCTTCTGTGCGTACTCGTGCAGCACGCGCCCGGCGTCGGTGAGATGGCCGTCGCGCGAAGAGCGGTCGAGCAGCGGCTCGCCCAACTCGTCCTCCAGCTTGCGGATCGCCTGGCTCACCGCGGGCTGCGTGCGGTAAAGCTTTTCCGCCGCGCGCGAGAAGCTGCCTTCGCGCGCCACCGTGACGAACACTTCCAGTTGAAAGAGGTCCATCTCAGCCCTCATTCGCCGATCTTTGGCGGACCACGACCCGCGATTATGCCATCAGAAAACCTAATGATAACGAAAAGAATTATAACTTGGAGTTTGGCATCCCCCGGACGTAGGATTTTAACCAGCCCCGCACATATCGGTGTGATCTGCGTTATACGTTATACGTTATAGGAGGCGCAGTGAGCGAAAGCCACATTGCCATCTTCGATACTACGCTGCGCGACGGCGAACAGTCGCCGGGTTGCAGCATGAACCTGGAAGAAAAGGTGCTGATAGCCGGTCATCTTGACCGGCTCGGGGTAGATGTCATCGAGGCCGGGTTCCCCATCGCCTCGGAGGGCGATTTCCGCGCCGTACAGGCGGTCGCGGCACGCTGCCGCCGCCCGATCGTCGCCGCCCTGGCCCGCTGCACGCGAAAGGACATTGACCGCGCTTGGGAGGCGATTCGCAACGCCGCGCGCGCCCGTATCCACGTCTTCCTTGCCACCTCCGACATCCACCTGCAGTACAAGCTGAAGATCGGCCGCCATGACGCGCTGCTCCAGTCACGCGAGGCTGTGCGCTATGCCCGCACCTTGTGTGAGGACGTCGAGTTTTCTCCCGAGGACGCCACGCGCTCCGACCCGGAATTCCTGTGTTCCGTATTGGAGGG
>JAIQFM010000233.1 GCA_020073285.1 Terriglobia bacterium | reverse complement strand
CGATGGCCAGCTTTTTCGGCAGCAGGTAATTGCGCCCGTATCCTTCGGCGACTTTCACCACGTCGCCCCGCGAGCCCAGCTTGGGCACGTCTTCCTTGAGAATCACTTCCATGTCAATTTCTCCAAAATCTCGTGATCGGGTGATCGGGCGATCTGGCGATCGAAAGGTCCGATCAGATACCGGCCCCAATTACTGGCCACTGGCCACTAGCCACTGACCACTAAGCTCTTCCGGCAAACGGCAGCAGCGCGATGTTTCTCGCCTGCTTGATCGCCGTGGAAAGCCGCCGCTGGTGCGGCGTGCACACCCCGGTCAGGCGCCGCGGCACGATCTTGCCGCTCTCCGCCACGAACTGCCCCAGCAGCCGGACGTCCTTGTAGTTGATGGAGTCAATCTTCTCGACGCAGAACTTGCACACTTTCTTGCGCCGGAAATACTTGCGGCCGCCTTCGCGGGGACCGCCGGAACGCTGCGGACGCGGGCCGCGCATCGGCGCTGCCGCTACGCTTGCGGTTTGTTCTACGCCATTGGCTCCCGCCGGAGCCTGGGCGCGGGTCGTTTCGTCTGCCATGATTCCTCTCTGAAACAGTTTCAAGTTTCTGGTTTCTAGTTTCTAGATCGAGCTGCGGTCGCGCGGAGCGGCCACTAGAAACTCGAAACCAGAAACTAGCAACTGGCATTTACACCGTTGCCGGCGCCGCTTCGCTGCCCGCCTCTGCTTCCGGCGCGGGCGCGGGTTTCGCCTTTATCTTCGCGTCGCGCAAGGCCTTGACCTTGGCCAGCCGCTTCTGCTCTTCGTCCACCCGCACGGTGATGAACTTGATCACCGGCTCGGCGACGCGCAGGCGCCGTTCCAGCTCGCGCACCACTTGCCCGCTGCCTTCGATGGTGAACAGCACATACATGCCGTCCTGAAAGCCGCGCACCAGGTACGCCAGGCGCCGCTTGCCCATCCGTTCCACGTTCTTCAGCGTCCCGCCGGCAGTGCTCACCTGCGATTCCAGGGTGGAAATCAGTTTGTCCAGGTCTTCTTCGGCCATGTCGGGCCGCACGATAAACATCAGTTCGTAGATACGTTGCATTCGCCTTCTCCTGCCAAAAGCCGTCAGCTATCAGCTATCGGCTTTCGGCAAAATCCTTCGCAAGGGCACGTCTTCAGCCGTGCCGAAAAGCCTTCTTTAAGTCTTGTCATTCCAAGGCGACTTTGGTCGCCGAGGAATCTGCTTGGAACCTTACTCACCCTCGTCCGCGGCCGCGCCGCTCGCCTTCCGGTTAAACCGGTTCATCGCCGCCGCGGGGCCTTCGCTGAAGATCACCTTCACCGCTTCGGCGGCGGCATCCAGTTCCCGGTCCACCATCTCGTACTGCGACTTCTTCAACTGCGACAGTACGTACTTGGCGCCGTCGTTCACCGCGAACTCCGGGCCGATGCCCAGCCGGATGCGCAGGAACTCCTGCGTCCCCAGCGCGTTTACCACCGACTCCAGCCCGTTGTGCCCCGCCGTCCCGCCGCGCTGCCGGACGCGAATCGTGCCCCAGGGCAGGTCGAGCTCGTCGTAGATCACTAGCAAGTCGCGCGGCGGATCGATTTCCAATTCGCCGACCAACTCGCGCACCGCCAGCCCGCTCAGGTTCATGTACGTCTCGGGCTTGGCCAACACCACTTCTTCCGGGCCGATGCGCGTTTTCCCGGTTAGCGCCCGGCAGCGCCGATTGTTAACCTCGGCCCCGTACTGCTCGGCGAGTCGGTCCACGGCCAGGAACCCGAGGTTGTGCGGCGTGAACTGGTACTCGATTCCGGGATTTCCAAGTCCCACCACCAGCTTCATGCCGTCAATCAGTCTCAGTTTCAGTTTCGGTTGCAGCGAGTATTCTGCTGAAACTGAAACTGAAACTCGAAACTATTTCTTCTCCTTCTTCTCGGCCTTTTCCGGCTTCTCGGCCTTTTCCGGAGCTGCCTCGGCACCTTCCTCGGTCGTCTCCTGCTTGCCCTTCTTGATGACCTCGGGCTCGGCCGGCGCGGCGCCAGCTTCGGCGGCCACGGCTTCCGGCGTCGGCGCAACTTCTTCCTTCACCGACGTGACGTGGGCCACCGCCTGGTCGGCCGGCGTGATAATGCGCACTTTGCCGCGATCCACTGGCAGGTCGCTCACGCGCAGCACCTGGCCAAACGCCAGGTGTGAAACGTCGGCATCGACGTGGCTCGGAATATCGCCCGGCAGGCACTCCACTTCGACCTCGCGCAGCACCTGGTCCAGAATTCCGCCCTGCTGCTTCACGCCCGCCGCTTCGCCTGTCAACGCGACCGGCACCTTTACCTTCAGGCGCTGGTCCATGGCGATGAACTTCAGGTCCAGGTGCAGCAGCGCTCCCTTGATCGGCTCCCACTGCCACTCGACGATCATCGCCTTGGTGCGCTCGCCGTCCAGTTGCAGGTCGAAAATCGTGTTGTATCCCGACTCCGAGTGCAGAATGCGCGCGATCTGCTTCGGATCCACGCTCACCGACACCGGCTGTTTCCCGGCGCCATACACCACGGCCGGCACCTTCCCACTCTTGCGCACGCGGCGCGCGACGTTCTTCCCCTTCGCCTCCCGCACCTGCGCTTCCACCACGTTGCCTTCAGTTGCTGTAGCCATAATTTCGAAGTCCTTCTCTGTGCTGTGCGGCCCCGGTCTCCGACCCGGGAATCCGACACGGAATCTCTAGGTAAATAACCGGCTGACCGAGGTCTCCTCGTGGATGGACTGGATCGCCCGCGCGATCAGCCCCGCGATGGACAGCACCTTGATCTTCGGTTCGTTGCGCCCCGCCTCGCTCAGTGGGATGGTATTCGTCACCACCACCTGCTCCATCGGCGACTGCGAAATCCTCTCGATCGCCGGCCCCGACAACACCGGATGGGTGGCGCATGCGACCACCTTTTTCGCGCCGCTTTCCAGCAGCGCGTTGGCTGTCTTCACCAGCGTGCCCGCGGTGTCGATGATGTCGTCGAGCAGCAAACACGTGCGGCCCTTCACGTCGCCGATCACGTGCATCACCTCGGTCACATCCATCTCCACCCGGCGTTTGTCCACGATGGCCAGCGCCGAATCCATCTTCTTGGCAAAAAACCGCGCGCGTTCCACGCCCCCAGCGTCCGGGGAAACCACCGTCAGCTCCGGGTACGCCCGCTCCCTGTAGTAGCCCACCAGCACCGGCGAGGCAAACAAATGGTCCACCGGGATATTGAAAAACCCCTGGATTTGCGGCGCGTGCAGGTCCACGATCAGCGCGCGGTCGGCGCCCGCGGTGGTCAGCAGGTCCGCCACCAGCTTCGAACTGATCGGCGACCGCGGCTTGTCCTTGCGGTCCTGGCGCGCGTAGCCGAAATAGGGGATTACCGGCGTGATGCGCCGCGCCGAGGCGCGTTTCAGCGCGTCTATCATCAACAGCAGTTCCATCAGGTGCGAATCCACCGGGTGGCACGTGGGCTGCAGCACGAAAACGTCCGCCCCGCGTACGTTCTCCAGGATCTGCACGTAGTGCTCCCCGTCGGAGAAGCGCGTGATCTGCGTCTGCCCGCACGGAATGCCGAGGAACGCGCAGATTTCGTCCGCCAGCGCCGGGTTGGCCGTGCCGCAGAAAATTTTCAGCTTGTCATCGCTGCGCGTGCGCTCCGGCTTGCGCACCTTCGCCTGCGTCCCGGCGTTCTCTTTCCTTTGCGTGGTCGTTGCCACCGTTGTCGCCATAGCGTTGCTCGCTGCTGTACGCACCTCAGTGGGATCGACTGCCTGGCTCGGCTTGTGTCCCGTCTGCATGGTTCTTGGTTTTCGGTTCTCGGTTATCAGTTCTTCACGGCGCGGTGACCGAGAACCGACAACCGATCACGGTTCTTGGCTGGGCGGCCAGGATTCGAACCTGGACAAAGTGCTCCAAAGGCACTTGACCTACCATTAGTCGACCGCCCAAAACCCTATTTGTCGATTGGGTGATTGGGCGATTTGCAAGCATTCCGGTTTCCCATCGCCACATCAGCAAATCGGCAAATCATTCAAACATCTGCCGCCAGTACTCAGTCCGGCTCAGCGTCCTTGCCGTCTTGGCTTCGATTCCCCTCGCCTTCAGTGCCGGCGCCGCTCGCTCCGCCATTTCCGGCGATTCGAAAATCCCGTACAGTGCCGACCCCGAACCCGACAGCGACGCGTACTTCGCGCCTTCGCGCTCTAAGACACATTTCACCTCGCGCAGTTCGGGACACTGGGGAAAGACAACGCGCTCGAAGTCGTTTTCGATCCCGGCTCGGACAAGGTCGAGAAGCAGCGTCTCGCCACGGTCCCTGTCTTTGACAGGAACACCGGATAGGGAACCCGCCAGCCAGACATACAGCGTCTGGCTGAACGCATCCATTCTACTGGCTGCGCTCCCGGGCGTCAACGCAGCCCGTTCGCTTTTCCTCAGCGCATCCCAGTCGGCGAATGCCTTCGGCGTGGACACTCCGACATTCGGCATCGCGATCACCAACGCCAGGGGCGGCACATCCGGCAGCGGCGCCACCTGCTCGCCGTGACCCGTCCCCAGCACCGTGCCGCCGACCAGGAACAGCGGCACGTCGCTGCCCACCTCGGCGGCGATCGACAGCTTGTCTTCCGCCGCCAGCGGCAGGCCCAGTTCGCGCTCCAGCGCCAACATCGTCGCCGCCGCGTCCGACGACCCCGCGCCCAGTCCGCCCTGCACCGGCAAATTCTTTTCGATCTGGATCGACACCCGCCGCCGTTGCTTCAGCGTGCGCATCACCCGCTCCGCCACGCGCCAGCAGGTGTTGCTCTCGTCCCGCGGCACTTGCGGATGCTGGCAGCGGATCTCAATGCCGGCGCCGGAACTCGCGCTCACCCGAATGACGTCGAAAACGTCGATCGTCTGGTACACCGTGCGCAGTTCGTGGAAGCCGTCGCCGCGCACCGGACCGATGTACAGCCCGAGATTGATTTTGGCGTATGCGCGCGCAGCGGTCGGCATGGGAGCGGCCATTGTAATTCAGCGCCGCGAGGGCGTGGCTGCGCGGGATTTACGTAAATCTTCCTGGGTTTCTCGTGCGCCTGAGCTCCACGATCGCCCACACCGCTGCCGCGATCAGGAACGGCGAGGAATAGAACCCCGGCGCCGGCCGCGCAAATGTCACTTCAGGGACGGTGTGCCCAACCATCGTCCCGAC
>JAIQFM010000232.1 GCA_020073285.1 Terriglobia bacterium | reverse complement strand
ATTGCGTCCAACGACACCGCCGATGGACGTCAGCAGAATCGACGTGTCGAGTTGGTAGTATCTGGCGAAGTGATCGGAACCACGATCGGTGAGCTGCGGATGCAGCCCACCACACTCCCCCAGCCTCGGTAACCGAAGCGCTACCACGCCTCGGTAATCGCACATGGAGCCGGCTCTTCGCGAGCCGGCTCTTCCTGTAAGCAGCCCAAGACCAAGCAGTTGAAAGTGCATATGCTGCGAATACGCAAATGGCACTGTGAGGCATAAACTACGCCTTGACCCACTTGTAAATTCGGCTGAGTAAGGCTTTGCAAAGTCCGTTACCGAAGTCTTGGAAGATGCATCACAGCACGATTTTTGTGGCATTGACTGGCCACTGCGCCCGGCGTAACATTTGGGTAAGGAATTCCGAAACCTCCGAAACCTCTGAAACCTCCGAAACCCATCCTAGCGCTAGGGAGAAAACACATGGCGCACAACCACGGTAGTGAATATCAGGTCAGAATTGTCCGTGGGGACGGAACCGAGGAAATGAGCGGATGGCTGAACAGCGCGGAGCAGGTTGCCCAGGCAATCGCCGCGGATCGCAAGCCACAAGGCAAGGCTTACTGGCTTCGGGCACGAAACGTCCTCTGCACCGACTGCCCAGACAGGGAACAGACAATCGTGGAATGTCCCCTTACGGATATCCCGTCTCCACGATACAGCCCACACGACTCCCGTTATCTGGTGGAAGTAGGGTCGAAGAGCCGGTACGAGCTTGAGGTAGTCATCGTGAATAGGCATCGAGCTGCATGAGGTAGTCATCTGGAACAGACATCCGCCTGGTGTCATACTCTGCGCAGGGCAAAGAAACGCACCAAACTCAGTTCCGATCATTTTTTGTGAAAGCTATAATGCTCCCCCGAGCGTCTGTGACGCTGCGACTGAGCTATTGAAATTGGCCAACCAAGCCAAAATCAGGGTCGCCGAACACAGGGCGGTTTGGGCCATCACATTGCTCACCAGGTGCCGCCAGTTCCACCTCAGTCAAGCAACGCCGCCAAGCCTCGAATCGGCTGCTCAGACGGCGATGTCGGGTTGAGATCTCGCTTTGTGTCAACAAGAGGAGACCTCGAAAGTTGAACGTTAACAGGAATACTGGCGGCGGGCCCTTGCTCCGCCTCAAGGCGCGACTCCGAATGGCCAGCTTGGCGCGAAAATACGCCACGGACGAGCCGCCGCTACGCGCAGAGTTGTTAACGGCCGAACAGATGGAGTCGCACGGAAGGAGCTTGGCGGCCTCGCACCAGTTGAACCTCGAACGCGCCTCGGACCGACTCCTGCCCCGGCTGGCCGAGAACGAAGACGTTCTGCGTGGGGTCCGTGACCTGCTGACCGAGGCGGTTACGGCCAACCGGCGGATTTCGCCGGCTGGAGAATGGCTGCTCGACAACTTCTACCTGATCGAGGAGCAGATCCGCACCGCCCGGAAACATCTGCCGAAGGGGTACAGCCGAGAACTGCCTTGCCTGCTGAACAGCCCATCCGCGGGTCTGCCAAGAGCATACGCCATCGCCCTGGAGACCATCTCGCACGGCGATGGGAGCCTTGATCCGGAGAGCCTCAGTAGTTTCATCGCGGCCTACCAGACGGTCGCCACGCTGAAGTTGGGCGAACTCTGGGCTCTCCCCATTATGTTCCGTCTAGCGCTGTTGGAGAATCTCCGTCGCGTTGCGGCTCGCGTCGCCAGCGACCGCATCGACCGCAACCACGCCGACGATTGGGCGGACCAGATGACCGCTACCGCCGAGAACGATCCCAAGAGCCTGATTCTGGTGATTGCGGACATGGCGCGGTCGAATCCACCCTTGATGAGTTCATTCGTGGCGGAACTGGCGCGCCGGTTGCAAGGGCAGGGCCCCGCCCTAGCCTTGCCTCTTACCTGGATTGAACAGCGCCTTTCGGAAGCAGGCACGACGATCAAGCAGTTGGTCGAGGCGGAGAACCAGCGCCAAGCCGCCGACCAGGTTTCCGTCAGCAACAGCATCGCGAGTCTCCGGTTGCTCGGCGCGATGGACTGGCGCGAGTTTGTCGAAACCATGAGCGATGTCGAGCAGATCCTGTGCGAGGACATCGACGGCGTTTACGGCAGGATGGATTTTCCCACGCGTGATCGCTATCGCCACGTCATCGAGACGACGGCGAAGAACAGTCGCCTGTCCGAGAGTGCGGTGGCGCGCGCAGCGATTGAGCTCGCGCACCGCAACGCGGCCAGCCCAGGCAGAAACCCTCGTGCCGATCATGTCGGCTTCTATCTGATCGACGATGGACTACTGCAGCTCCAAGAAAGGGCAGAGGTGCGCTTATCGGCGCAGGAGTCTCTGCGCAAGGTGGGCTGTCGCTTCCCCCTCCTGCTGTACATAGCAGCCATCGTCCTAATTTCGGCGGGAATCGCCGCCAGCTTGCTGGTCAAGGCGTATGCCGGCGGCCTGCATCGTTGGCCGCTCGGGCTGATGGGAATTGTTGCGCTGATGTGCGCCAGTCAACTAGCCGTAGCCCTGGTGAACTGGCTGGCGACATTGCTGGCGCCGCCTCACTTACTGCCCCGCATGGATTTTTCCAAAGGGATTCCGCCGGAATCGCGCACGCTGGCGGTGGTCCCGACGATGCTCACTGGCGCAACCAATATCGAGGAATTGATCGAGGCGCTGGAAGTTCGGTTCCTGGCCAATCGAGACGACAATCTGCACTTGGGCCTGCTCACTGATTTTCGAGACGCCGACCAGGAATCGCTGCCCGAGGATGAACCGCTGTTGCGGCTGGCTCGGCAGAAAATCGAGCAATTGAACGACAAATATCCGGGCAAGAACTCCGACAAATTCTTCCTGTTTCATCGGCCGCGCCGCTGGAACCCTGGTGAGCGGACGTGGATGGGATACGAGCGCAAGCGGGGCAAGCTGGGCGATTTAAATGCACTCTTGCGGGGCGGCCCAGGCAACCGCTTCTTCCTCGTCGTGGGCGACACCCGAATTCTTTCCAGCGTGAAGTACGTCATCACCCTGGATACGGACACGCAGTTACCGCGCGACTCGGCTTGGCAGTTTGTGGGGGCGATGGCGCACCCGCTGAATCGTGCGCGTTACGATCCAGCCAAGCAGCGTGTGGTCGAAGGTTACGGCATTTTGCAACCGCGCGTTGCCGCGAGCTTGCCTGGTACCAGCCGGTCGCGGTATGCGCGGCTGTGCGGGAGTGAGCCGGGCATCGATCCCTACACCCGCGCCGTATCCGACGTTTACCAGGACCTCTTTCATGAAGGTTCGTTCATCGGTAAGGGCATCTATGAAGTAGCTACGTTCGAACAAGCACTGAACGGGCGTTTTCCGGAAAACCGCATTCTCAGTCACGATCTTGTGGAAGGGTGCTACGCGCGGGCGGGGCTGTTGAGCGATGTGCAGTTGTATGAGGAGTATCCCCCTCGCTACTGCGCGGACGTAAGCCGGCGGCACCGCTGGATTCGCGGCGACTGGCAGCTCCTACGATGGGTTCTGCCAGGCGCCCCCGGCCCCGGCGGGGGTTGGCAGCGCAACCCGCTCTCGGGATTATCCCGGTGGAAGATCTTCGACAACCTTCGCCGTAGTCTCACACCTTCGGCACTGGCGTTATTGTTGGTCCTGGGCTGGACGGTGCTGCCGGCCGCATGGTTCTGGACGGTGACGGTGCTTGCGATCGTCCTGATTCCTTCCTTGATGGTCTCCGTCTTGGATGTTCTGCACAAGCCAAGCGAGGTGCTTCTCCGTCAGCACCTCGCGGCCGCAGCGCACTCGGCGGAAGGACATTTTGCGCAGGCGGCATTTACGCTCGTGTGCCTACCGCATGAGGCGTTCTTTACGCTGGACGCAATTCTCCGCACGGTGGGGCGGATGTGGATTACACACCGGCGAATGCTCGAATGGAATCCGTCGAGCGAACACGATCTTAGCAACCGCACGAATCTGGCCGCCGTTTGCCGGACGATGTGGTTTTCCCCTGCGTTGTCGATCGTCGTGGCGACTTATCTCGCGGTTTTGAGGCCTTCCGCCTTGGCTTGTGCTGGGCCCCTACTCGCACTTTGGCTCACTTCGCCGGTCATTGCATGGTGGATCAGCCGCCCGCAGGCCCACCACCGGGCACGGCTGACGGCTGACCAGACCGTGTTTCTCCGAAAACTGTCTCGCAAGACCTGGGGGTTCTTCGAGACCTTTGTCGGCCCCGAGGATCATTGGCTGCCGCCCGATAACTATCAGGAAAACCCTGTCGCTGTAGTCAGCCATCGCACCTCGCCGACCAACATGGGGCTTGCGCTGCTTGCGAATTTGTCCGCCTACGACTTCGGCTACGTTTCCGCTGGACAGCTCATCGAACGCACGGCGAATGCGCTGCACACGATGAGAACCCTGCAACGCTATCGTGGCCACTTTTTCAATTGGTACGACACAAGATCTCTTAAACCCCTGACACCGAGGTACGTTTCGACCGTGGACAGCGGCAATCTCGCCGCCAGCCTGCTGACGTTACGCCCCGGACTGCTTGCCGTTGCCGATGACAAGATCCTAGGAGCGCGGTTGTTTGCCGGGCTCAGCGACACCCTTGCGGGACTGCAGGACGTTGCTCGTGGCATGTCCGCAACCCAACTCGCGCAACTCCAGAATGAGTTGTCAGGCCTCTGCGCATCACCCCCGGTGACGCTCACCGCCGCCCGGTTGAACATTGAGGCGTTAATGTCATCCGCGGCGAATGTGATCGCTGCCCTCGGGCCCGGCTCCGACAGTGAAGCGAACAGGTGGGCCAGTGCTTTCATTGGCCAATGCCGGGCCGCCGGCGATGAACTCGCGTTCCTCGCTCCGTGGTCCGCGCTTCTAACTACCCTGGAGTGGCGCAGCGACTGCCCCGAGCTTTCCAATATCCGCACGTTGCGCGAACTGGCAACCCTTGAGGTGGACGTACTAACCGCCCTCGAAGCGAGCACCGGGCTGGCTGAGCTCCGATCACTCATCACGCAGGCTGGCGAGCGAGCTCGGACAAGAATTTCGGCCATAGAAACACTTGCCCAACAATGCGGAGAACTCGCCTGCTTTGAATACGACTTTCTCTTCGACAAGGCACGTCATCTCTTGGCGATCGGCTACAACGTCGGCGAAAGCCGGAGGGACTCGAGTTTTTACGACCTGCTGGCCTCGGAAGCCAGACTGTCGAATTTCGTCGGCATTGCGCAGGGGCAACTGCCGCAGGAGAG
>JAIQFM010000043.1 GCA_020073285.1 Terriglobia bacterium | reverse complement strand
ATTGCGGCCCGTCAACAGCCAGGGCGCGAGTCGGAGCAACTGGTAGTTTCCGGTCAGGGTTCGCACCTTGCGGCGAAACTCCTGCGCCGGCGTGGTCACCACGTCGTCCCAAACGCGCGCTTCCTTCTCAAATACGGTGCGATAACCCTGGCGAACGATGTTGAGAGGAAGGTAACAATCGTCAAGCAAAGTCCCTGGTGGGATCTCAATCAGCAGCGTCCTGCGCGCGCCGTAGAAAGCTCCAAGGGCGCCTATGACGGAGCTCGCCATGCCTTCCCACTCTCGGATTGTGTTTTCCATCTTCCACTTCAAATGTTCGCCGCTGATTTCCGCGGCCCGGCTGACGTCCCCAATGATCAATTGACCGCTCACGCAACCAACCGATGGGTCTGCGAAGTTCGCCACCAGCTCCCGCAGGCAATTTTTCTCCAGAACTTGGCGAGCATCGGTGAAAACGATGATTTCACCCTTAGCCTCCCTCATGCCCACATTCAGGGCGGCTGCCTTGCCCATGCGCTGTGGCAGCAGAACGGCGTGCACACGCGAATCGCTATAGCTGGACAGAATGAAATTGGTCCCGTCGGTCGAGCCGTCGGAGAGGACAATCACCTCGAGCCGGTTGGCAGGATAGTTCGAACTGAAAATGCTGTCGAGCTTTCGCTTGATCACATGTTCTTCATTGTGAGCAGCGATCAACACAGTCACTGTCGGCTCGTGCTGCGCCTTTGCGACTGGACGCGGCCGCAAGCGCGCACGCAACCACAGCAGTGCGGGGTAGCCGGCAAACGTATACATCAATAGGAAAGCCGAAGCCCATAGACAGAGCAATGCCATCACTGCGACACCCTCGCATGCGCTGCAACTGCCGCAGTCGTCGAATTTGTCTCCTGCTGGTCCCGCCGGCCATCAGCACCGGCGCGGGAGTAAGCTGCGCTGGCAAGCATTTGCTGAAACGACTGAAACCGCCGTAGTTGAAGCAACTTACGAACCTTGTGCTCCATCGAATGCAGATTCGTGTAATGCCGGAACCTGGACCGTACCCGTCCAGCAATGCGCGGCTGCTCCGGATCAATCTCCCAAGGGTGCAGGTACACCACCACTTGCTGGCCCTCCTCTGCTTCCATGCGGCGAATTGCCCATGCGGTATAGGCGTACGGCAACAGCCGAAGATAGCCACCGCCAGCCGCAGGCAGAGTCAAACCCATGAGGCGCACGGTCGCAGGAGGAAACTCCTGCAAGCGCCGATTACCATTGAGGCGATGAGCGTAAGGGACGCGGCGCGCTCCCGGCAAGCCATAGATATCGTGGTGAATGGGGTAGATGCTGGAATCGTACTCGAATCCCTCTTCGCCTAGGATATCGAGCGCCCAAAGAGATCGTACGGTGATCGACCAACTCGGGGCGCGATAGCCGCGGATCGCTACTCCACTCGCCTGTTCGAGGACGGTCTTAGCAAGGCGCGTATCGCGCCGGAATTCTTCCGGAGTCAATCCGTAGATGCAACGATGCCAGTAACTATGGCATGCCAGTTCGTGTCCACGGCGTGTGATTTCCCGAACCAGCGAGGGGACCTTTGCGGCCACCCAGCCGAGTACAAAAAACGTCGCCTTGGTATCCGCTTCATCGAACAGATCAAGCAGCCGCATCGTGTTCTGTTCAACCCGCGTCGGCCATTGATCCCAGCTCTCGCGCGAAACAAGGTCCGCAAACGCCTCCACCTGAAAATAGTCCTCCACGTCGACGCTCAGGATGTGACGACCGGGCAGGACGCCGCCGTAAGCGCGCGTGCCCGACGCTACAAAGTGATCTTGCGTCGCATTTGTGCTGCCTGTAGGCGTTTCCGTCACTCCATTTGGCCCAAGTCACTGCCCGCCATGCGGCACAGTCCTCGATCATCTTGAACGCGCTCAGAGATTGAGTTTTGGGGTCTATTCTATCCTCAGGATAGCCTGCATTCTGATGGCCAAACATGCGGAATCCCGACCATGGCGTCGCGCCCTTTCCCCATCCGTGCTTGGTCGCCTGGTCGCCCATGAGAATTTCGTGCGTAAAATGTAGAAAAGCGAATAGGGCCGGAGTCGAATCGCGTTGCCGCAGCTTGGTTTAGACCCGAATGGTCCGGCTTGGATAAGCCGCGGATACGATTCCCCTTACCCTTCTGCTCGTTTCAGTGACGCAATGCTCATAATGGCATGGCGATCCACGCGGCTCGTTCCGCTTAAGTTGCTGGCTGGTATAGAGTTCGGTTCCTGCTCCATTATGGCCTCCCCTTGTATACGTTTTGAACCGAACGCTAGAATCCGGGTACCGACAAGGCTATCCAACTGATCGAATTCCAATCCCTTGCCCACCTCGATGGAAAACATGTTCCACCGCTAATGGAAACAACTTTCCACTTTCTGTCGAAATAGTCCCGGCGGAGCATCGAGATTGAGCGATTGTTTGGGCGAAGTACAAGCAGTTCTGCCATGTCTTCCTCCTCCCGGGCTCATAAAGCATTTGGTAGCTGGCGTGCATTAATCCAGGTTGCTTAGGAACCTTCGACAGCTAAGTTACTGATTTTCTGGTGCTAGTTCATTTGAACACAACGCATCAAAACGAGATGTATCAAGTTGATACGAGCCCCACTTCAGGGAAGTATGTATCAGCAGTTAGCGCTGGCATGCACTGGTTGGAGAGCATCGCAGCGGAAGCGGCACGAACCCATTGCCCCGTGCTGCTGATTGGGGATCCCGGAACCGGAAAACGTGCTTTAGCGATCAGAATGCACCACGTCTCCCATTGTAAGGAACCGTTCGAAGAAGTTGATTGCGCCAACGCCAACGTCGCCGCAATGATCAGCAACGACGTGGCTGCGGTGCTGCAGGGAGGAACGGTGTACCTTCACAACTTCGACGAGCTATCATTGCCGGCGAGGAACGTACTGCTAGCGGTGTACTCCGACACGCGTCGCGATAACTTACCGCGCCTCATCGCGGCGACGCGTCAGCGGGCTTACACCCTCGGCGCTTCGCGCCATCTGACTGGGTTTGGTCACGCGCTCGCTTCCGTTTCACTCTTGTTACCCCCACTGCGGCGACGCAGCGAAGATATCTTGGTCTTAGCCGAGTACTTCCGGAACTCCTACTCAGACTTGTTCGGCCGCGACCGCGCGCGGCTATCCAACGGTTTGTCCGCTTTTTTCCTGACCTACGCCTGGCCGGGCAATATCGACGAGTTGGACCTCGCGATTAGAACGCTGGTTGCGACCGCCGATGAAGGTGTCGTCATGGAAGCGCTGCAGGCCTCGGCGCTGTGCAAGTCCGAGGGCACTTCGGATCGCCCCATTGTGCCGCTGAAAAAGGCCGCGCGCGCCGCTACGCAGAACGCCGAGCGGGAGCTCATCTGCAACGTTCTCGAGCGCACAGACTGGAACCGCAAACGCGCTGCTCGTGAGTTACAGATCAGCTATAAGGCTCTGTTATACAAAATCAAGCAAATCGGGCTGGACGAACAAGACCGCTCTGGCCTGAATGCGGGCTACAACGAGGAGTAACATGGAACGGCGCTTACCTGAAGTTGAAGATTATATCGCGATACTGAAGCGGCGCCTCTGGTGGATTGTCGTTCCCGCTTGTGTCGTGCCAATTATCGCAGTCGCCTTGTCATATACGCTCGCCGAGCGCTACACCTCCCAGACACTGGTGTTAGTGGAGCAACCGAAGGTGCCGGACAATTATGTCCGGCCTGTGATTACCTTGGATTTGACGGTGCGCCTCGCCAGCATGAGGGAACAGATCCTGAGCCGATCGCGGCTGGAGCCGATCATCGAGCGCTTCGGAATCTACAAGAAGGAAAACCTCCCCATGGAGGAGCGGATCGAACGCGTGCGCAAGGACATCGCCATTAACCCCATCCACTCCGACGTACAACGTACTGGCGGTCTGCCTGGGTTCTTCATCAGTTTTACCGCGAGCGCTCCCAACCTTGCGCAGCAGATCTGCAGCGAAATCACCTCGATGTTCCTTGCTGAAAACCTCAAGGTTCGCGAGCAGAGCGCAGAAGGCGCCACCAACTTCATCAAGCGGCAGCTCGAAGACGCCAAGCGCGGCCTTGATCAGGAAGATGCGAAACTGGCCGTCTTCCAGCGTAAGTACATGGGCGAGCTGCCGGGGCAGGAAGGCACGAACTTGAGCATGCTCAACTCGCTCAACACCCAACTGGACGCTACCACCCAGGCGCTAACCCGCATCGAGCAGGACAAATTGTATACCGCGTCGTTGCTCGCACAGCAGCTTGCGAGCCGGCAGTCGGCACGAGAACCCGGCCTCGGCCCGGACGTCGAGGAACAGCAGCTACGCCAACTGGAATCGCAGCTCGCGGTCATGCAGGGGCGGTATACGGCTGACCATCCTGACGTGGTCAAGCTTCGCAAGGACGTTGATCGCCTCAAGAAGCAGCTGTCCGAGCACAACGCGGCAAGACAGCTTCGGCCCCAGACGCAGGATGCAGGGCGCCCTGAGTCACCGGAATTGCAGCAGCTCCGGGCTCAGGTTCGGGCGCAAGAGCTTGGTATCTCCGCCGAGAAGGCGAAGCAGCAGCGGTTAGAGAACGAAATCCGGATGTATCAGGCGCGTATTCAATCGAGCCCGGCGGTCCAGGAACAATTCAAGCAGCTTACGCGTGACTATCAGACGGCTCTGCAGTTCTACAACGACCTGCTGAACAAGAAAAACCAGTCTGAAATGGCTACGGACCTTGAGCGCCAGCAGCAAGGTGAGCAGTTCCGCATTATGGATCCGGCAAATTTGCCCGAAAAACCGACTTATCCAAAGCGGATCCAGTTCCTGGTGCTCGGACTCGTGGCCGGCCTCGCACTCGGTTCTGGTCTCGCGGTTGTTCAGGAGTATCGAGATACCTCCCTCCGTAATGTGCGTGACATCACGTTCTACATGCAGTTGCCGACGCTCGCTTCGGTGCCGAACCTCGGCGCGGCGCCGCGCGGGCCCAGCGCTCGTCAAAAAAGCAAACAGCCACTGCGCAGAATGAAGCGCAATGAGCTCCAAGGAGCGGTAAAGTGAGCCGGATCTATGATGCCCTGCAGAAGGCGGAACAGAAACACGCGGGTGGGGACCCTATACACTCACTGGCTCCCGCCTCGAGCCCCACACTTGACAATCTGCTCGACGATTCTGAACCGCTCAACCATGTCACGGAAGCCGCGGCCGAAGTGCCGCGCTCCCCTGAGCCGCGCACCTATTCGGCTCAGAACGAAGCGCGAGTCGTATCATGGAAGCCCTCTTCTGAAATGGTGTTTGTCGAAGATCACTCTGCCGATGTGCTCGTAACGGAAGAGATTCGGCGGCTGCGTTCGCGCCTGTATCATCTCCGCGACAAGAAGCCGTTCAAGAGCATCATGATCTCGAGCGCCCTACCGGGTGAGGGCAAGACTTTCCTTGCCGCCAACCTGGCTCACGTGTTGGCGCGCCGCCGGGGCCACCGAGTGCTTTTGATCGACGCCGATCTGCGCAAACCCGGAGCCCATGCTGTGCTCGGCGCACCGCAGAATCCTGGCTTGTCGGAATACCTGCGTGGCGAGCACGATGAAGCTGCTGTGATCCAGACGGGCTCGATCGATGGCCTCTCCTTCATTCCCGGTGGCAGCCTGGCGCAGGATCCGTCGGAGCTGCTCGCCAACGGCGGCATGAGGAAGCTGATGGAATACGCGGCGCGGCTTTACGACTGGATCGTCGTTGATTCGTCACCGGTTATTCCGACCTCCGACGGAACCGTGCTGGCCCGCTTTTGCGACGCCGTCCTGCTCGTCGTCAAGGCCGCTTCCACTTCGTTCGACGCCGGGCAGATTGCCAAGGCCGAACTGAAGGACCACCATGTTCTCGGGGTGGTGCTCAACCAAGTCCTCGAATACTCAGAAAATACCTACGCTTACCACGCCTACGGGTCGGTCGCCCGCAGTGCGCCGACGTCAATTCCGCTACGCCGAGAGGAGGAATGATCCGATGAGCACGTTGTCTGGTGTTTCAACCCCGCCGCGCGAGACCGCCGACGGAACCTCTGCGCAGATTCCCCGCTCGCCGCAGCAGCGCACCGAGCCCGTCACCATCGAGTTTCTGACGCAGAACGATGCCATGTATGTCCTGCCGTTCTTTGAGGAATTTTTCCGGAATTATGCCTCGGAATTCCGCATTTCTCGCGTGCTTTTCTCTCCCGTCATGGGCAAGCGCACCCGGCGGCAGATGGCAACAGAATTGTTGGCTTTGTACGGTCCGGTCGGAATCGTGCGATTGCTCGGGCGCGCTGGAGCGTACCGGTGCCTCAGCGTTCTGCCGAAGGGTCCGTCGGCTCGGCGTTACTATTCATTACAGCAACTTTGCCGTGCCTATGGCGTCCCCTGCGATTCCATTGGCAACCCCAATGCAGCGGAGATTGTCGCCGGCATCAAGACTCGGCAACCGGACCTGCTTGTCTCCGTAGCCTGTCCGTACATTCTCAAGGATGCGCTGTTGTCAGTCCCGCCTCTGGGGTGCATCAACATCCATCACGCTCCCCTGCCGCGATACAAGGGCATGATGCCGACCTTCTGGCAGATGTTTCATGGTGAGCGCCAGGTCGGCGTCACCGTCCACTATATGGCTGCCAAGGTCGATGAGGGAGCGGCCCTTTTGCAGGACAAGCTGGATATTGCGCCCTCGGAGACGCTGGACTCATTGATCCGCCGTGCCAAGCGGCACGGAGCTCATTGCATGGCGAGAGTACTTCGCGACGTCGCCGCCGGGCGCCAGCAACCCATACAACTGGACCAATCAGCAGGCAATTATTTGACTTTCCCGAACGCCGAACAGATCCGCGAGTTCCGGGCTAAGGGGCTGAAAGCAATCTAGTTGGTTGTGCTCGGGCGGACCCGCGTCCGCCCTTAACTTCTTTGCCGTTCCATCTTCTCCTGCCTACTCTGGCTGCACCGACGCAATCAGGTTTCCGGCGTCCGACACTGCTTCGAAGTCCTTCCCTTCGCTACCAAACTGTGGGTGTCACTAACTCCCGCGGAACGATGCTGTGTAAACGTTCCGAGCATTCGTCCGGGTTGAAATGAAGTCGCACCAGCTTCATTTCGGAAACTGTATTTCAAGGCTTCTTACTTCGCCAGATTTCTCGCGCCGAGGGTCAGGTGTGTGGCGGTTTGCGCGGCCTGTGGCACCCACCAGATCCGCCGCAACCAGGGCCGATTGCTGTGACGCATTCGTTGGCCGACCAAATCGAACACCGTGGGTGTAATCTGCATCACCACGTACAAGGAATTGTTTCCCGCGAACGGCCTCAGAAACGGGTTGTTCTCGTGATAATTGCCGGAGCTAACGTTGCGGCGGGTGGTCCAGGCGTCGAAAGTGGCCGCACTGTGTTGCGCGATGGTGAGCGCCAGCCAGACGCGCTTGCTACCTGCCGGCGACGGCGTCGACAGCTTCACCGGCCGGATAGGCACGATCAAAGCACTCGCAGGCGCCGGATTCGCCGGTGTGGCGTCCAGAACCGCGCTGGACGATTCCGATGAGGGTTCCAGTGTTCCGTTCAATGCCGACGGAGCTGAGGGCAGCACGTTGGCGCTGGACAAAATGACCTGGGGGGGGTCTCCCGGGATGTCCGGCGGTGGAACTGTCACATTTTGTCCAAGAAGTAAAACAAACGCTAGCAACAAGGCAACCCTCCTCAGCGATGTAATCCCTAGTACATGCCCATTAGGACAGGCCATGTATGTACTAACGTAATTAGACCCAGATGGCCTACCTGTGGCAAGGAAAACCGGCCCGCGCATCTGCACTTCGGTAATCGAACTTTGTGACTAACGGAAGCAGTGCATCCTGAGGGTTTCTGTTCGGTTCGCAGCAAGAAGGACTGGGGAGGGGGAGGGGGGGCCTATAAGCGGGATGTCAAGAGACCGATCATTCCCCCGGACGGATGAGAGCGGTGGTGCTCGACATCCAGCCCGTTTCCTGCTTTCCTAGGAAGGTTGTGTTCAGTTTAGTGGGCATTCGCGGCCGGTCGGCGTGCGATGTTGATAACTTCCTGGGCTGGGCTGTACAGCCCGGCTGAATCCGTACTCCGTCAGAGGATCTTTCGTGGGGGAGAATGTATTTCCTAAACTGCCGTGGTGAATGTCCGCTTCGGCGCTTCTATTGCGCTCCCCTGCGCAACAGCACGGTCTTGATGGTCTCGAAGATAATGAACAGATCCAACGCGACGGACATGTGCTTTACGTAATACAGGTCGTACTGGATCTTCTGCCTGGTTTCCTCAAACGAAGCACCGTACCGGTAGCGGACTTGCGCCCAGCCGGTGAGGCCCGGACGGATGATGTGCCGCAGGTTGTAGTAAGGAATCTTTTCCTGAAGCCACTGCACGAACTCAGGACGCTCCGGCCGGGGCCCCACGAACCCCATGTCACCCTTCAACACATTCCAGAGCTGCGGTATCTCATCCAGCCGTGTCTTCCGCATCAGCCGCCCTACTTTGGTGACACGTGGATCATTCTTCCCCGCCCACACCGCACCTGTGTTCAGTTCTGCATCCTGCCGCATGGTGCGAAACTTGCAAACCGTAAACGTCGCACCTTTGAATCCGACGCGTTCCTGCCGGAACAGGACCGGACCGGGCGAACTCAGTTTCACCATCAGGGCCAGGATAGGAATCAGCGGTAAGCAGATGATCAGCGCCACCGACGCGACCGTGAACGACACGATTCGGCGCGCGAACATGAGCCCTCTCTTGACGCTGAATCCATCCGAAAAAATCATCGCACTGGGGTGGAGGTCGTCGATTTCAATTTTTCCGTTCACCTGTTCCAGCAACGTGCTGGCGTCCTCAATTTTGGTCCCTGTCAGACGCAGGTCGAGCAGCTCACGGACGGGCATCGTGCCGCGGCGGTCGGTCATGGCAACAATTACGCGGTCCACCGGCAGGTGCGTGTTGAGTGTACGAATCGCCCCGGCGAGCGCCTCGCGTTCCAAATCAACGCCTCCTGCAGCGCCCGCCCAGCCAACAACTTCCATGCCGAGGTCGGCCCGCGTCCGGATGGCCTGGACAACGTGATTGGCGCGGTCCCCCGCGCCGATCACATACACGCGTTCACGGAGCATCGGGTGCTGCATAACCCAGGAATAGCAGCTCCGCCATCCGAGCAGGGCGAACGTGAGAATGACCAGTCCGATCAGGAAGACGCCGTTAGCAATCACAACGCTGGGGAAGAGCCACATCGAAGAGGCAAGCAGAAAGGACATGACCCCCAAGACCAGCAGAATGCGGAAGGTGGTCTCGCCACGCGACCCGAAGAGTTGCGGCGCGTAGAGATCGAAATAGTAAGAGCACAACAAGCAGATGATGGTGATGGCCAGGATCTTGGACCACCCATTCTCGTAACCCAGAACGAGATAACTGTTGTCGGCTCCCAAGCGTACCAGCGTGGCAAAGGCGAAGCAGGCATACACAATGATGGCTTCGCAGGCCAGCAACACCAGCGTCCGGACCGGATAGTAAACATGAAACAATCTGACCATAGCTCTACAGCATTCTGGTTGAGGGAAGTAACTGCCACAACCTCAACCGTTGTGCGTGACCTCGTCCACGCCGTTCGAAGCCGATCTTTCGTCGTCGAGTCGTTCAGCGGCTTGGCGGCGGTTAGTTGCTTTCCTTTCGAATCTTGCCGGCGCTTGCCGCTTCCCGCAACGCATTGCGCCGTAGCTCAACCATTTTCAACCCCTCCAATATGCTGACGTTCTCGGCTTCGGCATGCAATTCGGCCGGAGAGGGCTCCTGCAATTCGAATTCCTGCGCTACCTCGCCCACCAGGTCCGCTGTGACCGGTCTCTTCTGTTCGATGAAGGCGTTGATGAGCGCGTGTTCGCACAGCAGATTCGCGATTCGAGGAATTCCTTGTGCGTACTTGAACACCGCTTCCACCGCTTCGGGAGCGAAAATCGGCGCACCGTTGGCGCCGGCAGTCCGCAGGCGCTGATTGATGTAAGCAATCGTCTCCTGCAACGTCAGCGGATGGGTGCGGCAACGCAGCGTAATCCGTTGCTTCAACTGGCGAAGCTCAGGCTGGCGAAGCTTTTCTTCCAATTCCGGCTGTCCAGAAAGCACGATTTGCAGCAGCTTTTCCGTGGAGGTCTCCAGATTGGTCAGCAGCCGGATCTCTTCCAGTAAGTCCACCGATAGGTTCTGCGCTTCATCGATAATGAGGGCTGCCGTCTCGCCGATGCGGTAGCGATCGAGAAGCCAATGGTTCAGGCGGATCAGCATTTGGGCTTTGTTAGCATGCTCGCTGGCGATGCCGAAATCGGCCAAAACGAACTCAAAGAACTCCGTGACATTGAGCCGCGGATTGAAAACGAATGCGGTGGACACCCGCTGCGTGCGCAACCAGGTCAACAGCTTGTTGATGAGCGTAGTTTTGCCCGTTCCCACTTCGCCGGTGAGAAGAATGAATCCCTTCCGCGCCTGAATGCCGTAGCTCAGGCACGCCAGCGCCTCGCGGGCGTGCTTGGTCAGACAAAGGTACTGCGGATCGGGATTGACATTAAAGGGGCTGGCTCTCAGCCCAAAAAATTGCCGGTACATGCCGTAAGGCTCCCCCCATTGCCCTTCCGCCGACGCCCTGCGATCGGCGCATCCATTCCTAGTCGAGTCGTATTGGATGGATGTTCCATTGAAATCCGAATCCCACCGCATGACGTGACAAACCACCGGCGCACGGCCCGCTCCCACAGGACAACGCCGATAACTGACGCTCGAAGCTATAGCTGCAATATACGGCTGCTGTGGGGCCCAGGCTGCGCGACAGTTGCACTCCCGCGGAGCCGGAACGATAGGATTGACTGCCTCCGAATAGCGTGGCGTTGCGCGCAAATCCGGTGCTGGCCCCCAATGACCATGCCCGCCGAAAACTCCACCCTAGCCCAACGTGCACCAGATCGCTCTCAGCTCCCAACAGAACCCCAGCGCCCCCGGTGGTTGAGTGCGTGTACCCGGCCGTAAGCGAAGTCCGACCAAGCTGACGAGCGGCATCCGCGGACACAAAATAAGAAACGATGGTCCGCCCCAGCCCATCGGCGGTGACAAACTGCGGCCCGGCAGACAGGTGCAGCATGGTCCGCCCGGGCAGCCGCCGAGCGTAGTGAAGGTTGAAGGAATTCGCCGACACGGGCGTGGAAGATTCGAACCCAAATCGCGAGTAGCTGTAGCTGACGGCAACCGAAGTCAGGGCACTCAAGGAATAGTTGTAACCCGCCCCTGCCACGATCTGCTGACCGGAAAACAGACTGCTTTCGCTGAACCGCATGATCGCGTATGACCCCGTGGCGGTGATCGAACTCCTGCGGCTTAGGTGATACTCCACCTGTCCCATGGAAGAGTTGCTGTACCGCGAGCCCTGCGGAGTCAAAACCGATTGATTCGGCACATAGTTCTGCGCAAAGCCGAGCGGAGACTCAATCCCGCCAAATCCCCCCAAATAGCCGCCGGCGGCTTCAGGGCTATACGAAAAACTATCGGCTGCGGTTAACGTCCAGCGCCCAAAGTTGAATGCCTGTGAGGCTTGCAAGCTGTGGAACATCGTGCTTTGCTGCATGTCGCCGGTGGGATTGTTATAGATGACTCCATCGCCCGTGTAAGACAGAATGAAGCTATTCAGGCCCGACGTCCGCCGCAACGCCAACGACCCACCCATGGTGCTGACGCCGTCAAAGTTCGTCCCGCTCCCGGGTTGCACGCTCGGGTTGGAATCGAAGTACTGCGTGAAGTGGAATGTGGGAACAAGCTGGTTTCGCGTCTCCGCCGAAGTTCCCAGGGTTAATTGCTCGGCGCCGGACACTGGGTGTGTATCGGGTGAGATCACGTCTCTGGTCTTGAGTTCAGGGACGTCGCTTGGTTGCTGTTGCCCTGCGCCAGTAATCGCTTGGACGGGCGGCACCGCGGCCTGCTGCTGGGCTGCGGCTGGCGCCCAGCACGCCGCTGCGATCAGCAACGTTGCCCAAAAGTGATGTGATAGTCGCATCATGAGCTCCTAGGGGACAACAATGGTGTCGCCCAGCTTGAGCACTATGTTCTGCTCCGGATTGCGGCCGGCTAACACCGATTTGTAATTGAAGGGCAGTTTGGTTTGCGTGCCGTTCTCGTTGCGCAAAACGTAAATGCTCTTCGCTTTCGCGTAGGGGGTGACACCGCCCGCGCTGGAGATAGCCTGCAGCACCGTCATTTCGGGAAGCAGCGGCATGGCGCCGGGATGCCCAACTTCGCCGAGAACGTAGATCCGTCGGCTATTCGTCGACATCACGGTTATGGTGACATGCGGGTCGTCTACGTACTTCTTGACCTTCTCGGTCAGAGCCTGGGTAAGCTGCGGAGGTGTGAGACCGCTGGCCTGAACATCACCGACGAGCGCCAGGGTGATTTTTCCATCGGGCCTCACCGGCACCGAGCCGGACATTTCCTGCTCTTTCCAAACATTGATGTTGAGCACGTCCTCGGGGCCGATGACGTAGGATTCGTCCACAACAGGCGCTCCTTGGGCCTTAGCCGCGGAATCCTTGTGCTGTGCCTCGTTCGTCTTCTGGCCGGAAGCAGCACATAACCCCACAACGCTGACCATCAGGACGACGATTGGCCAAATGCTCCTGCTTGATTTCATAACTCTCCTGGAGGAAACCCGAAGCTGTCTCCCATGCCGATCTGTTTCAGTTTGTAGAGCAGAGCCTTATAGCTGATACGCAACTCCTCGGCGGCGCGTTTGCGATTCCAGCGCGTGCGAGAAAGCACCCTCAGGATGATCTCCCGCTCCGCTTGGCGCGAAGCGGCCCGGGCCGCTTCCCTCAGGGATGTGCCCTCCTGCCCTCCAGCCGGTGTCCCACTCATTGACGCCGAACGCAGCGCTGTGATCGCGATCCGCTCGTCGCCAATGGCAGCAAGGGTTTTCACCGCTGCTTCCAGTTCGCGTACATTGCCCGGCCACCCATACTCTGCCAGGAACCGGCGCATGTTCTCGCTGAGGACCGATTCCGGCCGGCCAAATAGTCCCGTGTACTTGTGCAGAAAATAGTCGGTCAGGACAGGAATGTCTTCGCGACGATACCGCAAAGGCGGGACCCTCAGGCATACTCCGGCAATTCGGTAGTACAAGTCTTCGCGAAAACGACCCTCACGAATTTCCTGCTCCAGATTCCGCTGCGTGGATGCCACGACCCTCGGGCCAGGCTTTCCGGATGCCTCCTGTTGCATCCACAGGTTCAACAGTACTGGCTGGCACGCGGCCGGCATATCGGCGACTTCCGTCAATAGCAGCGTTCCCGTGCCCGAGTGGCCGTTGGTGCCGGCAGCCATGGCTGGCAGTGCTTCGGACACCAGTTTGTTGCAGGCCACCGCTTCCAGCTTTTCCCGTTTTCGGGACGATAGTTCGTGGAGTCGGTAAGCTAATGTCTGCTTGCCCGAACCGCTCTCCCCCGTGATCAGCACCGGCATCCGACCCGAAGCGACATTCGCAATGGCCTGCTCGATTGCCTTCATCGCCGGACTTACGGACGGCACAAACTCGAGGTCTCGCCGCTCAGTCTCATTGCCCGCGGCTCGAGCATCGGACAACCCGCTATGCATTAGCAGCTCCCGAGAAAGCACCCAATCAACTACAGCCCGGAATGAAGGTGGGCCACCGAAAACTTATGCACGAACATGGCCAGACAAGCGAGAGTTACATAATATTTTAAAGGTTTTATTTTCATATGCTTAGGTAGGAATAAGCGGGAAATCCAGACCTGGCCCCGGTCACATCATGCGAGCCGGAAGGAAAAACATTTCCCTTTTTGTCGCATATAGTTGGAGTTTAAGAGGAAAATCTTGGGTGGCTACGCTTCTACCTTATTGAGCGCCAAAGGATATCTCATTTCTGTCCAGAATAAGAGTCAACTTGAAACACAAAATGGAAACTCTTTTCCCTCGCTTGAGCTAAAGCTTTTCCACTTTAACACGCCAAAGTGCCGAATTCACCGACCAACAGCGTGGTACTGTGATTGCAGGGATTAGTCCTTTAGTCCAGGCTACAATGCAATTGTAAGAACTATTGCTGATGACCCAGGGTGGACAAGCCGTCGAGGTAGCGCCCGCACCCCAACTGCTACGACGATCCGGTTGGCGCCGATGGTGGCAGCCCGCGATCCTCGCCGGCTTGATCGGATTCATTTACTACCCTGTTCTGATCAAACTGGTTCACGATTGGTGGAACGACCCCGATTTCTCCCACGGCTTCTTCGTGCCTCTGTTCTCCGCCTTCCTGATCTGGACGCAACGCGAGACACTGTGGAGAATTGAATCGAAGCCCGCGTGGTCGGGTCTGGCAGTGGTGGCCGTATCGTTGTTTTTCTTCACCGTCGGCACGTTTGCCAACGATCTGTTTTTCCCGCGGGTGGCAATAGTGCTTTTGGTAGCTGGATTGGTGATCCTGTTTTGCGGGTGGGCCCAATTTCGTGCCGCTTTCTTCGCCTGGGCCTTTCTCTTCCTGATGATTCCAATCCCCGCCGTCTTAATGAACCAGATCACCTTTCCCCTGCAGTTGCTGGCGTCCCGACTCGCCAGCGCGGTCTTGCCGATCGTCGGTGTGCCCGTGCTTCGGGAGGGCAACGTCATTCATTTGCCCGCGATGCCGCTGGAGGTGGCCGAAGCATGCAGTGGAATTCGTTCACTCTTGAGCTTGGTCACGTTGGCCGTCATTTACGGATATTTCCTGGATTCGAAAACCTGGCGGCGGTGCCTGCTGGTCATCGCGGCGGTGCCGATTGCAGTCGTCGCCAATGCCCTGCGCATCGTGGGAACGGGTATTGCCGTTCAATATTGGAACCCGGACCGAGCTCTCGGCTTTTTTCATGAGTTTTCCGGGTGGGTCATCTTCATTGTTTCACTGGCGTTGCTCTTGGCCGTACATGGAGCGTTGCGCTTCATCAGTTCGCGCGCCGCTCCCCAGAAACCATGAAAGCCTCCGATTCCTTACTTCGATTCTTGGCAGTGACGGTTCTGCTGGTCGCCACGGCGTTTGCCATCGCGGTGCACCGGCGCAGTCCTCCTTTCGCCCCGCATAGTGAGAAACTCGGCGCCTTTCCGATCAAGGTAGGCGAATGGCAGGGAAGGGACATACCGATGCGTGCGGATGTACTGCAGATGCTAGGCCCCGACGGCGACTACCTGACTCGGCTGTACACGCGCCATGATTCCCCCATCTGGGTCGACCTTTACGTCGCCTATTTCGCGAAGACTTACAGCGAACAGGGATTTCACTCGCCAAAGAACTGCTTGCCCGGGTCAGGTTGGAGTTTTCTCGAGTCCACATACATCACGATGCAGGTACCGGGCCGGGCACCCTGGCAGGTCGGACGGTACATCATCGCCAACGGTGCGGCGCGCGACCTAGTCGTGTATTGGTACCAAGCGGGCAGCCGAAAGTACGCCAGCGAATATGCAGGCAAGTTCTACTCTTTCCGCGATGCGATCCACTCCAATCGGACCGATTCGGCCCTGGTGCGGATCATAACCCCCATCGGGTCCGCCGAAACCCCGGATTCCGCGGCGGCACGTGCCATGGGATTCGCTCAGCAGGTTGCCCCGGCACTGTCCCGCTTCGTCCCCGATTAGGCCTTTTAATGTGCGAGGGCGTAGTTCGAGCATACATGGAAACCGGACTTAACGAAGGCTATTTGATAGGAACAATGCGCAACGCACCGAGTTGTGTTTTCGGCATGCAACCTGAGGTTCAGGTCCGTCCGGGTCTTCTGGATATCTTGCTGAAAATTTCAACATGGATTTTAATACTATTAATCCGAAAACCTTTATTCTGGCGCTGCCCGCTGGTGTACCTTAGCCGGTGGGCAACTGCACTGACGGCAAGTCAGGAACGGACAACCCCATGAAGCGTTCTTCTGTAGGCCTCCTATTACTCGCTATTCTGTGCGCTTTCTCCCTTTCTTGTTCTCGTGATCCCAATGTCCGCAAGCAGAAGTACCTGGAAAGTGGCAAGCGTTATTACGAGAAGGCGAAGTACCGTGAGGCGGTCATCCAGTTCGCCAATGCTCTCCAGGTTGATCCCCGCTTCGCCGAGGCCCATTACCAGCTTGCCCAGGCCTACATGCGCCTGGGGGCGTACCCATCGGCTTACAACGAACTGCTGCGCACCGTGGACTTGCAGCCGGATTACGCCCGTGCACAGCTCGATCTGGGCAACCTTCTGCTTGCCGGTAAGCGTTGGGACGATGCCGAAAAGCGCGCCCAGTTGGTGCTCGCTAAACACCCCGATGACGCCGAAGCCCATGCCCTGCTGGCGAATGTATCCGCCGCCAAGGGCAACAACGATGCCGCTCTACAGGAGATTCGCAAGGCCATCGAGTTGAATCCTCAGCGCGCGCAGTTTTACACCAATCTCGGCGTCCTACTGCAAAACGCGAAAAACAACTCTGAGGCCGAAGCCGCCTACAAGAAAGCTATCGAACTGGACCCCAAATCCTCGAACACGCTGTTGACGCTCGCCTCGTTTTACATCTCCCAGCAGCGTTGGTCCGAGGGCGAGCAGGCACTGCGCAAAGCAGTGGAGGTCGATCCCAAGGCGCCGCAGGTCAGGGTCGCGTTTGCGCGCTTCTATCTCATGCAGCAGAAGCCGGACCGCGCCGAGCAGGTGCTCTCCGAAGCCAAGAAAGACCTATCCGACAGCCCCGACGGCTATCGGTTGCTCGGCGACTATTATCTCTCCACCAATCAACCCGACAAGGCACTCGCCGAGTATGGCGCGCTGTTGCAGGACCACAAGGACGATCTCAAGCTGAACAAGATATACATTTCCACTCTTCTTGCGAGAAACCGCATCGACGAAGCGTCACGCCTCAACGATGAAATCCTGAAGAAAAATGCCAAAGACGTCGAAGCCCTAATTGTCCGGGGCCGTGTGCTCATCGCGCACCACAAGGGCGGAGAAGCCGTCCAAGCACTCGAGACCGCCATCAAGTCGGAGCCGGACAATGCCGGCGCCCATTACTTTCTGGCCTTGGCCGCCGACCAGACCGGCGACGTAACCCGCCGCGAAAAGGAGTTGCGCGAGGCGGTTCGGCTCCGTCCTGACATGATGGAAGCCCAGGCCGTGCTCGGGTCCGTCGCCTTGCGCAAACGCGATTGGGACACTCTAGGCGCCACCGGCAACGCCATGGTCAAGGCCCAACCCGGGTCCCCGCAGGGATACATCATGCGTGGCATCGCTGAGATCAATCGCAAGGATGCCGTCAACGGCGAAGCCGACCTCAAGCGCGCCATTCAGGTTGCGCCCGATAATCCGGTCGGCTACGTGCGCCTGGGTGAATATCGCTTGGCGCAGGCTCGTTACAGGGAAGCCGATCTGTTGTTCGAACAGGCGCTGGAACGCGATCCCAACTCGGGGGAGGCCATACAGTTGCTGATCAGCAGCAGCCTGGCGCAGAAACAGCCTCCGTCCAAAATGATTGCCCGCATCAACGCACAACTTCCGAAATCTCCGAATAACAGTACGCTGTATGCCATGCTCGGCGGCTTGGAGGCCCAGACCCGCGACTTCGCCAATGCCGAACAGCATCTTCAGAGGGCGCTGGATCTCGACAAGAACAACGTTCTCGCCGTCGGAATGCTAGCCCAGGTGCAGGTGGCCAGCGGCGCCTCCGACAAGGCGATCGCAACCTATCAGAACTGGATCAAGCAGAATCCCAAGGACGTGCGGCCCTACGTCATGATCGGGGCTGTCGAGGAACTGAAGAACGACTGGCAATCGGCTCAGCAGATGTACCAGAAGGCCCTGGAAGTTTCGCCCGACTTTCCCGTCGCCGCCAACAATCTCGCCTATTTAATGTTGCAACACGGGGGCAATATCGACGTCGCTCTTTCCCTGGCGCAGGTTGCCCGTCGTGGCATGCAGGATTCCCCGAACTCCGCCGACACCCTTGGCTGGGCCTACTATCACAAGGGTGCGTATGGCATGGCGGTCGATCTGCTCCAGGAAGCGATCAAGAAGGCTCCCGGTAATCCCACCTACGAATACCACCTCGGATTAGCATATATGCAGCAGAATCAACCTGCCCGCGCCCGGGAACACTTGCAGAAGGCGTTGCAACTCAATCCCAAGTTCGCTCAGGCAGACGATATTCGGAAGGTCCTCAATCAACTAAAAGGATAGCCGGTGCACAAGAACCGAGAGCATGCTGGATGTGCTCAGCCTGACCCCACTCCTGACAACGACTTGTGGCACCGGCGAGCGGGCTGGATGACGGCCTCCACCCTAAATCGGACACTTGTAGCTCTCCTCGAGTGGAGTCTCGCCTTTCCCGGCCATGCATTTTCCCTTCTGACGACAAAATCTTGCAGCTCCCCTTAAGCTGCCTTTCCTCTGACTCGCGCATTCCCGGCTCGCTGCAAAACTTTTCACTCTCTCGCTATTTTCTTGCGAATGCAGTGTTTGCGCTGCTTTGGCTGAAGGAAAGGCCCGCCTGGACCAGTGCATCTCCGGTGGCAAGTTGTTTGGCAGGTTGCATGCATTGTCGATGCCTGAACAGTTGTACCGCCCACCCCCAAGGCGCCAACCTTTAGTTCGGAGAATAGAGATGAAAAAGTCGTTCTGCGTGCTCGCACTTGTGGTCGCCTTCGCTGTTATTGCAGCAGCAGACACCATTCCGACCACGAACACAGGAATGAATCTGCTTGGCTCTAGGGACCTCAGCTTCTTGGTCAGCGGAGTTCAAGCAAACGCGAATCCGGTAACACCGAGTGGATCCGCTTATTTGGTGGCTCCCCCTCTGGGCTACGGGTGGGTTGCCAACGGGGGCGGCTCGAACTGGATCGCACCCAGTACTAACACTGGCTCACAAGGCTCGCCTGCTGGTTACTATACCTACCAGACGACCTTCAACCTAAATGTCGGCCCGGACGTCTTCGACCCGAGCACCGGTACACTCACCGGAAAAGCCTGGGCAGATGACGGCCTCATTGCCATCTACCTGAACGGCAACGAACTCTACATCGGTCAAACTGGCGCCGGCCAATATGCCTGGGGCGAAGTAGATTATTCGTTTACCAGCGGATTTGTCGCCGGTCTGAACACGTTGCAGTTCGTTGTTTATAACACGCCTTACAGCGGCGTCAATCCGACTGGCTTAAACGCTCAATACGATGTCGTCGCTTATCAAACTCCGGAGCCGGGATCCATCTTACTGTTCGGAACTGGCTTGGTCAGTCTGGCGGGCGTTCTTCGCCGCAAGCTGAGCAAATAAGACAACCGAGGCCCCGCAGTAGGTACCGAACCCGGGAAACAAATTCGCACTCAAGACGGCCGGTTGTCACGATCGGCCGTGTTTTTCTTTTCTTGACGAAGACGCGCTGCCCGATGCCGTCGTTCTCCGTCGATCATAGGCGGCCATTTCTTGACAATTCGGAATTCGTGATAGGTCTGTATGGCTTGTCCTACGCGTCCTTGATGCATCGCGTCCTACCCGTCGCACTTGCTGCACAGTTGGTGTAGAATCCGCCGCATGCTGCGGACTAGTGGGGTGTCCTATGCACAACAGCTCTGGAAAGCGGCGTGCATCGCGGCGGTAGCTGGCCTGCTGCTTGGCGTGCTGCCGATGCAGGCTCGCGAAACGTGCGCGCAGCGCATTCGCCAGGCCCAAGCCCGGCTCAACCAGGCGGTTCGCAAGCGCGGCCGCAACAGCCGCCAGGCCGAGCATCGCCGGCGCCAACTCGATCGCGTGCGCGACCAGTGTGGGCGTGACCGTCGTCTCTAGCCGGCTGCGGTTCACATCTCGTCACTGATCCGCTGCCGCGGCGCTCCGCACCTTTCCTGCTGCGCTCGCGGCGCCAATTCCGGTACACTCACGCCTGGCTCATGGCGAACTTCTACAACCGTTTTCTGCAGTCGGTAGAACGCTGGCCCGATTTTATCGCGGTCGAAATACAACGCTTTGACGGGCCGGTCGAACGCCTCACCTACTCGCAATTACGTACCATGGCCGAATCGCTCGGCCGATGGCTGCTGAGCAGCGGCCTGGAACGCGCTTCGCGTTGCGCCATCCTCGCCGCCAACGGCCCGCGCTGGATTGCCGCCTATCTTGGAACGGTGGCGGCCGGTATGGTCGCCGTTCCGCTCGACACTGCTTTCGATGCCGATCAGGTCGCCAAGTTGCTTCGCGCCAGCGGCTCTTCCCTGCTCTTCGTTGACGCCAAGCACCTGCCTACCGCGCAGCGTGCGATTGCCGGCAGCGCAGGTCGACTCATGCTTCTGGAACCGGCGGAACCCGCCGTTTCCGGCCCCGACTTCGACGCCCTCCTGAAGCTCGGTCCGGACGGATTCACCCCGGTGGCCGCTCCCGGCGACGAAGCCGCCGCCATCCTCTACACCTCCGGAACCACCAGCGATCCCAAGGGCGTGATGCTCACGCACGACAACTTCCACGCCGAGACCGAGGGCGCGTTTCGGCTGGTTGACATCACCCCGCACGACGCCATTCTCGGCGTGCTGCCCTTGTTCCATGCGCTGGCGCAAATGGCCAACCTACTGCTCCCGCTGGCTGGCGGCGCCCGCGTCGTCTTCCTGGAATCGCTCAACACCGCGGAACTCCTCCGTGCGCTGCGCGAGCGCGACATCACCCTGTTCTGCTGTGTGCCGCAATTTTTCTACCTGATCCACGAACGCATTCACAAAGAAATTGGCGCGCGCGGCCGGCTCGCGGAAACCGTCTTCCGCTGGCTCCTGCAACTGTCTCGTTTCCTCCGCCGGTTCGGACTGAACTTGGGCAAGCTGCTCTTCCGGCCGGTACATGCCATGCTCGGCCCCAAAATGCGTTACCTGATCTCTGGCGGCTCCAAGCTTGACGCCGGCATAGCTCGCGACTTCCATGCCATGGGATTCGAACTGCTCCAGGGTTACGGCCTCACCGAAACCACCGGCGGCGCCATCGGCACTCCCCCGCACGACAACGTCATCGGCTCCATCGGCAAGCCCCTCCACGGAATGGAGCTGAAATTCGCTGATCCCAAGCCGCCCGAAGACGGCACCGGTCCTGCCATCGGGGAAATCCTGCTCCGCGGCCCACTCGTCATGAAGGGCTACTACGCTCGCCCGGAAGCCACCGCCGAAGCCATCCGCGACGGCTGGCTGCACACGGGTGATCTCGGTTACTCCGATGCGAATGGCAATGTCTTCATCACCGGCCGCGAGAAGGAAGTCATCGTCCTCAGTAACGGCAAGAACATCTACCCGGATGAAATCGAGGCGCATTACCTCAAGAGTCCCTTCGTCAAGGAAATCTGCGTTCTCGGACTCCAGGGGAAACCTGGCGAGCCATTCGCCGAACGCCTGCACGCCGTCGTAGTTCCTAATTTTGAAGTGCTGCGCGAGCGTAAGATCGTCAACGCCCGCGAGATCATCCGCTTCGACATCGAAACTCTCTCCGCGCAGTTGCCGAGCACCAAACGCATCCTCGGCTTCGATATCTGGCAGGACGACCTGCCCCGCACCACCACCCGCAAGATCAAGCGCTTTGAGGTGGAACGCCGCGTCAAAGAAGGCCACGCCGCGGTCCAGGATCGAGGCGGAGAATTGGCGCGTCCGTTAACCGACGAGGAGCGCCAATGGCTGGCTGAACCGGACGTCGGGCGCGCCATCGCCGCCGTCGCGCGTGCCGCTAACATCGGCGAAACCCAGGTTCATCCTCGTGGCAATCTGGAACTCGATCTCGGTCTCGACTCGATGGAACGCGTCGAACTGCTGGTGGCGCTGGAGCGCGAACTTGGCGCCTACGTGCCCGACGCTGTCGTCTCCGAGGTTTACACCGTGCGTGAACTAGTGGACGCCGTCCGCCAGAGAATCGGCCGCGCCGGAGGCGCTGAGGAGCGCGCCGCCTGGGATTCGATCCTCAATACCGACCCCGCCGATCCCGAGGTGCTCGCCGTCGCCCTCCGCAGACCCATTGCGGAACGGCTCTGGTACCTTCTTGGCCGCTTGGTGAATCTTTTCGTCCGCGATCGTTTTGGCCTCACCGTCACCGGCCTCGAGAAATTGCCCCAGCACGGGCCGTTCATCATCTCGCCCAATCACCAGAGTTACCTCGATCCGCCTGTGCTCGTGAGCGCTCTTCCCTACTCGATCTTCCGCGACGCTTTTTACGTCGGTACCAGCGAGATTTTCGGCAACGGCCTACTCCGTGTTCTGGCCCGCTCCATCAAAATCGTGCCCGTGGATCCGGACGCCAACCTTGTTCCCGCCATGCGCGCCGGGTCCTATGGCCTGCGTCGTGGCAAGGTCCTCATCCTTTACCCGGAAGGCGAGCGCAGTATTGACGGCACGCCCAAGGTCTTCAAGAAAGGTGCGGCCATCCTCGCGACACATCTGAAGGTGCCGATCTGTCCCGTCGCCATGGACGGATTTTTCGCAGCCTGGCCGCGCGGCAAGGGGTTTCAGAAGTTCACCCGCCTGCACATCGCGTTCGGCGACCCCATCTACCCGCCGCAACAGGTGGACCATCACGAAGTCACCTACAACCAACTGACGGCGGCCTTGAAATCCCGCGTGGTGAAGATGTGGTTGGACCTGCATGAATTGCGGCAGCCTCGCACCGCCGCCGACTAGGAGATCGCTTACCCCTAATCCGCGCCGCGCGCCCTCATCTCCAGCTCGCCCGGTCGCGTCCCGCGTTTGCGGAAGGCCTGGATCATGGCATCCACAACGTCCGCGTCGTACTCGATGCCTGCGCGCTGCGAAATTCGCTCCATCGCTTCCGATGGCGAGATGCGCGCGTTCTTTGCGCTGGTCAGCGAATCGTACACATCCGCCACCAGCAAAATGCGCGCCTCCAGCGGCGCATTCGGCAACAGTTGCGATTGCTCCGCTTTCTCCATCAGCGCATGATGTGCCAGCAACGTGGGGACAATTCGCCACAGGGCTCCGCCTTTGGCCGGCGGCAGCTTTCGTCCTTGCGCCAGATTCGCCTGGATCTGGTCCAGTTCCGCGGGTGTCATGTTCGCAGCCTGATACAGCATCTCGTTGGAGATCCCAACTTTGTCGATTTCGTGCAGCAGCGCGGCGGCGCGCACGTCCTCCACCCGTTGTGAGCCGAGTTCCATCTGCTCGGCGATCTTGCTCGCCGTAAGCGATACGCGGAACGGGTGGTTCTGGCTGTACTTGTTGTCCGACGCGATGTGCTGCAGGATCATCAAAATGCCTTCATAGCTTTGCCGCAATTCCCGCAGGTGCTCTTCCTTGCGGTCATAGAGCGTGCCCATCAGGTAGGCGATCACCAGCAGTGTTCCGCCCCACACCATGAAATCGAACCACGGCTCCGCGGCGATGAAATCGAAACTTCTGCCCAGCACGGTGGGATTGACCCAGGCGAGCGCCAGGATCAGGATTACGCTGGCCAAGGCGGTCAGAACCGCATGCCGCCGGCCATAGTAGTAGGCCGAGAAAATCGTGGGCAGCACGTAGACGCCGAGCAGCATGCGGTGTTCCGCTACCAGCAAATTCAGCAACAGCGCGATAGCGAACATCGCCAGCAGCAGCCAAAGCTCTCGGTTTACCGCCCCCAGCGCGCGCTGCAGTGCCCTTCTCTTATCCGATCTCTTATCGGACGAATCCGCTCCACCGCCTATCGCCGGATTCACCGCCGTTTCGATCGAAGACATACTCCTGCACCTCGAAGCAGTCGCTCATTTCGCCCGCGGATGCGTTGCATCGTACACCTGAATCACGTGCTTCATGGACAACTGCGTATATCTTTGGGTGGTGGCCAATCGTTCATGTCCCAGCATCTCCTGGATGGCCCGCAGGTCCGCGCCTTCCTCCAGCATGTGGGTGCCGAAGGCGTGCCGCAGCGTGTGAGGATGCAGGTCTGGCGGAAGTCCCCGCGCCACCGCGATACTCTTCACGATCCGCCCCACGCTGCGCGTCGTCAACCGTCCGCCGCGGCGGTTCAGCAGCAGCGCCGGCGACGACTTCTTCCGCGCTTTCAGTACCGCCTCGCGGGCCGCCAGGTATGCCGAAATCGCAGCGCTCGCCGACTCGCCGAACGGCATTATCCGTTGCTTGCTGCCCTTGCCGCGCACCAGGATGGCGCCGTTCGACCAGTGAATGTCGGCCAGGTTCATGCCCACCAGTTCCGAGTTCCGCAACCCGCAACCGTACAGCAGTTCCAGGATCACGCGGTCGCGTTCCGGAAACGCCGCCGCCTCCGGCATCCCGCCGTCCAGCACGGCATTGATCTCCTCGATTGTCGGGACGCGCGGCAGTTTCTTCGGAAGCCGTGGCGTTGCCACCAGGGCCGCTGGATTCTGCTCGACAATGCCTTCGCGCGCCAGCCAGCGGTACAACGAGCGCACCGCTGCCAGCGCGCGCGCCACCGATGTCTTGCTCAGCCCTCGTTCGTACAGATGCGACAGGAAGCCGCGGATGCGCACGTGATCGATGGCACCCCACTTCGCCTCGCCGGCGTACTGTGCAAACTCGCCCAAGTCGTGCGCGTACGCGTGGATTGTGTGGCGCGAGGCATTCCGCTCGCGCAAGCTGCGCAGGAAATTCGCAGTCCCTTTTTCGACCGCTGTCGTCGCGGCCCGTCCGTCTTGTCTGTCCTGCTCGCCCAATTCGCTAACTCCTAACTACTAGCTCCTTCTTTTCGCCCTCGGATGATGCTGCATGAATACCGTCTTCAGGCGGTCAATCGCGACGTGGGTGTACACCTGCGTCGTCGAGATATCCGCGTGACCGAGGATGGTTTGCACCGTGCGCAGGTCGGCGCCGTTCTCCACCATGTGCGTCGCGCAACTGTGGCGCAGCATGTGCGGCGACGCCGCCCGTCCGCTCGCCTGCGACGCCGCGCGTACCATTTGCCACACGCGCTGCCGCGTCAGGCGCCTCGCCCCTCGCGCGATGAACAGAAGGGGGGAACTTCGCGGGCCCGCCAGCACCGACCTCGGCCCGGCAAGATATTGCTGCAGCGCTTCCACCGCCGCGCGTCCCAGGGGCACGATCCGCTCCTTGTCCCCCTTGCCGCGCACCAGCACGCATCCCTGTTCGATCTTTAGATCATTCAGGCCAACACCGACCGCCTCACTGACGCGCAACGCCCCGGCGTACAGCATCTCCAGCATCGCCCGGTCGCGCGCCGCGATCGCCCTGCGAAACGGGTTCGTGTGGCATGGGCCACCGACAGGCGCCGCCTTTGACGTCAGCAGGCTTTCCGTTTCCGCCCGCGACAGCGCTTTCGGTAGCACCTTCCATTGCCGCGGCGTGTCGATGTTCAACGTGGGATCGTGCTCGATCATCCGGTCGAGCAACAGGTACTTGTAGAACTGCCGCAGCGCGGAGAGCTTGCGCGCCACCGAGCGCCCGTCGGCCTGCTGCGAGAACAGGCGGTCGAGAAAGTCGCGGACCTGCTGTCGCCGGGCGCGCAACAGTACACGCGCCGGCTTCTGCTGCTGCAAGAAGTCGGAGAACTGCTTCAGGTCGCGGACGTAGGCTTCCACCGACAGCCGCGCCAGTCCCTTCTCGATTTTCAGGTAGTCGACAAACCCGGCGAGCATTCGCTCATTGGGCGCAGATATTGCCACGCCGCGATTATGTCCGATAAGTTCCTGTCGAACGATTACTCAGGTGGGTTCCCGTCGTATCAGTGTTGCTGGTTCACTGCGGGCGGGGACAGTAAAGCTAAGCGGCCGCGCTTGATCCGCCGGCGACCGCCTCCAGCAGTTCTCGCGCATACAGCGGGCTGTCCGGGCGCTCCTCGTGCTTGAAGAAGGCGTAGATCTCGCCGACCTCGTTCAGCCGCTTGCGCATCGCCGTCGCGATCCGCTGCCGCTCAGTCTCCGAGTATTCCGGCTTCCGCAGGCGGAAATAGGTGAAGTCGGCGGTAAACACTTCAGGCGACTCCAATTTGTCGCTTTCAGCGATGCACAGCGCCGCCTTGTGTCGCTTCAGAACCGCGAATACGTCATCGCTGAACCAGGACACATCGCGAAACTCGAACGCCACGCGCAACTGGTGCGGTACCAGCTCGAGAAACGAGTGCAGCAGGCGCCCATCAGCCTTGAGGTCCGGCGGTAACTGGAACAGGACCGGCCCCAGACGTCCGGCTTGCGCCAAAGGCTCTATCGAATCCACGAAGCGCTGCAGTGGCTCTTCCGCATTTTTCAGCCGGCGGAAATGAGTGATCGCCTGGTGCGCTTTGAGCACGAAACGAAAATGCTCCGGAGTTTGTGCCATCCACGAGGCGATGATCTTTTCGTTCAACATGCGCCGAAAGCTGTAGTTGACCTCGACGGCATTCAACTGCGTGGAATAGAACTTGAGGAAGTCTTTTTGCGGCAGCTTGGCGGGGTAGAACACGGGCTTCCATACCGTATACGCCCAACCCGATGTGCCCGCGTAGAACGCAGTGGAACGGATTTGCATCTGCCTGCCTCCGGAGTTCTGACCCGCTGGTTCGGCGCCAGTTATAGCCCCAAGTAAGCGCTCCGGACCTCGTCCATGTTCTCCACCTGCTGCGCCGGCCCTTCCAGACGCACCCGGCCTTCGGCCATGACGTAGGCGTAATCGGCGAGCGCCAGCGCCAGGTGAACGTTTTGCTCCACCAGCACGATCGTGATCCCTTCACCCTTCAGCTTCTTCAACGTCAGGAAAAGCTGCTGCGCCAGCAAGGGCGAAAGACCGAGCGACAGCTCGTCAATCATGAGTACCAGCGGCTCCTGCATCAGGCCGCGGCCCACCGCCAACATCTGTTGCTCGCCGCCCGACAGGGTTCCTGCCAGTTGGCGCTTGCGCTCCTGCAACCGCGGGAACAGGGTGAACACGCGATCCAGATTCCGGGCGACATTCTTACGCGTCCGCGGCGGGTACGCTCCCATTTGCAGGTTTTCTTCGACGGTCATATCACTGAACAGTTGCCGCCCTTCGGGAACCAGCACCAGCCCCTTCTGTGCCTTGGCGTGCATTGACAGCCGGGTGACATCCTGGCCATCCAGCATTACCCGTCCCTTCCACGGCTTGAGCCAATGCATGATGGTGCGCAGCGTGGTGGTCTTGCCTGCGCCATTGGCGCCCAGGATGGTGGTTAACTGCCCGGTGCGCACCTTGAGCGAGACGCCCCACAGCACCTGCACCTCGCCGTAGCCGGATTCGACGTTTTCGATTTCGAGGGCAATATCCGTCATTGCACCTCCCGCAACTTGTCGGCGATGTCGGCGCTGCCCAAGTAGGCTTCGATCACCGCCGGATCGCGTACCACTTCCTCGGGCTTGCCCTCGGCGATCTTCAGGCCGAAGTTCAATACCATGATGCGGTCGGACACGTTCATCACGGCGTGCATCAGGTGCTCGATCATGATGATGGAGACTCCCTGGTCGCGGATCGCCCGGATCAGTTCCAGCATCTTCGCCACCTCGGTCGGATTCAGCCCTGCCAGCACTTCGTCCAGCAGCAACAGCTTGGGCTTGGCGGCCAGGGCACGCGCGATCTCCAGGCGCTTCTTGCCGGCAATGGTGAGGTGCTTCGCCAGGATATTGGCGCGGTCCGCCATGTGCACCTGCTCCAACACCTGCATGGCCACGCCGTGCGCAGCGCGCAGGCGCAGGTAATCGCGTCCGAAGCAGGCGCCGACCGTGACATTGTCCAACGCCGTCATCTCGTTCAATGGCTTCACGATCTGGTGCGTGCGTGCCATCCCGAGGTGCACCAGCTTATTCGGCGGCCATCCCGTGATGTCCTGTCCGGCAAAGGCAAACGTTCCACCGTCAGACCTGTAGACCCCATTCACAACATTGAACAGCGTCGTCTTCCCGGCGCCGTTGGGGCCGATCAGCCCCAGAATCTCGCCCTCGTTCAGCGTGAAGCTGACGTCGGATACGGCCAGCAGCCCGCCGAATCGCTTGCAAATACCGCGTCCTTCCAGCAGGGCCGTCATTCGATCACCTTCCGGGCGCGCGGCACCAGCGAATACAACCAGCCGATCAGTCCGCCGGGCGCAAACAGAATCACCAACAGCAGCAGGCCACCCGCGATCACCAAGTGGAAATTCGATAGCCGCGGCGAAGTCAGAAGGTAGGAACGGAGCTTCTCGTATAGCCCGCCGCCGAGCGCCGCGCCTACTACCGTGCCTTTCCCGCCCAGCATCAGCATCACAATGCCCTCGAGGGAGGCGATAAACTCGAATGCGATGGAAGGATCGATCATGCCGTTCTTGTAATACATGAACGTGCCGGCCACGGCGGGCAGGAACGCCGACACACTGTAGATGATGGCCTTGTACACGGTCGTATTGACGCCCAGTACGACGGCCGCATCCTCGTCCTCCCGGATGGCAAACAAGCCCAAGCCGAATTTGGAGATTTTGATGCCCAAGCTCAGGATGAGCGACAGCGCCATTACCCCAATGACCAGGTAGTAGGTGATCCACAACGCCCGCATGGCCCCACCCAGCGGCTCGTAGACTTCAAACGAAAGGTACATCCCCGTGGACCTGCCCCACGGATCGAAGTTCGCGACGAAGGACTGCACCGCCTGCAGAATGCCGATCGTGGCCAGCGCGAAATAAGCCCCCCGCAATCGCAGGATGCCCAACCCGAGCAGCAGGGCGAACAGGCTCACCACCACCCCGGCCCCGAGCGCCGCCACGATCAGCGGCCAGTGCCACACCGTTGCCAGGTAGAGCCCCACGTAGCCGCCGAGTCCATAGAACACAATGTGGCCGAAATTTACGTATCCCGTGTACCCGATCATCAGGTTGAGATTACTGGCGAGAATGACGGAGACGGAGACAAGGATCAGGTCTTCGCGTAGCAGCACGTTGTTGGTGCGCAACGGAAGGTAGATGAATAGCGCCGCCGTGATCAGGGTCAGGTAGAGCACGGGCCGTCGGACGATCACGCGTTTGCCCTCGCAAAAATCCCGCGCGGGAAGAAGATCAACACCACCACAAACAACACGAATTCGATGAGCGGCACCCAACTCACGGCGATGAAAGGCGTCACCAGGCCTTCCAGCAACCCGAGCAGCACCCCGGCCACCAGGGCGCCGAAGGGCTTGCCCAGTCCGGCCAGTACGGTTACGACGAAGCTCTTCAACTGGTAGACCGCGCCGGACAGAATTGTAAAGGGGAACAGGGTCGAGACCAGCGCACCCGACGCGATGGCCAGCGCAATGCCGATCGCGAACGCCCCGGTGAGTACCGCGGTCGAGGAGATACCCATTAACTCCGCCGCATCTCGATTGTCGGACACCGCCCGGATGGCTTTCCCGAAGCGCGTCCGGGAGAGGAATAATTCCAGCGCCAGCGCGATCACTATCGCCGAGGTCGCCGCCGCGATGTGGTTGCCGGTAAACGTGTAGGGCCCGATGGTGATGCCGGACAGACTGAAGTCGACGTTGTACGGACTGGTGCTCCACAACGCGGTGCCGATGCCGATCACCATCATGTTCACCGCGAAGGTGGACAGCAGGCTCATCAACTGGCTGCGCCCGACTACCCAGTGCACCGCCATCCAGTACACGATGACGCCCAGGATCAGCCCTATCGCGATGATCGGCAGCAGCAGGTAATACGCATTGGTGTGGATCGCGTTGTACA